>NZ_CP157005.1:1833000-2138500 GCF_039904985.1 Methylomonas sp. AM2-LC
TTTTGGTTTAGGTGTCGTTGCAGGTTTTGTTGTCTATAAATATAGAAAAGAAATTATTAGTAGCGCAACTAATACCCTTGATGCTGGTAAAGATTTTATTCTGCATCAAAAAGAAAACTTGGAAGATATCGTCGCTGAGACAAAAGAAAGTCAGTAATCCTATGTATTATTGATAAATGGGTTCGTTGGAAAATTTATTAATGTGAAACGGGCGTCACCTGATAAATAGGTTCGCCCGTTTTTCTTTTATGTTGTATTGAAATGACTATCCAAAAAGAATTTGTATTGCGCTATCGCGATAATGAACATGTACGGTTTCAGATACCGCCACGTGCCTGTGAGAAAAAAATTGCTCAGTTGCTAACAGAGCAAATTCTGGCTATAAAGGGTGTATATTCGGTGCACTTGTATCGCAGTCAGAACAAACTTTCCATTCGTTTCCATTCTTCTATCTGCACATTTTCCGAGTTAGCCAAACAATTATTTCAAATTTTAACTGAATTGGAGAGCCAAGGCTGGTTCGAGTCGCAAAAACAGCTGGTATTGCCTAAGCCAGGTCGGTCAAAACTTAAGCAACGGCTAAAAAGCACCCGCATTAGCCGATGGTTTGGTGAGAAATATCAAGCAGCCAAAGAAACTTTTCAGGCAGTTAAAATTGTTGGAAAATTAACGACTAAGGGGCCTAGAGCCTTAATTAGAGATCCTGAAAAAGCCACTATCGATTTCCTAAACGATATTTTAGTTTTGTATTTAATTAAAGCGCACTGGACGCGTATCACGCAAGAATGGCTAGTAAGGCCTTTTGTATATCGCTATGAATGGTTAGCAACTTTTTATATGTTCTTTTTGTTGGTACGTTCACGGCGAAAAAAATAACGTTTACATTCTGTAACAGTGGATGTCTTGGAACAAACCGGATGAGCTAAGATTTAGGATTTAAACATAATGGTTGATGACTGCCTGAAATATAAAAATTTTTACCTTAAACACCAGTTAAATAACCGTATTCGTATTATTTCTCCAGTACTGGCGAATGATAGAGAACGCGGTTATATTTTTGAAATTCTGCTGAAAAAACGTCCTGAAATTACTCGGGTAAATTCGGTATTTGCGATTGGTTCAGTGACTATTGAATTCGATTCCCGTCGCTTACCCAAGAAAAATTTATTAATTTTATTGGATGCGGTACTGGGTAATATTGGTCAAAAGCAACACACCATCACTTCTCAACTTAAAAAAGAGTTTAACGGACCTTTGCAGGAAGTTGATTTGGCTGTGGAGGGTATGAGCTGCGCTTCCTGTGCATTATTAATCGAAATGGTGTTGAATCGTGACGCACGAGTAAAAACGGTCAGTGTCAATTTTGCCACCGAAACTCTCTCGGTACGAGGTCAATTAAGCAAACTTGAAGTGATTGAAAAAATTGAAAGCCTTGGCTATAGCGCCTTATTGATCGACACTTTATCGCAAAGGAAAAAACTGATTGAAAAGGAGTGTAATCGAATTGACGCAGCCCGACGTCGATTCGTATGGGCAGGGCTTTTAACAGTTCCCGTAGTTGCTTTGGTAATGTCAATGTCTCCCTCTCCCTGGATGCATTGGCTACAATTTATATTAACCTCACAAGTGGTGTTTGGGACCGGAAAGCCCTTTTTTGATAAAGCATATCGACTTTCCAAGCAGCGTACTGCCAACATGGATACCTTAATTGCTTTGGGCGTTGGTTCAGCCTATGCTTATAGTCTTCCCGCCTTGTTTAGGCGTCGTGGACACGTCTATTTCGAAGCAGCATCCACCATTATTGCCTTAGTTTTGTTAGGACGTTATTTAGAAGAACGGGCTAAGGGCCAAGCGGGTGAAGCTATTCGTAAGCTGGTTGATTTACAACCACAAATGGCTAATCTGTTAAAAAATGGAGTGGAACAAATAGTTGATGTTGATGAGGTACAGGTTGACGATCTACTGTTGGTGCGGCCGGGTGAAAAAATACCCACAGATGGTGTTGTCGTGTATGGTCTTTCTACAGTGGATGAGGCCATGGTCACTGGTGAAAGTATGCCAGTGGTTAAAAGTATAGGGCAGACAGTGATAGGTGGTTGTGTTAATGGCAGTGGCGTTTTGCATATTAAAGTGACTGCTACAGGTATGAATACTGTGCTGGCAGGTATCGTACATATGGTCGATCAGGCTCAATCCGCCAAGTTGCCTATTCAGAAACAAGTGGATAAAATTTCGGCGGTTTTTGTTCCAGCCGTGATGGGGGTATCTGCCGTTACTTTGGTGGGCTGGCTGTTGGTTGGGGTGCCATTTGCATTCGCTTTCGGCAATGCCATTACCGTATTATTGATTGCCTGCCCTTGTGCGCTCGGTCTGGCGACACCTGCTGCTATTATGGTAGGCACTGGTCAGGCTGCTAAAAAAGGTGTTTATGTTCGTAATGGCGAAAGCCTGGAAGTTGCTAGCAAACTCAATGCTATGGTGTTCGACAAAACCGGCACTATTACCGAGGGTAAGCCCAAAGTCAGTGATATTTTTAATTTATCATCCATGACCGAAGCCGAAATTATTTTACTGGCAGCATCGGCAGAATATAATTCTGAACATTTTCTCGGTAGAGCGATTGTTGCTCATGCGCGTGAAGCTGAGATTAATCTGGTCGAAAGCGCCTATTTTTATAGCGAAACCGGCTCCGGTATTCGCGCAAGTGTGTCCGAACACATAATATTGCTTGGCAACCAAAGTTGGCTGAAAAGCCAGAAAGTTCGGGTATCAGCGTTATCAGTGCAGGCAGATGTCTTTGCCGAACAAGGTAAAACAGCCGTTTATATGGCCATTGATGGCCAGGAAGCAGCGGTTTTTGCCATTGCAGATAATCAGCGCCCTGAATCCGCCGCTGCTATCACCCGCTTACACCAGTTGGGCATCAAAACCATGATGGTAACGGGTGATACTGAAAAAACCGCTTACTATATCGCTAAGCGTGTTGGTATAACTGATGTCATTGCTAACGTCAAACCCAATGAAAAACTGGAAATCATCCGTCAGTTACAAACTGAGGGTTATTTGGTTGGCATGATAGGTGACGGTATCAACGATGCCCCTGCTTTGGCTGCCGCCGATGTGGGTTTTGCCATAGGTAGTGGCACTGACATCGCTATTGAATCAGCTGATTTGACTTTGGTACAAGGAGATATTTCCAAAGTGACTGAGACTATTGAGCTCAGTACGTTTACCCTTCGCGTTATAAAACAGAATTTGTTTTGGGCGTTTGGTTACAACACTATTGCTATTCCAGTTGCTGCCTTGGGTAAGCTCAACCCCATGATTGCTGCAGCTGCCATGGCTTTAAGTTCTGTTTCCGTTATCGTTAATTCACTCAGGCTCAGTAAATAAATGGAACATAATATGGAAGGCATGTCCGGTATGGATCATTCCATGAATGGTATGGATCATAGTATGGCTGGCATGGATCACGGTATGCACGCTATGCAGGGTATGGCTGATATTGTCACTGCCTCTGGATTCGATTACACCTTGGCATTTATTGCTGGATTTTTAGGTAGTGGACACTGCTTGGGAATGTGCGGTGCGCTGGTGTCCGGCTATTTTATGAATACTGGCAAAACCAAAAGTATTTGGCCTTATATTGCATACCAATTTACCCGTATCAGTGTCTACGGTCTAATTGGTATTTCTGCCGCAATGCTGGGTGTGGTGTTGGTGGACAGTGGCATATTTGGCGAAATACAGAGCATTCTGCAAATGTTTATTGGTATGGTCGTGATTGTTTTGGCGTTCGGGATTTTGGGCTGGACTCCTTGGCAAGCCACTATAAGGCTAATTCCTATGCAGGCTTTGCGTAAAGGCTATGCCAGTTCCAGGCAAATGGGGCCTGTGTTAGGAGCCATACTCTCAGGGTTTTTAAATGGCTTAATGCCTTGCCCTTTAACTTTTGCCATGGCCGTTAAAGCCACTTCTGCCCATACTTTGCTGGAGGGAGGGGCGCTTATGCTAGTATTTGGTGCCGGTACCTTACCTATGATGCTTTTTATCAGTCTAGCATTTGGTAAAATCAGCGCTAAATTGCGAGGTTTTATGTATAAAGCCGCCGCCTTGATTATGATAGGTATGGGAATCAATACCATACATAAAGGTTTTAGTTTTTATCGAAACGCCAATTTTAGCCATAGTACCTTTCTTAGTGCCTTGCAAAGTATGTTGGATGATCTGCATGTATTAATTGGGCAAATGATCAACTATCTTGCCGATATGATAGGACACATACAGAGTTTGTAGTTTTCGACTGTACTCGTTGCTGCTTAAAGGAAATGCAAGTGATTCCAATCTTTAAATAATCACTACGGGTGCAAAACCACCGCCAGGCGTTCGAAAATTAGTGGTTTGACCTTGATAGAGTCGTGCGCAAATCAGTTGTGTTTGACCTTTATACACATAGTGGCGTAAATCGAGCTTCATTTTCACAATATCCTGTCCGATTTCCAAGTGCCTTTCGCTAGGTTTTATCAGTGTCTGTGCCACATAGTCATTTTCTAATATATAACTAAATACCTGTTTGGTTAATTTGTCGCCACGATAGGCCGCTTTGCTGCCAAATCCTCGGCAGGGTTTGAAAAATAAAGATTTGCGTGTGGACCAAAGTATCTCTGCTTTTTGGATATTAACCTGCTCGGTATGGGCTATTCCTTGTATAAGGATGTCACGGATGGCTGTTTCAACGCCAATACGCTCTAAAAAATCGGTATTACAAAGCCAAGTTAAATTACGTTTGTCCGCGTAAATGGCATGATTTCTGGGGTGAGGTGTAAGTACCACGTCACTAGCCAGATAAGCGGCGCGCAACGATTCTAGTTTAGGCTGTTCCAGGCTAAAGTCCGTTAAGCGATTATAAATTAGGTCGATCTTCAGTGCTCCGTGCCAAATTGCGCCATTATGATAATGAAGCTCGGATGGGTCGCAAATGACCGCACAAATACCCTGTTGTTCGAATAAATGTTTAAATAATATAAATTCGGGTAGCAGATATTGGTTGTTTGGCTCGTCATCAACGATAGCAATAGTATGTAAAGGCTGCGTGCCGCGCTCTGCTTGCCATTCCTGATAAAACATTGCTATAAATGAATTTTCGGGATCATCTATAAACTTTTCTGTAAGGTTTGCATGGTCAAATTGTCGGCTACCTATTTTTTTGCAACAGGCATGTTGGGCGTGACTTATTAAGCTATTGATTAAAGGTCCTCCCGCATTTGAGTTAATCTCGATTAGCTTGGGTCCGTCTGCAGCTAGGTGAAAATCGTAACCCACAAAAGCGCCAAATGCTTTAGGTTGAAATTGTGCAATTTGCGGTGCATAGTTTAGAACTTGTTTCTGAAAGGCTGGCATGGCGATTACTTTTTCCAGCGCCCAGATAATTTCCAGTTGTTTGTTTAGATGTGCTTTGTTGACAAAAACGGCTGAGTTTGCAATTAGATGCGGTCGTTCGTCAATCAGCATTCGATATAAATCACCGCGATTGTCGACACGGCTAAGCTGCTCTTCTAAAGCTTTGCGGTTAAGGGTTAGGCAGTGACATGCGCTGTTATATTCTTCCGCTTTCGATAAGGAAACACCGTCTTCAGCCATGAAAAAACGCCGAATTCGCTAGTTGATGTGCTGACATGTTTTTACTCCAGGGAACCTAGAAAAACCTGGCTTTTGTGCTTCGACAGGCTCAATGTGAACGGTAAGTTATTAATATATAAATGCCACCGTTCGCCCTGAGCCTATCGAAAGGTGGTTTTTCGAAGTTCCCAATAGTGTATTGTTAAGCGTTGTTGCTTTAGGATTCAACTTTAAAACCAGCATCAGAAATGGCGTCTTCAATCTCATCAAGATCAATTTCATCAGGATTGTAATCGACTTGAACTTGTTTGTCCTGATGGGATGCTTTAACGGAAAAAATGCCATTAAGCGCCGAAAGTTTTGTAGTTAGGGAGTTTTCGCAGCCTCCGCATTTCATGCCGATTACTTGTAATGTGACTGATTTGGACATAATGGAATTCCTGAAAATAGTGGGTAAGTTTTGGTAAACATTTTTACCTAAACATCGAGGGAAAGGTAAGACAAAAAAACTGCATATAAATTCAAACTTTGATGTAAGTCATGCTAGCTAGTGGCTGGCAAGCTTGGTTGTCAATCAAAATCAGACTATTATGCCAAGCGAAACACAATGAGTAAATTGCTAATCATTTTTCTTGTGATAGCAGCTTGTCTTTGTCATCGCCACTGTTAAACCCTTTAGCAAAAAAGTGTTGCAAAATGTATTCACAAATTTGTTCTGGATTATTTAAATCCAGACAAGGAATTGAGATTGGGGATGGTAACAATGAATCGCAGGCGATAGCGATTATGTGCTTATCATTAGGATAGAGTAAAGGCTTGCCCAGCTGTGAGCGATGTACTTCAATTTTAGGTATAGGGGCTTCTCTAAAGCCTTCTATTAATATCAAATCTAATCCGTCACTTGGAAATGCTGCAAGCTGTGTGGCTAAATCAAGGTCGGCATTATTGGTTAGCTCGGTGATTACGACGCGGCGGTAGGGTGAGACCAGCATTACAGGGGTTGCTCCAGCCTTGCGCAGTTTGTAACTGTCTTTACCTGGTTGGTCAACATCAAAATCATGATGGCTGGCTTTAATGACGCCTACTCTTAAGCCATGTTGGTTTAGAATGGGAAGAATGTGGGTGAGCAGGGTGGTTTTGCCTGCGCCACTGAAAGCAGCGAAACCAAGAACGGGTGGTTGATTAGTCAACATTGCGAGTTAGGATGGTGCAAAGTGGTCATATTCTATTTGAGTTGCTACTGAAGTGCTAGCAACGGCTTAGCTTGTAAAGAGTGTTGTGGTGTAAATCATTGTTTGGAAGCACTTAATGCAATTAGAAACAGAGGGTTTCGGATGATACGTATTTATCTGCTAGGAGGGCTTATCATTGTCATGGTAATGCTGGTATGGGTGTTGCCTTGGTTAAAAAAAGTCAGTCCAGAGCAAATCAAGGTATGGCTGAAAAAAATACTGACAGGTCTAGGCTTGCTATTGTTAGTGGCATTAGTTCTGTCTGGGCGCTTGAACTGGTTGTTTGCATTATTGGGTGTGGTGTTTGCAACGGGGTTGCGGTTGGCTCCAGTTTTATTAAGATATATGCCCCATCTGCATAAATTATGGACTTTTTTCAAGTCTGCAAAAAAACAGCAAAAATCTGATTCAGAAAATTTTAGATCTGCCGCTATTACTCAACAAGAAGCATTGGATATTTTGGGGCTTAAAGCAGGTGCCAGTGCAGCAGATATTATTGCTGCTCATCGTAAATTGATCGCACGTGTTCATCCTGATAAAGGTGGGTCTGATTATCTTGCTGCGCAAATAAATTTGGCTAAAAAAGTTTTATTAAATTCTTAGAAAATTTATGCGGTGTAGTTAATTTATTGAATTTGTAAACTGTGACCTCAGCCAAATAAAACGGCAAATAAAAATATTGACACAGTAAATGTAATCTGATCTATTTTTTTAACGAAAAAATAATACCCGCATTTTTAGTAAAAAATTGTTAAAAAGGTGAATTTGCCCGCAAAAAACGGCAATATTATCAATTGATAACACAGATATTTTAAAGTTAAACTGTCATTGTGTTTTTACGGGCCGTTTTGTTAGATGTTGTGTAATGTTGCACGAATTAATGCTAATGTTTGCTATTTACTTCGCATTTTTTTAGTGTGATTTAATAAATTGCATAGGTAGCACTACAGTCTGATCGGTCTGATATTGCAAGTCCTTACCCGGAGACTACTCATGATGGAAGAAGTATTAAATGTAGCAAAAGAGTTGGATGTACCCGATTTAATGTGTTTTGATGACATTGATGATGATATCTCTGATCTCGATATAAGCGATGTACCAGAAGTTTTTAAACTGGTAGATAGTGATAATACCGATTCGCAGAACGATTCAAATTTTGATGTGACTCGTGCCTATCTGAATGATTTAAGCAAATCGAAGCTTTTGAGTGCTGATGAAGAAAAAATCTATGGTAAGCGAGCTTTAAATGGAGATGAGAGCGCTCGTAAAATCATGATAGAAAGTAATTTACGGTTGGTAGTAAAAATATCACGCCGTTATCTGAATCGTGGATTACCATTGCTGGATTTGATTGAAGAAGGGAATCTGGGCTTAATTAGAGCCGTTGAAAAATTTGATCCTGATCGTGGATTTAGATTTTCCACCTATGCAACCTGGTGGATCAGACAAACGATCGAAAGAGCTATCATGAATCAGACGCGTACTATACGTCTGCCTATTCATGTTGTAAAAGAAATGAATGTTTATTTAAAGGCGCAGCGCCTACTGACTCAGCAGCTCGATCATGAGCCTACGGTTGAAGACATAGCCAGACATTTAGATAAACCGGTAGACACCGTCAGTAAAATGCTGAAACTCAATGAGCGTGTCAGCTCAGTTGATGTTTCAAGCAGTAAAGATTCCGATAAAACCTTGTTAGAAACTCTGTCCGATGATGAAAGTCATTCGCCGATGGAAATTTTACAAGACAATGCTATCCATAAAAACTTAGCACATTGGTTACATCAGTTGGCAGATAAACAACGTGACGTGATTTGTCGCCGCTATGGCTTGTGTGGCTATGAAAACGAAACGTTGGAACAAGTAGCTTGGGAATTAGGTGTTACCAGAGAAAGGGTCAGACAAATTCAAATGGATGGCCTGAAACGATTAAAAGAAATTCTGGAAAGTAATGGCTATACCTACGAAGCTATTTTTGATTGATCTTGATTGTTAGAGTATGGTCTTAATCTGTTTATGTTGAATAAAGAATACGCAAAGGCGAATTACCTTACTGGATGCTTGAGTTTAACTTAAGCCAATCCAATGTCGTGCGAAAGACCGTTTAACCTGGCCCGTTGCAGGATGAGCGTCCTTTCTCACGTGGTAATTGCCATTGATTATCGATTTTCGCGCACCTCAAATTCAATTTTCCAGTGTTGGTGTGGATTGAGGCGTGATACTGCACGTAATTCTAATGTTCCCACTTCAGTGATGGCTGCTGATAAATTGACAGGCACCACTTCGCCACTACGTTGACCCTCTTCAGGTAGCGTAATTTCTATTTCGTTTAGTTCCTCAAGTTCCTCGGCATCCCAAGCTTCTAAACGGCTACCTACACTATCGCTACGGCGTGTTTTAGACGCAAAAAAACGAAAGCGGACAGGCTCTCCAATGACCAGGCCAAATTCATCATTGGGTAGTACTTGCTCACTGCCTTCTTCCATGCCAAACGCCGCAATGCATAATGCTTCAATTTCCGGTGGCAAACCGGGTACAGCTGGCATGGCACTTTCAACACCCACATAATAAGCTGCTGCTGTACCGCCTTTGATACGTACCCCTTTTCCTTTACGAACATGCCCGTAATAGGCCGCGCCTCTGGCAACGGCTAAATCTAGATCGGCTCCCTGTAATAAACGGGCCTCTGGGGCTTTGTCTGCTTCCAGCCAACCATTTAAAATAGCTAATAAGCGTTGCGCCAAATTTTCAGATTTAAGGACGCCGCCATTGAATAACACTCCGGTGGGGTGCAAAAAACTAGCATGCTCAGGTGTATTAATATCTTTAAATTCACCTGCTGCATGTAATTGTTTGGATAAAAACGCAGCTAGATGCCTGCTGATAGCTGCATCTTGAGCATAAGGTAAACCCGTACTACGTAAGCCACTGCGTGGTCTTGATTGTGGCTTGTCGTGGATGCCTACTACTGGCAGAAAGCCTTCTACAAGAACCCTGTTGAGTTCCTCGCGGTTTAATTCACTGCGCAAAGTGCCTCCGATTAAGGACGAGCCACGGCTGGCAATTACCAGCGGGATAGTTTCTAATTCTGCATGCGTGAATAATTTTTCTTTGGCCTCTCGGCAGGCATGGGTTAATGCTTGTAATTGCCAGTTCTCCAGGCGCTTGCCTCCATCTTGTTCCAGCTTGGCTTTTACCGTGTAAGCGAGGGCCAAATCCATGTTATCGCCACCTAGCAAGATATGATCGCCAACTGCTACTCGGGTCAATTGCAAATTACCTTGATCTTCAGTAACAGCAATCAAAGATAAGTCTGTGGTGCCACCGCCAATATCGATGACTAAAATAATATCGCCGACTTTTACCTGCTGACGCCAGTCCCGGCCGTTTTTTTCAATCCAGCTATATAAAGCTGCTTGTGGCTCCTCTAGTAACACAGCTTGCTGCAAGCCTACTGCACGAGCAGCTTCTACAGTGAGTTCACGTGCTGCTGGATCAAAAGATGCAGGCACAGTAATAGTCAGTTCTTGTTCTTGTAGAGGGTGTTGCGGAAATTGATGATTCCAAGCATCGCATAAATGTTGCAAATACGCCTTACTGGCTGTAAACGGAGACACGCGTGGTACATCTTCGGGGGCTTCAGGGGGTAGTATGGCTGCTTTACAATCTATTCCGGTATGACATAGCCAGCTTTTGGCGCTGGAAACCAGTCGGATGGGGGTTTTGCTGCCTAAATTGCGGGCAATTTCTCCGACCAGGTGTTCTGCTTGATGGCACCAGGGTAGGGCTGTTGTACCTTCAGAAATTTCGGCCCCATGTGCCAAATACATAAATGAGGCTAGCTGAGTTTTGTCTTCTACTGTGCCGGGTGCTGTTAACTGCGGTATCGAAAATACAGTGAGTGTCGGCTGTTCCTGATCCGCAGATTGCAAATCCAGGTAGGAGAGTACGCAATGTGTCGTCCCTAAGTCAATGCCAACGGAATAACGTAAACCCTCACTCATAATTCTACCTCGGCAGGGGCAATAATTTTAGGGTTGTGACCAGCGGTCAGCTTGGGTAAATGCAACTCGCTGACCTGCCAACCTTTATGTACCAACACGCCAGTGAACGGAGCAGTTCCTACAACATTGCCCGTTAGTCGGTAAGCGTTAGCATCAAATCCTTGATCGAGAGTGATACGTTGTCCTTCCTGATCTGTACTGACTGGGTTTATGGTAAAGTGATCTTTGATGACTGTTGCACATCCCTGATGGACTATGCGCGCCGCAGCTCCAATATCTGCGTCGCTATAGGCTTGCATGTTTTCATTAATAAAATCAATAAAACGCGCTTCTTTTTGCAATAGGCTGAGAAGTTGTAAGGCCGCATCATCACTTGCTTCTTTTAAAATAATCGGTTCGGGTGCTGGTTGTTGTACGATTTTTTCAACTTCAACAATTTTTTCCACCTCAATTATTTTTTCGACCACTTTTATTTCAGGGGCCTGTAATGACGCTGCTGTTGATTTTTTAGAGCGCAGACTAGACCAGAATGCAGCAATTGATAGAATGATTATAAGTAGCGTTAGCACTGCGACAGTACCCGCTAAACAAACATGCCATAAATCTAAAGTGGTAGGGCGTAAGGATAAATCAATGCTAAAAGTATTCATGAATAGTCTATAAACGGTTAAGAGATAAGTAGTTTATGAGAGTTATTAGCAGTATGCAGTACTGGTTGGTCAGCCAGATGCTAGTTGTTCTGCTCAAATGTTAACAGGACACACATGTCCGGCATTTTGATCAAATTAGTTTTAAACAAACAAATAGTTGGGATTATTGCCCTGCTTTTTTAGCCGCTTCTGCATACATCAACTCTTGCAGCACGTTGCGTGTGACCTGAATACGCATTTTTTTAAGGTGTCTGTCCGCTAAAACCCCTGGCACTCCAGCGTCTATATACACGGTGCGAATTTCGCTAAGAACGGGTTCACATTCTTTGATTACCGCATCAGTAGCGTGTCGGCTTTCAAGTTTGGCTACATCGGGTTTGCGCATAGCGTCTACTACGCATTTTTTATAATTATACTGGGCTTTTTGTATTTTTTGGATGACAGCGTCACTTAAGGTCGTATCTTGCCATTCTTCTTTAACAGGTGCTGTAACAGGTGCTGTGGTTTCCTCGGCGCATACATAACTGGAGGTTATTAGGAAAATCAAAAATAAAATCGGTTTCATGGTATTGCTCCGCAGATTGGATGAATAGACATCGAGTGGGTAGCGATTTTACGCGAAGCGGGTCACAATGAACAATAGCAATGCTTAATGATAAATAGGTAAATATTTATTGCTGCCAATCAAACCTGTTTAATCGGCTTATTTATTAGGCATCAAACACCCTATAGATCATTTCTTTAACCGTTTGCGGATCAAACGGTTTATCACAAATAGCCGAGACCCCGGCTTTATGTACATTACTGAGACGGGTTTGATTATCCTCACTGGTTACCATTAAGATCGGTATCACACTATTCATCAGTTCACCACGTATATGTTTGATTAACTGCTGACCATCCATGATCGGCATATTGTAATCGGTAATGATCAGATCAAAAGCTTGTTGGTCCTTTCTAAATATTTCCAAGCCTTCGCTACCATCATGCGCTTGAGTAATCTTGACTATTCCCATGTTGTTTAAAACTCGAGTGATATGTTTACGAGCTAGAGCGCTGTCATCAACCACCAGAACCTTTACATTTTCAATATCATAATGCTCAAGAGAAATTTCTTGTGGATCGATAAATTCTATGCTGGAACGTAAAGCGTTTTTTAAATCCTCATGCACGAATGGTTTGGGTAAAATAGCAACCACGCCTGCTTGTCTGATGCTATCCAGTACATCAAAACTCGATTCACTGGAAACCAGCATAAATGAAATATTGTGAAGTTTTTCATCGTGACGGATACGCTCTAGCAGCTCTATTGCGGTCATATCCGGCAGATAGAGAGCGCTAACAATTAAGTCAGGTTGATGTTGTTCTAAAACGGCTAATGCTTCCTTGCCCGATGAAATTCCTTCAATATTGGTGATGCCTTCACTACGCAAATGCTGGAGAATAACTTTAAGCTGCATTGCGGAAGGTTCTATTAGCAATATCGATAAATCGGAGATTTTTATAGAGTGCATAGAGTTTATGGGTCGATAAGTTGGCTAAAAAAGTGTATAAATCAAATAACCGTAACTAAGAGAACCTTGAAAAACTACACTAGTTCGAGACTGTTGGTCGATTTACCAAAGCCAAGTTTTTCTAAATTTATCTCTTATACCTCAATCAAAGATAGACTGTAATTGCCAATGATACAAGAAGTACTGATTTCGACCATTAATGCCGAAGGCGAAACGCACATTGCGCCAATGGGGGTGCATGTAGATGCCAATCAATTAATCGTTTTGCCGTTCAAACCCTCATTGACGTTGGATAATCTGTTACAAACCAAGACAGCGGCTATTAATTATAGTGATGATGTCCGAATTTTTGCAGGTTGTGTAACTGGGAGGCGTGATTGGCCACTACTGCCAACTGAGTGTATAAATGGAAATTACTTGGCTGATGCATTGGCACATACTGAGGTAAAACTAGAGCAACTGGAAGATGACAGTGTCCGTCCAAGATTATTTTGTACACGCTTACACAGTGTCAATCATAAACCTTTTCAAGGTTTTAACCGTGCCCAATACTCGGTGTTGGAAGCTGCAATTTTGGTCAGTCGGCTGGGTAGATTACCCTGGGAAAAAATCAGTTCCGAACTTGATTATTTACGTATTGGTCTGGAAAAAACCGGTGGTGACAGAGAATGGCAGGCTTGGGGTTGGCTAATGCAGGCTATTGAAGAATATCGCCTAAATAGTGAGGATCTATAATGAGTTTAATGCTGGCCAGTGTCAACAGCCTTGCTGAAGCGCGTTTAGTTGAGGCGGCACAAGTGGATATTATTGATCTTAAACAACCAAGCTTGGGCGCTTTAGGTGCGTTAGATACGCAAGTGGTTGCCGATATTGTGCTTAATTTATTGCCAACCAGCAAAGTAAGTGCCACGGTCGGCGATTTGCCTATGCATAAAGAGACTGTTTGCAATGCTGTTGCGGCAATGGCTGAAACTGGCGTTGATTATATTAAAGTGGGTATTTTTCCTGGGGGAGAGCCACTAGAATGTATTGCGGGTTTAGCTGAGTTTGCCCAGAATGGTTATGCGCTTATCGCGGTATTATTTGCAGATGCGCCGCTGGATTTAACGCTGATACCTCGTTTGGCTGCAGCCGGGTTTCGTGGTGTAATGTTGGATACTCAATTTAAGCAGCATGGCTCTTTACCGCATTTGTTAGAACCTGAGCAACTGCAAACTTTTGTACAAACTGCACAAAATCATGCTTTATTAACCGGATTAGCCGGATCGCTTACCAGTGCAGATATTGCCGGTTTGTTGCCTTTACAGGCTGATTATTTGGGTTTCCGTGGCGCATTATGTTGTAAGGGCTGTCGTACGTCTGACTTGGATATTTCGCAAGTGACACATATTAAGACTTTGCTAACGGTTTGAATAAATGTAAGTAAATTAAACACACATAACGGAAAATATGATGAGCATACCTACAGAATCGATAGGCAGTATCCCGCGTCCGCCACAATTACTGGAAGCACTCAGTGAATATAGCGCTGGGCGATTATCCATTACTCAGTTGAACAACTGTTACGATGAGGCTTTACGCGATACTATACAGAAATTAGAAGCGACTGGGTCACCGATCATTTCTGATGGTGAACAATCCAAGTCCAGTTTTGCTACCTATGCCTTACATGGCCTTGATAATCTTGATAATGATGGGGTGGTGATTAACTTTGCTGACGGTCATTCACGGCAGTTACCCAAATTAACCGCCGGACCGTTTAAATATGCGATTAATGCTGGCTCCTACCTGAAAGCAGCAAAACGATTCACCTCTTTACCGTTGAAACAGGCGGTCATTTCTGCATCGGCACTCAGTCTGATTTATCCTCAAGCAGGTATTGATGGCTATCCACAGGAAAAGTTTATCCAGGATTTGATTTTGGGAACGGTGGCAGATATTCGCAGTTGTCTGGATCAAGGGGCACATTGTGTACAAATCGATTTTACTGAGGCGCGGCTCGCGTTGAAATTAGATCCTTCTGGTCAATTACTTAATCAGTTCATTACGTTAAACAATCAAGTACTTTCACACTTTACCGCAATAGAACGTCAACAGATTGGTATACATAGTTGCCCTGGCGGGGACCATGACTCCACGCATAGTGCCGATGTGGATTATGCTGGCTTACTTCCCAGCCTGTTTCAACTCAATGCGGGTAATTTCTACCTGCAATTGGCCAGCGAACCAGAGCCGGAAACCGTATTGGCAAATATCAAAGCCCATAAACGTTCTGATCAGCGTGTATTTATAGGGGTGATTGACGTTCTGAATTCTGACGTGGAATCACCTGAGTTGGTGAGAGACCGAGTTTTACAGGCCGCAGAATTTATTCCGCTTAATGCGCTAGGCACAACGGATGACTGTGGTTTTTCACCCTTTGCAGATGATGAATCAACGGCACGTGAGACCGCTTTTGAAAAAATAAAGGCCAGAGTGATAGGTACAAAGCTTGCAGCTGAAAAGTTGAAACTTTAGGTTTAAGTTGCGGAGTTTTTTGTAGATAAATGGCACGGAATTAAGCAATAACTTTGGGTTAGCTCGAAGGACCTAACCCAAAATAGAGAATTAACGCTTATTTGGCTTCCTTAGTGGTTGCCGGTTTACTGGGACCTACACCTTGTCCTTCGCATGCTGCTAAAGTGATTACTGCAAATGCTAACAATATGATTTGTGTGGTTATTTTCATGGATTTTTTTTAGGTTTTACGCATTTAATTAGCTGCCTTGTGTTGATTTTTATCAACACATAACAGTGTATGAGCCTTAGTGGCTCACGTTCACCGTAACACTTTTATGTGTAGATAGATAGCGATATAGACTAAAAAGCTTAAATTTTTTATAGGAATTGGCTGCAGCTTATAATATTGAATATAAACCAATAATGCTGGAAGTTATGAAATTGGCCGTGGCACTTATTGGCAGTATTAATATGCAAGGAAATGTTAAAATAGCTGTAGCAACGGGAAATGTAGATGCTAAAATCTGAATGGATATGCACTGCTTGTTCCTGACTGCTGTGTATCGTAGTGCAGATCAAAATGCTATAAGCTTGAGTCGTTAGACCTAAGTAAGGTGTTCTCTAACCAGACCTGAAAGCATAATTTGAGATGCATTAGCTTAAAAATTATCCAAATTTATAGGAAATAACATGCATATTCTGGGTGTTGATATTGGTGGGTCTGGTATTAAAGGTGCCATTGTAGATACGTTAACGGGTGAACTGATTACAGAGCGGCATCGTATAGATACACCACAGCCAGCTACTCCAGAAGCCATTTCAATGGAACTGAAAGAACTGGTTACGCATTTTAACTGGCAGGGACCCATAGGCTGCGGTTTTCCGGCAGCTATCCAGCAAGGCGTGGTAAGAACGGCCTCAAATATTTCGCCAACATTTCTGGGTGTAAATATTGATAAGTTATTTTCAGACGCTACAAATTGTCCCTGTTACAATTTAAACGATGCTGATGCTGCAGGTTTGGCAGAGCTGCATTTCGGTGAAGGGGTTGGTCAAGCCGGTGTGGTGTTACTAATTACTATTGGTACTGGACTTGGCACAGCCTTGTTTACTGATGGCGTATTAACGCCCAATACAGAATTAGGTCATCTCTATCTGGAAAATGGTGTTAAAGCAGAACATCATGCTTCAGATGCAGTACGTAAATATCATGATTTGGGTTGGAAAACCTGGGGAAATCGTTTTAATACGTATTTAAAAATGATGGAGAGACTGTTTTGGCCTGATCTCATTATATTGGGTGGAGGAGCCAGTAAAAAGTTCGACAAATTTAAAGCACAACTCAGCGTCGAAGCGCCTGTTAAACCCGCTGCATTTTTAAATCAAGCTGGCATAGTGGGTGCAGCCTTACACGCTGAATTAAAGTCGACAGCTGTAAGCAAACAAACTGACAGTGTTGTAACAGAGCTTTAATTGTAACTATTTAATCAAATTAACGCGGTAAGCCCTCGTGCAGTGGTTGATTGTTGAGTATTGGTATCGATTTAATTTCAACGAGCGCTTACCCGTTTTTTGGTAACCTGGATAAACCTGGTTTTTGTGCTTCGATAGGCTCAGTGTGAACGTTAAGTTATTGATTCATAAATGTCACTGTTTGCCCTGAGCCCTTCGGTGTTGCTTTTATCGAAGTCGGTATTTTAGCGGCTCACTTCAGTTAGTTTTATCGGCATAAATGTTTATAACCAGCTCTTTAAACCAGTTTGGCCTGAAAATCACCACGTATAAACCTATGCCACTGCTGATAGGAATCGGAGCAATACTTAAAAACATGAGTATGATTAATACAATTCCTGCTTTGATGCGTGCAAATTTAGAAACTCTAGACATGCTGCCCCCTGAAGATATGCTCAAAACTGAATAGCTAGCTGTTGATTTGCTTAGCTACTATAACAAGCCACACAGCGACCACAAAACTGTTCTATACATTCAAGCTAAATTACCTGTTTAACCCCACTTTTGCGTATTTAAGTTAATGTTTACAGCAATTCGTCTCAAGACCTGTCAAGTCTTATAATAGATTAGAGCAATTTCGGCCAATTTTTTAAATAAAACCTACCAGCCAATCGTATCAAATATGGTAGGCAGTAAAAATGAATGCTATCCTTTCTGTTAGATTTTTTGCAACTGAAGCAGGCAGCGAGCCAGTCAGAGAATGGTTGAAAGGTTTATCCGCCCAAGACAGGAAAACGATAGGCGAAGATATTAAACAGTTCAATTCGGTTGGCCTCTCGGTATGCCGTTAGTCGATCATATCGACGGTGACATTTGGGAGGTTCGAATCAAACTTGATAACCGGATTGCACGCGTTTTGTTTTCAATAGAACACCATACGATGATTTTACTGCACGGCTTTATCAAGAAGACTCAAAAAACACCCAAGCCTGAAATTGATTTAGCAAAACAAAGATTAAAAGTGTTACGAGGTAAGAAATGAATAGTCACCAAGTAGAAAATCTTCATGTCGGCAGTAGCTTCGATGATTTCCTAAGCGAGGAAGCCATTCTTGAAGAAGTTACGGCTCTAGCGGCCAAACGCGTTATTGCTTGGCAAATTTCTGAAGGCATGTCTTCACTTAAGCTCAGTAAAACAGCAATGGCAAAAAAAATGCACACTAGCAGGGCTTCGCTTAATCGATTGCTAGATGAAGAAGATACCAGTTTAACTCTCACCACTTTAATCAGTGCTGCAACGGCACTGGGCAAAAAAGTAAAAATAGAGTTAGAATCTGTGTAAATTTCATCTACACCTAACCCTTTGTATGCTTGAAATCGGCCATAATCCGCCACAGAATAATCATTGAGGAATGACTGCAAACAGGCACATTGCCGCCGATGACTTTGCTTCAAAAATCCAACGGACTTTTCGCTTCTTTGATCGTCCGACTGGGCACCGTATGCTTGCCAAGTTTTGTTCGAATAACGGCTTGCAGTTGGTGGTAAACCGCCACTCAATTGGCTCCGGTTAATTTCAGTGACTCATCGACAGGCAAAGGTGGAGGGTTTTCTGGTATTGGTAGTGTTAAACCGGTCTTGCTGATCACAAATTTATTGTCATAACACAAGTTTCGTGGTAAATAAACAGAAACTACTAATACCGTTGGGCCTCATTCCAAGCGTCTACGTATTGCGGAAACCTCTAAGAACGGGAAAAAAACATGCACGGATACTTCGGGCTAGCACATCGAAACGCCGCACTCGCAAATGAGAGGTCGCAACTACAATCCTACATAGCGCGCCTAAAGCATTCTGCGTTGTTCCACCGAAAACTCGTCTTAGCCGACCACATGGTCGTGAACTCCCCCAATTTCTTGCGAGCCTACTCCGACCATCCTGATTTCAAGGACCTCTGTGACAAAAGCCTTCTAGAGGTCGCACATTTCGAGAGATTCAAAGATGGTCGATTCATGTCGCTACCAGAATTGCGAGACTTCTACAAACGTCTAGGGCTATTTCACCCAAAGCTCGATAACCGATTCAAGCATGATGATGTGGACAATCGGCTCGCCAGTATTGAGTCAGCAGTGGTGCGTCTTTTTCCGGAGTCGACAAAGCGAGACCCATTATTTACGGAATACTGTGACGCTTATGCGGTATCGCAGTCCTGTATGAACAGACTGGGTAAGGACTACGGAGAGTTTGATGTCGCGTACCATTTTCTAAGAGAAAACACGCCAATTTTGGGGATTATAAATTTCGATCCTGAGCATGCGACGGTCGACGACAAGACCATATATGACTACGTTGCAGATTTGCCCCGTAATCGCAATCAGTCCGTCGATACTGTTATAAAGAGGCTATCACCGGCGCTGGTGCCATCTATGAGGGCCCTCCTTATTCGCGCCGAGACAACTTTGCTAGGGTACCAACCTATAATACCAAGCGAACTAGCTGGAGAGCTAGATTTAGTTCTTGGAAATGTGCAATTAATGGGAGCCAAACCAGACGACCAAGAACTGGATGAAGTAGCGCTAACCCTTGACGCGATTGACGAAAAGACTCTCGCAGAACTGACGCCTTCGCTCATTATGTCGATACGAGAAACGGACGAGGCGAGATGCTTTTGGGAAATCGTCGAATGCTCGAGTCAAAAGGAAGCCTCCCTGTCTGAAATTCGCGAGGCGGCAGCTCAGTATGTCCGGCGCATAAGCATGGATGTCACCCGAGACACATGGAGTCGTGGAAACAGAAAAACCGAGTCGGTCATCGTGCGCGTATTGCGGCACACTCTGAGCACTTCGAAGCAAAACGCTGAGGTTGTCATCGGGACCTCAATACAGCTTGGCGGTCTCCTATATGCACCACTAGTCGTCCTAGCGCCGATAGGCCAAGCTGTGGCGAAACTCCTTAACAAATCAGCAGATGGTGAAACAGCGACCAGTTCTCCAGTAGTGGGAGCGAATCTGTCGGTATCTCAGAGCACTCTCGGTAGAGCAACGCAACACACTCAATGAGAACGTATTGCCAATGCATCGCTATAATGCCCAAACCAGCCAATGGAGCGGACGCCTCAGCGCTTCGCACTCCGGCGCCGCTCATCGGCAGGTTATGTTTGTTTACTCATCAACTGGAGAATCAGATGTCACCAGAGGAATTTTTGCTGAAAGAAATTACTGAAAAGCTATCGGAACACCGCATGTGGTCATCCCGCGATTTTAGTATCCTTCAAATTTTGCTTTGGGCATCTATTTTAGCTAGTGCTATTTCGGCATTTTTGGCTACTTTGAATGCAAATAAATGGCTTATCGCTTTTCTTGCTGCGATTCCTGCACTAGCAATAACGGTTGAAAGTACATTCCACTTTTCAGAGCGGTATAAATACCATGATCAATGGGTAATCGAACTCGAAGAAATGCAACGAAAAGTAAGAGTTGAAAAAACGGATCCTCAAACTATTAGCGCGGAACTTTCTAATTTTCAGAAAGGAATTATATCTAAGTTTCCGACATCCACTTTTCCAGGTAAAGAACAAGAAAAAACCGATCTAAAACCAGCTCCATCCGCCTCCAAACATGGCGAATAATCTGCACTTACACTTAACATTAAAATAGGTGATGAAATGGACATAGGAGTTTTATTAGGAACCACAAGCTCCGCTATAGGTCTTGCAGGAAAATTTGCTGAATTAGTTAAGCAAACCGAGCGACAAGGGCATGAATGTCGGCTATATGACATGATTTTGGATTTAAAGAAATCGGCTATCATCCTATGCCGTGATTTTAACGATGAACTACAAGAAATAAATTCGGAGTTTTTTTCATCTGGTATTGATGTTGGAAAGTCATTGAATCAATTACATGAAGAATTAGACTGGTATAGTTTTTTAACAAAAGCCAAAATTAGCAGCTATGAAAAAAAATTTAGATCTATCTATGAAAGACTATGTGGCTTTATTGATGATGCTGCCGCAGTGGCAATTTGCTCCGATAACAAAGAACCATTAGGGTGCGCTCTTCGCTTGGCAACTGAGCGAAGTAAGGAATTAGCTGATATTCTTGACCCAGATGTTCCTCTATATGAAATATTTGAAAGAATGTTAATCATAGTGCGTGAAATATATGAACAGTTGCAAGGTGGGCAGAATCAAAATCCGCAAGACCCAATACCAGTATATGCCTAACACGGTGCTCACCTGATCGTGGTTACAATATGGGTTTTTTCAGTTTTCCGGCGCGCGCCCGGTTAGCTCTGTGTTGAATGGCAGCTAATTGGATGCCTGCAGACACTGAACTCAAAGCTTCGAATGTCAGTTTAGGGTCGTAACAAGACAATCACCCCCACCCAACCAAGCAATGAATTATCTGAAAGTCAAATTCCAATTACTTGATCGAGCGCAATAATAGAGCCTAGCGTTTTTCATACCAACCTCATTTTGCAAATGGCCAATTAATTGGGTGTATCAAACTTTTAAAATTGCAAACACTTTAAGTATTACTCCAGTTTGTCTTCACAAGCCAGAAGAAAGTCACCAAACGCATTAGCCATCTGCGGCAAAATGCTCAACAAACGATGATCGGCAGCGTACATATGCAATTGTGCCTGATGCTCACAGCAAAAGCGCCAGGCATTTTCTGGTGGTACCACTTCATCTTGCCAGCCATGGAATACCTGGATATTTTTCGTGATAGGATTAAATTGGCTGTGCGCGTAACCCGGTAAATAAAAAGCAGGAGCAATCAAAAATAAGCCTTCGGGTTTAATCGTTTCCGCCGCCACTGTTGCCACATAAGCCCCCATGCTGGAACCCACAAGTACAATCAAATCATAGTCTGATACATCCATGGCCAGCAGTTGTGATACACGCCACTCAGGATCATTACTGAGCTGATAGTCGGGGCTAATAAACATAAAATCATGCTTTTTAGCAATTTCTGCTAAAGCCAGAGGTTTTTCTCCCCAAGGAATACTGTCTTTGCCGTGGTTGTATATAACCAGTTTTTTCATTTTTTTCATTTAGGCTGGGTGAGTTCAACTGGTCATTGCAACACTATCTGATTTAATATTATTAACAGAGGTGAATCAATGGCACAGAAAGGTCGACCCGGTTTATCCGCAGCTCAAAAGGTTGAGTTGTGGCAAAGATGGAAATTAGGACAATCACTCAGTGAGATAGGTCGTGCCCTTGGTAAGCATGCTGGATCCGTGCATACTGTTTTATCCGCTCATGGTGGAATTATTCCTGCAACTCGCTCAAGATCGGCTAGGTCACTGAGTCTAGTTGAGCGCGAAGAAATATCGCGAGGACTGGCGGCTGGTGAATCAATGCGACAGATTGCATCAAAACTAGCAAGATCACCCTCTACTATCTGCCGTGAAATTGCCCGTAATGGTAATAAAGATCAATATCGAGCAATCGAAGCTGATTCAAAAGCATGGGATCAAGCACAGCGACCTAAGCCCTGTCGACTGGCTACACATTCTCAACTACAAATCATGGTGGCAACTAAACTCGGTTTCGATTGGTCTCCTGAGCAAATTGCTGGCTGGCTTAAACATGAATATCCAAACGATATCAATATGCATGTCTCACATGAAACAATCTATAAAAGCCTGTATATTCAAGCACGCGGCGTTTTGAAAAAGGAATTAATCGGACATCTACGATCGAAACGAATGATGCGGCGAGGTAAGGCATCAACAACTGAAGGCCAGCCAAGAGGGCAAATTATTGATGCGGTATCGATAAAAGATCGACCTGCAGAGGTTGAGGATCGTGCAATACCTGGGCATTGGGAAGGTGATCTGATTACGGGGTCTAAAAACAGCCATATTGCTACTCTAGTTGAACGTCGGTCACGATTTGTGTTGCTGGTTCAAGTTGATGGCAAAGATACGACGAATGTTGTGAATGCATTAATTCGTCAGGTACAGCAACTTCCTTCCGGCTTAATGGCTTCGTTGACATGGGATCGTGGTACTGAATTAGCTCAACATAAAAGATTTACTGTAGCCACCGATGTGGCAATGTATTTTTGCGATCCAAGAAGCCCTTGGCAGCGAGGAACCAATGAAAATACAAACCGATTATTAAGACAATATTTTCCCAAAGGGACCGATTTAAGCGGTTATAGTCAGCAAGACCTAGATGAGATTGCTTTAAAGCTTAATACGAGACCTAGAAAAACACTGGGCTACATGATGCCTGGTGATAAACTAAACGAATGCGTTGCAATGACCAGTTGAACTCACCTGTCCTTTTCTAATCTATAAAAGAGATGATTAGCTTGATATGTGAGTTAATCAGTTTTGTTGTGCTATTCCTCAGATGTGAACTGGGCTAAAAAATTTACAAAATAATTGTGTGATAAGTTACATACAGGCCTATAGCCTATCGTTAAACTAACTCATAAGTTCACAAATAAGCACTAGAAGACAAATTGGTCTGCTTGGTCAGCAATAAATAGGCTTTTACGTTTGTGAACAGGAGGGCGATAGCAAATATAAACTGTATTTCGACGCTATTAGTTTAAAGGGGCGTATGTGTAAACCCGCTTGCTTTGAACTTATTGAACTTATCAGTTAAGTGTTTAGTCGCTCTCAAGTGTCTAATTGTAAAGAGTTTAACAGGAGTAGCAAATGGCAAATAAATATATTTTAAAAGGTTCAGGTGTTGAAATTGAATATACCCTTGGTGAAACCATTGGTTTGCCGGTTTTGACCTATAAGTCGGGTGCTTTCATCAAAAGTTTTACAGCTAATGAAGTGCAGACTGATGATACTGGTTTGGGCGAGTTGGTGTCTGTGCCATTATTATTAACTATTGACGCAGGTGGCAAACGCTTTGGATTCTATTTGCCATTTATCAATGTACCGCATGGAGAAACGGCCAGTTTTCATTCAGTCGGCATTTATGAAACTTTTAGCGGCCCAAGTACTATTCCGCATCGCCCTTCAACCTGGCGTTGTATTGAATTATCTGGAACGGCTCAAACAGTAATAGTACCGTTATAATTCTGTCAGTCAGTTACCAGCCAGTTCATTTGTAAAATGGTCAGGTTGAGCGAATTGATTTTTTGGTGCCGCATAGGTTGCGTATCAATTTATCTTATCAGCATAACATACGGTAATCACAATGATTGTTTCAATTTAAGAAATAATAAAAACACAAAAGTGCTCATTGTATATTTTTAAATTCGATGTATAGTTTAATCAACTTCTTAGTTTAAGATAAAGTCGTGAAGCGGAAAAACTGAGTAACAGCTTCCAATAGACGATTTTATATGTACCCGTTTTTTGATGTACCTCCTCGTAGTTTAGCTCTGCTAACTTATTGACCTCTACCGCTATGGTAAGAGGTCTTTTTTTGTTACTCTGGCTGCGAGTAAAAAAATCTGGAGGAAGTTTATATGTCTAAAAATGAGAAACTGGTACTGATTGATCTGCAAAAGCAAGCTGTCGACCTGCCAATTTTAGCGGCCAGTTTAGGACCCGATGTCATAGATATTCGGCGTCTACACGCTCAAACAGGACTATTTACTTACGATCCTGGTTTCACCTCTACCGCTAGTTGTCAATCCAAAATTACTTATCTGGATGGTGAGGCCGGCTTACTCCTGTATCGTGGCTACCCCATTGAACAACTGGCTGAAAATTGCGATTTTCTAGAAGTGTGTTATTTACTTCTAAATGGTGAGTTGCCCAACGGCAGTGAAATGCGGAAATTTGTCACCCACATCAGTCAGGATGTTTTGGTGCATGAGCAATTAATCAAATTTTACAGCGGTTTTCGCCGCGATGCCCACCCCATGGCTATATTAGTGGGTGTGGTCGGTGCCTTATCGGCTTTCTATCACGATGTTATGGACATAACCAGTCAGGAGAGCCGTTACCAGTCTGCAATACGTTTAATCGCCAAAATGCCTACCATAGTGGCTATGTGTTACAAATATTCAATTGGCAAACCCTTTATGTATCCTAAACGCAAATTAGGATATGCCGAAAATTTTTTACGCATGATGATGGCCGATCCTTGCGATGAATTCTTAGCCAATCCGGTGCTGGTTAAAGCCTTGGATCGCATTTTGATTCTACATGCTGATCACGAGCAAAATGCCTCTACTTCAACCGTTAGGCTTGCAGGTTCCAGTGGTGCAAACCCGTATGCCTGTGTAGCGGCAGGCATTGCCTGTTTATGGGGAGCCGATCATGGCGGGGTTAACGAAGCTGTATTGAATATGCTTGAAGAAATTGGTGATGTTTCTCGTCTAAGCAGCTATGTCACTAGAGCCAAAGATAAAAACGATGCTTTTCGCTTTTCGGGTTTAGGACACCGTGTTTACAAAAGCAACGATCCGCGTGCCAAACTGATGCGAGTAACCTGTTATGAAGTAATCAATGAATTGGCTTTGCAAGAATCAAAACTGTTCAAACTGGCGATGAATCTAGAGCGCATCGCTTTGGAAGATAGTTATTTTATTGAGAATAAACTTTATCCAAATTTTGATTTTTATTCGGGGTTGGTTTTACGTGCATTAGGCATACCCTGCGCCATGTTTACCGCAATTTTTGCAATGGCCAGATCAGTTGGTTGGATAGCGCATTGGGACGAGATGATTTCTGATCCAGAATTAAAAATTGGTCGCCCACGCCAGCTCTATCAGGGCGTTGAAAAAAGAGATGTGCAAAATATTTCTAATCGTTGAGGATTTGGTAGCACTATTACTTCCGTTTAACCCGCATGGAATTAAAATGGGGTTGAGCGGCTGTTATATTAACACCTCGAAAAATCAATTTCGATAAGCTGTTCACAGCGAACAGGTAGTCGACGCGTTTATTTATCCTTCACCTTCCTCCCAAAAGCTATTTGCTAAAGTAGCAAATCGGCTCGCGTTAAGCCTGTAGTGCATTATTCCATGTAGATGTCTAGTTTTTACAATCGAACATGCGAATTCCCGCTTAGTTTGTAAAATTTATCACTACATCCAAGTTATAAAGCAAACAGATTGATGTGCATATAAAAAATAGAATACTCATGCAATACCGAGAGACAAAATTCACTTACCGAGTAAATTGCCATGATATCTTCGACGCATGAATCAAACAGCCCAAAAATGCATAACGCTATTGCCATCATTGGCACTGCCTGCCGATTTCCGGGAGGAGTCACCAATATTGAAGAATATTGGTCATTTCTGAAATCGGGTGGAGATGCGGTTCGGGAAATACCAACGGAGCGCTGGTCATGGCAATTTCACCATGACAAAAATCCAGATAAAGCCGGAAAATCGTATGTAAATCGTGCCAGCTTTCTTAATGTGGATATTGAAGCTTTTGATGCTGCTTTTTTTGACATCTCGCCCCGCGAAGCAGCGCTATTGGATCCTCAACAACGATTACTACTAGAATTGGCGTTCGAGGCCATGGAAGATAGTGTAGGCGATGTAAATACGTTACAAGGCAGTAACACCGGTGTTTATATTGGTTGTTTTATGCAAGATAATTTGCTGACACAAATGGCTCCTGGCGCTAAATCACAAGCTGGTACCTATACCGCTGTAAGTTCTACCATGACGATGATCTCCAATCGTTTATCCTACGCTTTCGATCTAAAAGGACCGAGTTTTACCGTCGATACTGCCTGCTCTTCTTCTTTGGTGGCTGTGCATCAGGCTTGTCTGGGTTTACGTTCAGGCGATTGTGATATGGCAATTGCTGGTGGGGTAAGCATCATGTTCAGACCGGAAATTATGATGATGATGTGTAAAGGGCATTTTCTAGCGTCTGATGGAAGAAGTAAAACATATAGTGCCAATGCTGATGGCTATGGAAGAGGCGAAGGTGGCGGTCTGGTCGTGCTTAAACGCTTGGCCGATGCCGTCAGAGATGGTGATACCATACACGGCATAATCCTTAGTTCTGGTGTTAATCAGGATGGTAGTACCGAAGGAATTACTGTTCCAAGTGAAACCGCTCAAATTGCTTTAGCCAGTAAAGTGTATCGGGATGGCGCGATTGATCCCAGACATATCAGTTATCTTGAAGCTCATGGCACAGGAACTCCGGTTGGTGATCCTATAGAAATGCGGGCTATGGGTAGTGTCATCAGTCAAAAGCGAAGCGATGCAGATCAACCTTTGATTGTCGGCTCTGTAAAAGCGGGTATTGGTCACCTGGAAGCCGCTGCCGGTATAGCTGGATTGTTAAAAGCCATGTTGGTTGTTAAACACGGTCATATTCCACCCCAAGCCTGGCTGGATAGCGAACTCAATCCTGCGATTGATTTTTCAGGCTTGAAAATTCAAATTGCGGATAAATATCAACCGTTACCAAAATTTAATGAGCATGGAAACGCTTATGTAGCGGTAAACTCTTTCGGTTATGGCGGCACGAATGCTCATGCGGTGTTAATGGCCGCCAATAAGCAGGACACTCAAGCTTTAGTGGTTGATTCTAAACCGGTACCTCCACGTTATTGCCTTTATTTATCTGGCGCATCAGAAACAGCATGTGAAGCGTATGCACTGATTTATCAAACGCTGTTTTCTCAAGCTACGGATAGCGAAATATTAAATATTTGTCGTACAATACCGAGAGACAAAATTCACTTACCGAGTAAATTGCCATGATATCTTCGACGCATGAATCAAACAGCCCAAAAATGCATAACGCTATTGCCATCATTGGCACTGCCTGCCGATTTCCGGGAGGAGTCACCAATATTGAAGAATATTGGTCATTTCTGAAATCGGGTGGAGATGCGGTTCGGGAAATACCAACGGAGCGCTGGTCATGGCAATTTCACCATGACAAAAATCCAGATAAAGCCGGAAAATCGTATGTAAATCGTGCCAGCTTTCTTAATGTGGATATTGAAGCTTTTGATGCTGCTTTTTTTGACATCTCGCCCCGCGAAGCAGCGCTATTGGATCCTCAACAACGATTACTACTAGAATTGGCGTTCGAGGCCATGGAAGATAGTGTAGGCGATGTAAATACGTTACAAGGCAGTAACACCGGTGTTTATATTGGTTGTTTTATGCAAGATAATTTGCTGACACAAATGGCTCCTGGCGCTAAATCACAAGCTGGTACCTATACCGCTGTAAGTTCTACCATGACGATGATCTCCAATCGTTTATCCTACGCTTTCGATCTAAAAGGACCGAGTTTTACCGTCGATACTGCCTGCTCTTCTTCTTTGGTGGCTGTGCATCAGGCTTGTCTGGGTTTACGTTCAGGCGATTGTGATATGGCAATTGCTGGTGGGGTAAGCATCATGTTCAGACCGGAAATTATGATGATGATGTGTAAAGGGCATTTTCTAGCGTCTGATGGAAGAAGTAAAACATTTAGTGCCAATGCTGATGGCTATGGAAGAGGCGAAGGTGGCGGTCTGGTCGTGCTTAAACGCTTGGCCGATGCCGTCAGAGATGGTGATACCATACACGGCATAATCCTTAGTTCTGGTGTTAATCAGGATGGTAGTACCGAAGGAATTACTGTTCCAAGTGAAACCGCTCAAATTGCTTTAGCCAGTAAAGTGTATCGGGATGGCGCGATTGATCCCAGACATATCAGTTATCTTGAAGCTCATGGCACAGGAACTCCGGTTGGTGATCCTATAGAAATGCGGGCTATGGGTAGTGTCATCAGTCAAAAGCGAAGCGATGCAGATCAACCTTTGATTGTCGGCTCTGTAAAAGCGGGTATTGGTCACCTGGAAGCCGCTGCCGGAATAGCTGGATTGTTAAAAGCCATGTTGGTTGTTAAACACGGTCATATTCCACCCCAAGCCTGGCTGGATAGCGAACTCAATCCTGCGATTGATTTTTCAGGCTTGAAAATTCAAATTGCGGATAAATATCAACCGTTACCAAAATTTAATGAGCATGGAAACGCTTATGTAGCGGTAAACTCTTTCGGTTATGGCGGCACGAATGCTCATGCGGTGTTAATGGCCGCCAATAAGCAGGACACTCAAGCTTTAGTGGTTGATTCTAAACCGGTACCTCCACGTTATTGCCTTTATTTATCTGGCGCATCAGAAACAGCATGTGAAGCGTATGCACTGATTTATCAAACGCTGTTTTCTCAAGCTACGGATAGCGAAATATTAAATATTTGTCGTAATGCGGCTCAAAAAACGCAGTTGAGTTTTCGCTGGGTAATTACGGCAGAGACTGCCGATGAGCTTCAAGAAAAATTAGCAATATGCATTAACGGCTCACGTGCTGCGGGCATTTTTAAAGGTCGTAGCAATAATCAGCATGCTCCCGTGTTTGTTTTCAGTGGAATGGGGCCGCAGTGGTGGGGCATGGGTCAGCAGTTGTATCAACAGGAACCGGTATTTGCAGAGACCTTAAATCAGGCCGACCAGATTTTTCAGGAACTGGCTGGCTGGTCGATACTGGGTGAAATGCTGCGTGATGAATCTGAATCTGCAATGGCAGAAACCGCGATTGCTCAAACCGGAAACTTTATGCTGCAAATCGGTCTGGTTGCGTTATTTGCTTCCTGGGGTATACGGCCTGCGGCTGTGGTTGGGCATTCGGTGGGCGAAGTTACTTCCGCTTATGTATCAGGTATATTGTCGTTGCGAGATGCTCTAAAAGTGTCTTACCATCGTGGTCGTACCCAAGCTAAAACCGCAGGCACTGGAAGCATGCTGGCAACCGCTTTAAGTTTGGCTGAAGCAGAAAAAACCATTTTAGCTTATGGTGGGCAAGTGTCTGTTGCCGGGATTAACAGTGCAAACAATACTACCTTGTCAGGTGATGAGGCCGGTATTGATGCCATTGCCGATGCACTGGGAATACAAGGTGTTTTTGCGCGTAAACTGAGGGTAGAAGTACCGTATCACAGTATCGGTATGGATCCAATTTTAGATGAATTACGCAGCTGTTTGTCTGATTTGACTACTCATCCTGCTCAACTGCCTGTGTTTTCAACCGTTACAGGTCAGCAAGTCGATCAGGCATTCGGTAGCGAATACTGGTGTGAGAATGTTCGTCTCCCAGTCTATTTTAATGATGCCATCGAAAGTCTGCTGGCAGCAGGTTATGAAACTTTTCTTGAGGTAGGCCCACACCCGGTTTTAACTGGCTACATTAAAGAAATTATGGCGGCGCAAGGCAGCAAAGGTATTTGTTTTAACACCCTTAAACGCAAAGAAGATGAAGTAATGCAATTACGTGATTGTATTGCTGCACTTTGGTCAAATGGTGTTAATTTCCCTTTGCGAAACTATTTAGGTTGCCCCACAAAAACGCTGAAACTTCCAGCTTATCCTTGGCAACGTAAAAAGCATTGGTTTGAAGATAAATACGCCCGAATTGCCCGTCAAGGATGGCCGGATGCCCAGTTATTGCTTGGCTATAGAACCGCTGATCCGTTACCAACCTGGCAAACGGAGTTGGCAGGTTCTATGATCAGCTGGTTGGAAGATCATAAAGTAGGGCAAAGGACCGTTTTTCCGGGTGCAGGTTATTTGGAAATATTACTGGCCGTTTTGCAAGATCAACATCTTGCTACAACCGAGAAAGTATTACGTAACATACAATTTCACCGTGCTTTGGTCGTTGCTGATACTGACTGCACGCTAATAAAAACCATTTTGACCCAAGCCGGACAGGTAGGCATCTATTCAGCGGCTTCATCCAGTGCAGATGTATGGAGTTTACATGGTAGTGCAGAATTGTTGACCGGGAAATTTTCAGCCCCTAAAACCAACCCTCTTCAGACACTCAATTTCAGTCATTTCGAAGTCGTTGATGTCAAACAGCTATATAAGCGCTTACTTTCGCTTGGACTTGACTATGGTCCAACCTTTCAGTCCATTAAAACACTGAAAAAACAGGCTAACTGTGCCTTGGTAGAATTAGAAACACATGATAACAGTCAGCATATCATTCATCCGGCCCTCATAGATGGCGCATTTCAATCCATGTTAGCGCTGAATGAAACTGAAATGGCTTACTTGCCAGTATCAATCAAGGAAATACGTATCTATGCCAAGTTAGCCAAGCAATGTGTGGCCTGGTTGGAAATTACACATAGAACAGAACGCAGTATTCACGCCAATGTTACTCTATTGCAGGCAGGCCAAGTATGCTGTGAATTATTGGATATTCGTTGCGACGCTATTCAGTTAGCAACTGATCCAATGCAAACTGCAATAGAAAATGTCACCTATCGTTCTAACTGGGATAATATCGGATACCCTGATTACAATGAAATCATATCCAATGTTGCTGTAGTCGGCGAAAACGTCCCAGAAGAACTCAGACAAGGCTTGATAGTCTATGGCTCAGAACGCATCGATTATTTCCAGCAATTAAGTGAGTTGGTAGCGACTCAGACCGCCTGCAATTATGATTTAATTGCCTGTCTAATTAACACGCCTAGCGCTGAAAAAGCAGTAGAGGAATCTGTTGAACTGTTGTTAGGCTTGCAACAAATTGCCTTGCAAGGCTATCAAGCTAAAATAGTATTTGTTACTGAACAAGCAATGGCGCATGAGATACGTAATTCTCAGCGGGGTTGGCTAAGTTCTTGGTCTATTGGTTTGCGTCGCAATGCCAGTAACGAACTATCAGCCATTAAGTTTCGTCACATTGATATTGATGATTTTGATGAGAGTAACTATCTACTGGCAGCCGAGCTGACATCACCCAACCCGCCCGATGAGATTGCACTTGCAAACCGTAATCGTTATGCCATGCAAATTAGGCGTATTGATAGTAATGAATATGCAGAGCTGGCTACTAAAGTAAAAGTCCCGTTTATTGATGACGGTCAACATAGCTTTAAGCTGAATATTCCTGCACGTACTGCCTTACATAATCTTGTATTTAGTAAAACTGAACGCAAACCGCCCAATGAGTATCAAGTAGAAATTCGGGTTGAATCAGTTTCACTCAACTACAAAGACTTGGCTAAAGTCGTTGGAATACTAAACGAAGAAAATCTGGAATCAATACAAGCGGGTATGACTTTAGGACTTGAATGTTCGGGTGTCGTTGTAGCGGTGGGTTCTGAAGTTTGTGATTATCAGCTTGGAGATAAAGTCTGTGTAGCACAAGCAGATTGTTTTAGTCGCTATTTGTTGTTGGATACCAAACGTACAGAGCTAAACGCGACCCTGATCCGGCCCATCCCTACAGGATTTAAATCGACGGATGCTGCGGCATTCCTTGTGGCCTATGCGAAAGCGTTATGGGCGTTAAAAGATATTGCCAGATTATCTGTTGGAGATACGGTGCTTATCCATGGTGCAACGGGTGGCGTGGGTCTGGCTGCTGTTAATTTGGCCAAACATTTTGGTGCACGTATCATTGCTTCAGCCAGTACTCAAGTGAAACGGGACTTTCTGCTTAATATGGGGGTTGATCATACAGTTGATTCACGTACCTTAAACTTTGGTGAAGAAATTTTGGCGTTAACCAATGGCAAAGGTGTGGATGTCGTTTTGAATTCGGCAAGCGGTGGCTTAGTGGCGATTAGCTTTGACGTATTGGCCGAATTTGGGCATTTTGTCGAAATAGGCAAAAGCGATATTCTTAATCAAGGCTCTCTGAGTATGACGCCTTTTGATAAAAGTATTCAGTATAGTGCGATTGATCTTGATTTATTAAGTACTAAAAAACCACAAAAATATCTAGAATTACTCGAAGAAGTTTGGGATTTAGCTAATCGCGGATGTATTCAGGCGTTGCCGACTACCCGTTTTGGCGCGGATCAAATCATAGAAGCCTTTACTTATTTATCGGGTTCTAAACAAATTGGCAAAGTGGTGATTGATCTTGATCAAACACCGGTTGTCAGTGCTATTAAATCACGTATGCTGCAACAACTTAGCGCAGATAAAACAGTGTTAATCACGGGTGGCTTAGGCGGTGTTGGTTTGGCTTATGCGCATTGGTGTGTGGAGCATGGCGCAAAACGTTTGGCGTTGTTAGGACGCAAAGGTGCCAATACTGCTGATACGCAGGCAGCGGTAGCGCAATTGGAAGCGTTAGGGGTTTCTGTTGCTGTTTATGCTGGTGATGTCAGTATTCGACAGGATCTTATCAATGTTATATCCGCGATAGAAAGTCAGGGTAAATTGGGTGGTGTTATCCATGCTGCGGGGGTTCTTGATGATAGAACTCTGATGGATATGGACGAAGCGGCGATCAAACGTGTGGCCATCCCAAAAATTATCGGTGCAAATAACCTGCATGAACTCACCAAAAATAATGTTGATCTAGAGTTGTTTCTGGTTATTTCTTCAATCTCAGGACAATCGGGCAATACCTATCAGGCTAATTACTGTCTGGCGAATACCTTCATGGATGGTTTGATTGAATACCGTGCTACGCAAGGCCTGCCTGCCAATAGCTTACAATTAGGCCCTGCTCAAGTGGGTATGGCGGCAGCCAATTCCGATTTGGAACGCTATTTGAAAATGAAAGGCTTACATGCTTTTGATGAACCAATGCTGCAAGCTGTATTTAATAGAATTTATCAATGGAATGTCCCAACCCTAATGATGGTCAATGTCGATTGGCCAACCTGGGAATACGCAGAACCAGGTGCCGCCAGTTCGCATCGCTATCAAGATTTGATCAGTAAGTATGGTTCAGGTTCCGACAATACATCTATTGCCAGTGCTTTGGCATTAATGCCTAAAGAGCAACAAATTGAAACAGCCGCATACATTGTTGCTGAACATATTGCCAGTATTTTGCAAATGAATGCTGATGAGGTTGATCTAGATGCCGCACTGGAAAATTTTGGTATCGATTCTATCACTGCTGTCGAATTGCAAACATTGGTGAATCGTTCATTTCAAATCGAACTCTCTGTTTTATCGTTGTTGTCCAGTAAATCCATACTGAGTATAGCTGCAGATGTTGTTACTTTAATGCAAGTGGCATCAGTCCCCAGCGAACAAGTGAAAACAGAAATTATTCCAATCATTATTAATGAATCAAAAGAGGGTGCTACAGCATGAATCAGGATAGTAGAGCATTAGCAAGACAATTGCTTTCATCAGGTGCCGCAAAGCCGGAAGGGGCAAAAGTCGGAAGTATAGTTAATCCGGTGGCCGCAAAAATAATCCATCATCAAGCTAGAGGCTTTGATAATCATCCTGGTGCGCTTGAGTTTCTGAAAATGAAAGAAAACTTTGAAAATATGGGTATCAATGGTAATTCCTATTTTCAGGCATGGACTAAAAGAGACGGCGCTAAGGTGTTAATCGGTGATGCCTGGAAAATTAACTATTCATCCTATAATTATTTGGGCTTAGCGACTGATCCCGAAGTAATGCAGGCTGCTAAAGATGCGATTGATCAATACGGTACCTCGGTATCTGCCGCGCGGATGGTCGCTGGACAAATTCCATTACATGATGAGTTAGAAGCCGAATTCGCAGCCTTTTTCGGCACTGAGGATGCCTTATTGTTTGTCAGTGGTTTTTTAACCAATGTAGCTACATTAGGCTTTTTGCTTACCGATAAAGACTTGATTATTCACGATGAATTAATTCATAACTCTATGGTGACGGGAGCTTTGTTGTCTGGAGCCAGACGATTAACATTTCCGCATAATGATGCCCAAGGTTTGGATCGTTTGTTAAAAATGCATCGACATCTTTATGAAAGAGCCATTATTTTAACGGAAGGTGTGTTTTCTATGGATGGTGATTTGGCAAATATCAGACCAATCATAGAAGTAGCACATCGGCACGATGCCTCAATTATGTTGGACGAAGCACACTCTATGGGAACAATTGGCGCAACAGGTCGGGGTGTGCAAGAGGCTTTAGGTGTCAAGTCAAATGAAATCGAAATCTGGATGGGCAGTCTCAGCAAGTCAGTGGGCAGTGCAGGAGGATTTATCGCAGGCAGTAAAAATATGATCAACAATTTGCGCTATAACGCACCGGGAGCTGTATTGTATTGTGCGGGTATGCCTGCACCGACTGCTGCAGCGGCTTTATGTGGTCTGCGTAAATTAAAAAAAGAAATCTGGCGGGTGGAAAAATTGCAGGCAAATGCAGCATATTTCCTTAAAAAGGCACAGGAATACGGGTTGGATACGGGTATTAGTACTGGCACCGCAGTGGTACCCGTTATTATCGGTGATTCTGAAAAAGCGGTGAAACTCGCCAATCTATTAAATACAAAGAATATTAATGTGCATGCAATTATCTATCCGGCCGTGCCGTTGAATCAGGCGCGCTTGCGATTTTTTATAAACTGCACGCATACCTTTGAGGAAATCGATTATACGATTGCAACCGTTTCTGAAAATTTAAATAAAGTATAGAAACGGTATATAAATTCATTAGACTTAGACTTTATTCAATTCAAAACGGCTTAATGTTAGTCATTCTGTTCTGATTTAAGGTCAAGCTAGGTATAACCTTTTACCGCTCTAAATCAGTGGTCTAATAACAAAGCAAAGAGAATAAATCAATGGTACGCAAATATTCGGAATTGCTACTTAGCAATCCCTGGCAGGTTATCGTCTTAACCCTGATGTTAACCATAGCATCTGGTTACGGTATCGCATTTGTACATTTTAAAAGTGATTATCGAATGTTTTTCAGTAATGATAATCCGCAATTGATTGCGTTTGAAACCTTACAAAAAACCTATGTACGTGATGACAATGTGCTATTGGTATTAACCCCAAATAACGGTGATGTATTTACTGCCCAAAATCTGGCTATCATAGAGCAGTTAACCAAAAAACTTTGGCAAACTCCCTATTCAACAAGGGTGGACTCAATCACTAATTTCCAAAACAGTTCTGCTGAGGGCGATGAATTAAAAGTAGCTGATTTAATAAGTCATGCTGAACAGTTGAATGCAGTGCAAATTCAGCACCTTAAATATTTGACTTTACATGAGCCCTTATTAGTAAAGCGTCTAATCTCCCCTGATGCGAAAGTTACGGGTATCAATGTGGTGGTAAAGCGTACCAATGAGAACCAGGATGCGGAAACGTTAGCTATTGCAACCTATGTAAGGAATTTGGTCAGCGAATTAAAGCAAACGCACCCAGAAATTGAAATTCGGTTGACTGGGGCGATAATGCTGGATACCGCTTTTTCGGAAAGTTCCGAATTAGATATGAAGACGCTGACGCCGGCAATGCTAGTCATAATTGCCTTAGCCTTATGGTGGTTTCTGAAATCGTTTCTAGGTATGACTGCTGCTTTGCTGATGATGACTTTATCCATCGTCATTGCGGTAGGGCTTGCAGGTTGGCTGGGCATTGCTTTTTCACCATCCAGCATACCCGCACCGACTATTATGTTGACTCTGGCTGTCGCAGATACAGTGCATATTTTAACCAGCTATTATAGCGGTTTGGCTAAAGGTCAGGATAAACGTTCAGCCATTCAAAATAGTATGATCAATAATTTTAAGGCCATATTCTTTACCAATCTGACCACCGCGATAGGTTTTTTGTCTATGAATTTTAGTGATGCACCCCCGTTTCGCGATTTGGGGAATATTACTGCCATGGGTGTTGTCGCTGCCTATTTTTTAACCATTACTTTTTTACCAGCTTTAATGTTACTTTTACCCGCCAATAAAGGGCGAATAGAAAACGAAGAAAATGCTGGCAGCTGGAGTGGCAAAGCGGTTCATAGGATGGTAAATTTTATGATTAGGCATCCCGGCAAACAGTTAGCGGTTTTATCAGTGATTACTTTGGCACTATTGGCCTGTATCCCATTGAATACTCTGGATGATGAATATGTTAAATACTTTGATGAATCGGTCGAATTTAGACAGGATACTGACTACACTACTACCCATTTAACTGGAATATACAATATCGAATACTCGTTAGAGCAAGGTACTCAGGGCGGTATCAATGAACCTGCGTTCTATAATCAGGTAGAGGCATTTGTGAACTGGTATCGGCAACAGCCAGAAACCATTCATGTCTATGCGCTTAACGATATTTTAAAGAAATTAAATCAGAATATGCATGGTGACGATCCCGCCTGGTTTCGCTTACCAGATAGTCGTGAAATGGCCGCACAATATCTACTGATGTTCGAAATGTCGTTACCGTATGGTCTGGATATAAATGACAGAGTTAACGTCAGCAAATCGGCAACACGGGTGACTGTAACTTTGCCCAGTCTCTCCAGTCAGCAAAGTATAGACCTGGAAGCCCGCGCTCAGGCTTGGTTAAAAGCCAATGCACCCCTGATAAAAAACACAGATGGCACGGGTGCCACGTTGTTGTTTTCGCATATTGGTCAACGTAACACTATCAGTATGATTAGCGGCGAACTCTTATCCACCACTTTAATATCGATCATTTTGATCTTTGTGTTACGGTCGTTGGGTTTAGGTTTACTAAGTCTTATCCCAAACTTGGTTCCGGCAGGCATGGCCTTTGGGCTGTGGGGGTTGATGGTGGGTCAAGTAGGATTAGCCTCTTCTGTAGTAGCGGCCATGACGCTAGGTATTCTGGTTGACGATACCGTGCATTTTCTGGGTAAATATCAGTATGCGCGCCAAGAAAAAAACATGGATCCAGAGTTAGCGTTGCATTATGCCTTTTCTAATGTGGGAGGAGCCTTGTGGGTTACCTCGGCAGTACTGATAATGGGTTTTTCTTTATTTACCTTTTCCAGTTTCAAAATCAATTATGAAATGGGGTTGTTAACCTCCATTATTTTTGCACTCGGATTGTTTGCCGAATTCCTGTTGTTACCACCCATCCTTTTACTTTACGAAGGCCTATTGGTTCGCATAAATAACGTCTTTAAAAAATCTACTGAAGCAGGAAAATGCTCATGAAAAAATATGTGTATATCGCGTTATTCACCAGTTTAACTTTTTCTGCAGTTTGTAGCCATGCGGATGAAACACCAGAAGAGAAGGGTATGGCTATCGCTCGAGAAACAGATCGGCGTGATTCGGGGTTTGGTGACAGTGCTTACGAATCGATTTTTACACTGCGCAATGAACAAGGCGAAGAAAGTATTCGGGAGTTTTCGATTAAAACCCTGGAAGTAAAAGATGATGGTGATAAAGAGTTAGGTTTATTTCATAAACCTGCCGATGTGCAGGGTACTGCGGTATTAACCTTTTCGCACGGTTTACAACCCGATGATCAATGGCTGTATTTGCCTGTTTTAAAACGCGTAAAACGTATTTCTTCTGTAAATAAATCAGGTCCATTTGTCGGTAGCGAGTTTGCATTTGAAGATATCGCTTCTTGGGAAATTAACAAATATACCTATCGTTATCTTCGTGATGAGGTATTAGATGGGCAGGATTGTTTTGTAGTGGAAAATACACCCGCATATGAATATTCTGGTTATTCAAAACAAATTGAATGGGTAGACAAAGCTATGTATCAACCCCGAAAAATTGATTACTATGATCGTAAGGGTGATTTATTAAAAACCTTGTCATTTAGCGATTATCATCAGTATCTTAATCAATATTGGCGTGCCAGCAAACTAGAAATGGTTAATCATCAAACAGGTAAAAGTACAGTGATGGCCCGTAATCAGTATCAATTTCGTAATGGTTTTAAAGACAGCGATTTCGCCGAAAACGCACTTAAAAACGTTCAGTAGATCATGTCAAAACAGGCGATCATTTTTGCTATTGTCCTGTGTTTGCCAGTCAGCAATAGTCAGGCTGCTGAATGGTCCGGCTTTGCTGGTTTAGATACGCGCTTTTTTACCGAGCCGGCAGCGGCTGCTACGCAGAATAGCAGTTTTGCTGATCCCTCTCTGATGTTACAACCAGAATTCAGACAGGAGTGGAGCGCTGGCCGGGATCGATTTACCGCGATTCCATTTGCCCGCTATGATAGTCTGGATACTAACAGGAGCCATTGGGATGTACGCGAATTTAACTGGCTGCATAAGGAAGACCGTTTTACAGTAAAAGCCGGTGTGGGTAAGGTATTTTGGGGTGTTACCGAATCTCGGCATTTGGTAGATATTGTTAACCAAACCGATTTTGTCGAGAATCTCGATAGTGAAGAAAAGCTTGGGCAACCTATGCTGAACTTGGATGTACCCAGTGATTACGGAAACTTTAGCCTATTTTATTTACCGTATTTTCGGGAGCGCACATTTCCGGCTGCCAATGGCCGGTTAAGATTTAACCTACCCGTAGATGTTAACACTCCAGAGTTTCATGGTGTGAGTCGCTGGCATCCTGATTCGGCAATTCGCTGGAGTAAAACTTTTGGTGATTGGGATGTTGGGGTGTCAAATTTTTACGGACTTGGTAGAGAACCCCGTTTTGCAGTGCATGTTCCGCTATTAAATAATAGCATACCCATAGGTGCCCCCACATTATCACCTGTTTATGATCTGATAGACCAGAGCAGTTTGGATGTGCAAGGTGCAGTCGGTAACTGGTTATTTAAACTTGAAGCCATGACACGCAGTGGTCAGGGACATCGTTTTGCGGCACTGGTTTCAGGCTTTGAATATACACAATATGGTGTGCTTGCCAGTAGCGCTGATCTGGGGTGGTTGATGGAATATCAGTATGATGGACGTGATAAATCATCCCCAACCGCATTAAATCCTACCGCACCGCCAACCTATCAGGATAACAATATATTCGTAGGGACGCGATTAACCTTAAATGATACGCAAAATACGCAATTTTTGTTTGGAACCTCTATTCAATTAAATACACAAGCAACTTTGCTGAGTTTTGAAGCAAGTCGTCGGCTTTGGGATAACTGGAAAGTAGAAATTGAATCCAGATTATTTAAGAATATTCCTAACACTAGTATTCTTACCGGCATGAGTAAAGATGATTACGTGCAGATACGCTTAATCCGTTTTTTTTAAAGCAATTATGCATAAACAGGCAAATAGCAGTGAAATATATAAATTATAAATTTCTTTTTATATTGAGTGTGATATTCGGTAATGGCCAAATACTGGCAGCCGATATCAATGGCTTGTGGGCGCAAATTGACGAGAAAGATAATCGACTTAATTCAGTAGTGCGAATTGAAACTAATAACAATATTTTACAAGGTGTCATAGTAAAAGGCTTTCCAAAACCCGGTAAAACTTTAAATACAGACGCTTTATGTAATCTTTGTCCGGGCGAATTTAAAGATAAACCCTTGCTAGGCTTACGTTTACTGTGGGGATTGACAGGCAGTGGTAATATTTGGGATGGCGGCCAAATTCTAGACCCGGATAATGGTGAAATTTACAGAGCGAAACTTATGCTCTCAGAAGACGGTACCAGTTTAAACGTGCGTGGCTATGTTGGCATCGAATTATTTGGTCGTACCCAGATATGGCAACGCTATAGTGATAAATTAGAATAATGTGCATTTTCATCAAAATATTAATGTATTATGTTTAGCAGGGTTAGAACTTAGAATTAAACCTAAGTTTTTTAAGCCGAGTTTAAGTGTTCTTTTTTTAATTCATCAAGTTATTATGGAACCCAGAAGTGCCTCCTTGGCAGACATCGAAACTATGACCTTAAGTCATTATAACCAACACGCTGAAGCGTATTGGCAGGGTACCAGAGAGCACGATGTTGATCAGAACTATGCGGCGTTTTTAAATCTATTTCCCAAACATCAATGTTTGGATATTCTAGATTTTGGTTGTGGGCCAGGCAGAGATGTTGCTTATTTTAAGTCTTTGGGCCACAGACCGATAGGCTTGGATGGTAGCGAGATATTTTGCGCAATGGCTCGTGCTCATACAGGTTGTCAAATTTTACAGCAATCATTTTTGAGCTTGAACTTGCCAGCCAATCACTTTGATGGCATTTTTGCGAATGCCTCTTTGTTTCATGTTCCCAGCCAAGAATTACCTCGAGTTTTAAAGGAATTACACACGACATTGCGTGCCAACGGTGTTTTGTTTATGTCTAATCCGCGTGGCAATGGCGAAGGATGGTCAGGCCTAAGGTACGGGCATTATATGCAAATTGATAGTAGTCAACAATTTCTGACACAGGCTGGTTTTACAATACAGGACTTTTACTACCGCCCCCCTGGTAAGCCATTACACGAGCAACCTTGGTTGGCGATTACTGCCATTAAACAAGATACCAAAATAGAAAATTAATGGCTTCTTTCAATAAGCATTTAGATACCTGTTTAACCCCACTTTTATGGATCAAAGCCCGACTTTTGCGTATTTAAGTTAATGTTTACAGCAATTCGTCTCAAGACCTGTCAAGTCTTATAATTGATTAGAGCAGTTTTGATCTATCGTGCATGAAAGAGCAATTTCGGCCATAATCCGCCACAGAATAATCATTGAGGAATGACTGCAAACAGGCACATTGCCGCCGATGACTTTGCTTCAAAAATCCAACGGACTTTTCGCTTCTTTGATCGTCCGACTGGGCACGGTATGCTTGCCAAGTTTTGTTCGAATAACGGCTTGCAGTTGGTGGTAAACCGCCACTCAATTGGCTCCGGTTAATTTCAGTGACTCATCGACAGGCAAAGGTGGAGGGTTTTCTGGTATTGGTAGTGTTAAACCGGTCTTGCTGATCACAAATTTATTGTCATAACACAAGTTTCGTGGTAAATAAACAGAAACTACTAATACCGTTGGGCCTCATTCCAAGCGTCTACGTATTGCGGAAACCTCTAAGAACGGGAAAAAAACATGCACGGATACTTCGGGCTAGCACATCGAAACGCCGCACTCGCAAATGAGAGGTCGCAACTACAATCCTACATAGCGCGCCTAAAGCATTCTGCGTTGTTCCACCGAAAACTCGTCTTAGCCGACCACATGGTCGTGAACTCCCCCAATTTCTTGCGAGCCTACTCCGACCATCCTGATTTCAAGGACCTCTGTGACAAAAGCCTTCTAGAGGTCGCACATTTCGAGAGATTCAAAGATGGTCGATTCATGTCGCTACCAGAATTGCGAGACTTCTACAAACGTCTAGGGCTATTTCACCCAAAGCTCGATAACCGATTCAAGCATGATGATGTGGACAATCGGCTCGCCAGTATTGAGTCAGCAGTGGTGCGTCTTTTTCCGGAGTCGACAAAGCGAGACCCATTATTTACGGAATACTGTGACGCTTATGCGGTATCGCAGTCCTGTATGAACAGACTGGGTAAGGACTACGGAGAGTTTGATGTCGCGTACCATTTTCTAAGAGAAAACACGCCAATTTTGGGGATTATAAATTTCGATCCTGAGCATGCGACGGTCGACGACAAGACCATATATGACTACGTTGCAGATTTGCCCCGTAATCGCAATCAGTCCGTCGATACTGTTATAAAGAGGCTATCACCGGCGCTGGTGCCATCTATGAGGGCCCTCCTTATTCGCGCCGAGACAACTTTGCTAGGGTACCAACCTATAATACCAAGCGAACTAGCTGGAGAGCTAGATTTAGTTCTTGGAAATGTGCAATTAATGGGAGCCAAACCAGACGACCAAGAACTGGATGAAGTAGCGCTAACCCTTGACGCGATTGACGAAAAGACTCTCGCAGAACTGACGCCTTCGCTCATTATGTCGATACGAGAAACGGACGAGGCGAGATGCTTTTGGGAAATCGTCGAATGCTCGAGTCAAAAGGAAGCCTCCCTGTCTGAAATTCGCGAGGCGGCAGCTCAGTATGTCCGGCGCATAAGCATGGATGTCACCCGAGACACATGGAGTCGTGGAAACAGAAAAACCGAGTCGGTCATCGTGCGCGTATTGCGGCACACTCTGAGCACTTCGAAGCAAAACGCTGAGGTTGTCATCGGGACCTCAATACAGCTTGGCGGTCTCCTATATGCACCACTAGTCGTCCTAGCGCCGATAGGCCAAGCTGTGGCGAAACTCCTTAACAAATCAGCAGATGGTGAAACAGCGACCAGTTCTCCAGTAGTGGGAGCGAATCTGTCGGTATCTCAGAGCACTCTCGGTAGAGCAACGCAACACACTCAATGAGAACGTATTGCCAATGCATCGCTATAATGCCCAAACCAGCCAATGGAGCGGACGCCTCAGCGCTTCGCACTCCGGCGCCGCTCATCGGCAGGTTATGTTTGTTTACTCATCAACTGGAGAATCAGATGTCACCAGAGGAATTTTTGCTGAAAGAAATTACTGAAAAGCTATCGGAACACCGCATGTGGTCATCCCGCGATTTTAGTATCCTTCAAATTTTGCTTTGGGCATCTATTTTAGCTAGTGCTATTTCGGCATTTTTGGCTACTTTGAATGCAAATAAATGGCTTATCGCTTTTCTTGCTGCGATTCCTGCACTAGCAATAACGGTTGAAAGTACATTCCACTTTTCAGAGCGGTATAAATACCATGATCAATGGGTAATCGAACTCGAAGAAATGCAACGAAAAGTAAGAGTTGAAAAAACGGATCCTCAAACTATTAGCGCGGAACTTTCTAATTTTCAGAAAGGAATTATATCTAAGTTTCCGACATCCACTTTTCCAGGTAAAGAACAAGAAAAAACCGATCTAAAACCAGCTCCATCCGCCTCCAAACATGGCGAATAATCTGCACTTACACTTAACATTAAAATAGGTGATGAAATGGACATAGGAGTTTTATTAGGAACCACAAGCTCCGCTATAGGTCTTGCAGGAAAATTTGCTGAATTAGTTAAGCAAACCGAGCGACAAGGGCATGAATGTCGGCTATATGACATGATTTTGGATTTAAAGAAATCGGCTATCATCCTATGCCGTGATTTTAACGATGAACTACAAGAAATAAATTCGGAGTTTTTTTCATCTGGTATTGATGTTGGAAAGTCATTGAATCAATTACATGAAGAATTAGACTGGTATAGTTTTTTAACAAAAGCCAAAATTAGCAGCTATGAAAAAAAATTTAGATCTATCTATGAAAGACTATGTGGCTTTATTGATGATGCTGCCGCAGTGGCAATTTGCTCCGATAACAAAGAACCATTAGGGTGCGCTCTTCGCTTGGCAACTGAGCGAAGTAAGGAATTAGCTGATATTCTTGACCCAGATGTTCCTCTATATGAAATATTTGAAAGAATGTTAATCATAGTGCGTGAAATATATGAACAGTTGCAAGGTGGGCAGAATCAAAATCCGCAAGACCCAATACCAGTATATGCCTAACACGGTGCTCACCTGATCGTGGTTACAATATGGGTTTTTTCAGTTTTCCGGCGCGCGCCCGGTTAGCTCTGTGTTGAATGGCAGCTAATTGGATGCCTGCAGACACTGAACTCAAAGCTTCGAATGTCAGTTTAGGGTCGTTAGTGCGAATTCGTCAACCTCTAAAGCCGTCAATCATGCCTGCATAATCTTACCAGCCAGGATTGGTGACTGGATTGAGAATGGAATTCTCGGCTAGGTTTCTATGCACACAGTCGAGCTGAGGCTTCCAACCCTCTCTTGTTGTGAGAGTTGGTGTATGACCCCCACTTCTGATTTGCTCTTTGTGATAACCATCACCTTGTTTTTGCATAATGTATCGTATTGTCAACTTATTTATCATATTATGGGAATATTTAAGCAAAAATGCACCTATAAAAAGTCGATTTTTCATAGCCAACTCCTAGTTTAAAAATGAGTAATTCTCACAAAAATACCCATTATTCTCATAATAGGGTAATTTCATCACCTATACGAGGATAAAGCGGGGTTAAATGGGGTTAAAAAAAAGGCTATTTGCAAAATGAGGTTGGCATAAAGCCCGACGACCTCTATTATTGAATTCAATCAAATGGTTGGTATGTGATTTTTGGATAATTCTTGGTTTGGTGGAGTCATGATCGTCTTGTTACGATTCTTAAGAGAGTATCTACGGCACTACACACAAATCTTTATAATTAAACAGGTTATGCTAAAACTTTCCTGATTACCCACAAGTTTCAGCTAAACGGTTATACCAGCTGGGGGTGTAGTGGGTATGCGTAAGCCAGCTACCCACTTAAAGCGGGACACCATGTCAGGCTTAACCTCAAGCTGTCCCGGCTTAAGTGGGTAGACCATAACTCCAAGTATGGAAAGCTTCGAAGCTGGGTTTCATTTCCATTCAACCCTCTCTGGATTTCGGCGGTCCATGCCGAAATGACGGCTTCGATGACTAAAAATTGAATTTTCTGAAGCTTATGGGTAATCAGGAAAACTTTAATCTTAAAAGAATTTAAATAGGGAATTTCATTTGAATTATTATGTTAATGCTTTAAAAAGTTATGCGGTATTTAGCGGTAGAGCCACGCGAAAAGAATATTGGATATTCTTATTCTTTAATTGTATCATTGCTTTTACTATTGGCTTTGTATCTGCAGTTATCGAAGGATTTTCTGGGATGAGTATAAGTAGTCTTGGAAATACCTTAAATAATATTTATGCGCTTGCGGTATTTATTCCAAGTATTGCCGTTGGAGTTAGAAGAATGCATGATATTGGCAAAAATGGATGGTGGTTTATTTTCCCAATAGTCAGTCTGGTGTTTCTATGCTTTAAGAGTCAGCCAAATGAAAATAAATATGGTCAACCAAGTAGGGTGGACGCTAGTTTTGTCTCCACATGGGATTAAAGAGTAGTAATCCGCTCATTTTAAAATTTGATTTCTGAGATTTTAATGTATCTTAAAACAGTTATTCTCCGTTTCCTAATTGTAACTGTTACAAGTACACTTTCTTTTATATTAACTGCAGCATTAATTATAGATTTTTCTGGTGCAAGACTGCCGTATCAATATACAGACTCACTCTTGGTATATTGCATTATCCTAGCTATGATAGCCCTAATAATGTTGCAAATAATGGGTGTCTATTGGGCTCACAATAAAAAATTTCATAAAGATTTACCGAATATCTGTGCTTTAGTCCTTTGTTTGAGCTTAATGCCTTCGCTATTTGTGATGCTAGAAAATATACTTCCAATTATATACCTTATTCCATCTATAATTATTCTGACACATTTGGATAACTATAATAAGGAATGCCCATCGCAAATAAAACAAAATAAAATAAGTCGGGTTCGGAATGAATACCAGTCGGAAATAGAAAGTTATAAAACACGTGGCTATGAGTCAATTGAGCAGGAAATGTTTAATGGCGTTAATCTAGATAAGGGGGAGCAAAAGTTTAAAGGGGGTAATCTAGGTGAAGATTTTGAATTATATGAAGCTATTATTGGTCCAAAAAATCAAAATTATTATTTAAGCCTTTTTTCAAGCTTTTATCACTCAGAAAAAACGTGGGTGACTTGGAATTGGGCTGCATTCTTTTTCACTTTTTATTGGCTGATATATCGGAAGATGTGGTTTGAAGCACTACAATACGGAATTCTTTATGTGGTTTCGCTAATAATTTCAGGCATATTCCATTGGCAAATTTTATTAATTATTTTAACATTTATAATACCTACATTATATTCTGAATCGGTATATTACCGCCATTGCCAATCTAAAATTTCAAAAATAAAATCCATTTCACTCGACAGGACAGAACAAGTAGTTTGGCTTTGTAAAATAGGTGGTAGATCTCATTTTATTTTGCCTTTAGTAATGACGCTTTTATTTTTTGGCGTGTTATCAAGATGTTTCAGTATTGCAGGAGCTCAACTTTAGTTCCGTGGATGTGCCAACCATTGGGCGGCGCATCATTCGTTTTATATACCATCAATATAAGGCGGGATAATGTTACCCCAGCTGTTTATTGATGTAGCTATGATATTCGATCATGATGATAGCTTAACTTTCAAGTGATGCGCCGCCCGCTGGTTGGCACATCCAACCCTGTTCTGCATGAAACGGTACGTTTTAAAAAACAGAGGCGGTTTTCATTGGTAATCCTAAAATACAAATAGGTGAAAAAGCTGGTCGGTGACCAAGTCTATTTTAAAATCGTTTATTTTGGGGGGACGATATTTTCTTGGCGAAAATAAAAGGCAGTTCATCTTCGCCAAGCAAATCTAATTTACCAAAACTTCGTCCGCCACTATTTCGTGTTTGTAATTTAGCTTTGATAAATTCCTGCATATTCAAAACTGCATCTTCAAAACTTGCATATGGCCCCATTAAGCCTTCCCGACTGACAAAGAACCATTCTTGCAAACCAGAACGGATTTTTTCGTTAAAATAAATTCTATCAAAATCTACCATGGTTTTTGTCACCTCGATGCTAATTTCTAATTGATTAGTTCGGGGTTAAGATAAAATAATTAACGATATAAAACTGGCAGTAAGTCGCATAATTTTGTTTAAGCTAAAAAAATGCATGACTGAAATCCGGTTTTGTTAACCATACAGCAAAAATCCAGCATAAACAGCGCTGCATAAGTGCAGTTTAACGTTGAAAAATGGCTTTTCCTGAGACTGAGGGGAATTAATCTCGTTCTTCCACCCATTTTTGCACGACCAAGCTACCTATCATATCGCCCTCAACATTGACCATGGTACGTACTGTATCCAAAATTCTGTCTATCGGTAATAGAATGGCTATCGCTTCGGTGGGAAGCCCTACGGATTGTAATACCATAATCATGGTCACCATACCGGCACTGGGAATACCGGGAGCGCCTATTGCAGCTATCATGGTGGTGAAAAATACAATTAACTGTTGTGTTAAGTTCAGGTCTATGCCGGCCAGATTAGCCACAAATAGTGCCGCAGAAGCTTCGTAAAGCGCTGTGCCATCCATATTGACGGTTGCGCCCAATGGTATAACAAAGCCAGCAATACTGGGAGAGACATGCAAATGTTGTTCGGTGCAACGTAAGGTGACTGGCAGGGTGGCTGAGCTGGAGCTGGTAGCAAAAGCTGTAAGCAAGGCTTCGCGAGCGCCTTTAAAAAAACGTAGTGGTGAAATGGCGGTGAATAAAAACAATAATAAAGGTAGCAGTACAAACCCATGTAATAAGGTGGTACCTAATATCACCGCAATAAATTTAATCAAACTGGTTAGTAGTGTCAAACTTTGCGTAGCCAACAATTTTGCTAATAAAGCCATGATGCCGTAGGGTGACAAACGCATAATCCAGCCTACCATACGTAGCATCAATTCCAGGCCTTCCTGCATGAGCATTTGTATATTGCGATAACGTTCACCACCTGTGACAATGGCAACTCCCAGCATTAACGCGAAAACTACAATGGCTAACACATTTCCTTGCACCAAGGCTGCGAAGGGATTCAGAAATAAACCGTGCATAAATTCGGCGATAAACTCTGGAAATGTCAATTGTTTAGCGCTAAAGTTCTGGTTGGCATGGTTAAACAAATCCAGATGCACACCTTTGCCAGGTTCGAACAGATTCGATGCACCTAGACCCAAGGCAATGGCAATAGCCATGGAAAGTGTGAAAAACGCCAGCGTAGTTACCCACACTTTATGCATCTGACTATGCAGACGCAGATTGCAAACTCCCACCACGATGGAGGTAAATACCAGGGGTGCCAGCACCATTTTTAACATATCAATAAATAAGGTGCCGACCAGTCCGCAGATATATAAGCCTTGTTTGCTTAATTCAGCCTCTGGGCCGAGTTGCATAAATAGTATTCCTAAGCCTACACCGGATAAGGCACCCATTAATATTTGTGTATTCAGTGAAATTTGCACTATAACAACCTCCTGTCTGTGAGTTTAACATAGCCGCACTGCTAAATACTGCTCTGACATCTTGATTCGCTTTTTAGGGCCTAACTTGGGTAAAATAACAGCCTATGCTGACACTTACCTCTGAAAATATGCTGTGCCTATGTGGTACGGGTTTGAATTATAGCCAATGCTGCGCACCTTATCACCGGGGTGAGGCGCTGGCACCAACTGCCGAAGCGCTCATGCGTTCTCGTTTTAGCGCCTATACGCGCCGTGATGGGGAATACTTGCTGGCAAGTTGGGTGGTTGCCAAGCGACCAGCCAAGATTGATTTTTCCAAAGAAACCGCAGAATGGCAAAGCTTGCAGATTGTAAGCTGTAAAAAAGGCGGGCAGGGCGACACAAAAGGTATAGTAGAGTTTAAAGCCTTTTATCTGCAAGATGCCGAAGCCTGTTATCTGCACGAAATTAGCCGCTTTGAAAAACTGGCTGGACGTTGGTTATATGTGGATGGGCTTATCAAGGCAGCCGGTAAGTTGAATGCACATATTGATACGGGCCGCAATGCTATGTGTGGGTGTGGAAGTGGTAAAAAATTCAAGCGTTGCTGCGGTGCTTAATCCATCAGTCTGGTTGATGGCAAAAGATTACTTCTCCCCACAACCATCACATAATGAAAAACTATAATAAAATTATTATTCTTCTGCTGGTGTCCTTGCTGGTGGTGTTAGGTGCTTTCTGGCAAACTGGCTCCTCTGTCTCTATTGCTCCTGGTGTAGTATTTAAAACCATCACAGGAGAAACTATTGCCCTTTCAGAATTAAAAGGCAAACCGGTGCTGGTTACATTTTGGGCTAGCGATTGCCATAGTTGTATACAGGAAATTCCAGATTTCATTCAATTGCATCAGCAATTTAAAAGTCAGGAATTAACCATTATTGCCGTGGCTATGTCTTATGATCCCCCCAATCAGGTGCTGAATGTTGCGCAGGAAAAGCACATACCTTATAAAGTTGCTCTAGATCCTCAGGGTGAGCTTGGTACCGCTTTTGGTAATGTCCAATTCACCCCCAGTCTGTTTTTATTTGATAAATTGGGCCAACTGGTATTTCAAAAAACCGGCTTAGTCGCTCTATCCGAACTGCAAAAACACATTTTAGCCCTGGGTTAAGGAGGCTGCTTTCTTTGCAATAACCCTTTACACTTTAATCCGAAGCGCCCGGCAAATTAGAGCCAAAGTCTTCTTTAAAACTTAACCAATCCAGACGCACTTGTCTGCTATAGGATAATGCATAGTCTAGCAAGGGTTGTTGCCAGTCGGATTTTTGTCCAAAACTTTGCCATTCATCAGCAATGGCAGAGCCCTTCCAACCACCGGTACGAATATGTTGCCAAGCGACTAATTTACCCATAATTTGGACTACTTTCTGCAAGCGTTGAAATTTACCGTTCCAATGTCGCAGATGTAGCCGGTCTTGTTGTGGCATTAGTTCTCTAAGGACATAGGAACGTTTTCCCTCATTGATGACCGACAGGAAAGCCGGGGATATAGCTTGGCTACGATGTTGCAGAGCAACCACGCGCTCTGCTTCACTTTGCCAGAGTGGTTGTGCATTGGTGACATAAGGGGATAAGGCTGAACCGGGTTGGTATTTAAGATCGAGCAGATAATGATTATCTGTTCCTTTGCCTTGTATCATAATGACATAACGTTCAAGACCCAAACTACCCACGCCTGCAATGCGGCGTGCTACATCCACTACATGGAAAAACTCAGGTTTTTCCTGACGTGCAGCAAAGCGATCAATTAATTCAATCACTCGTTGTTTGTCTTCGGCATTGATGGGTAAAGTTTTAATGCCATCCAGTTTTAAACGACGTTCGCCATGATGAATGGTGGTACGTTCGTTCAATAAATCCACGCGAGAACGCCGCTTTAGATTTTTAAGTAAATAACGGATCATGCCGGTGGCAGTGGAACGCTCAATCCAGCGTGGTTTGCATTCTGTAAGTTCATACGTATAGCTGCTCATGAACGCTTCGCACAGCTTTAAGGCTTGTGCTTGTTCAACCCCCAGTGTTTGCGCACCCACCAGTAGACTACACAGAAAACGTGCCAAATCCCAAGTACAGGGTGCCAGAATGGCTTCATCAAAGTCGTTGAGATCAAAATAGCTAAGGCGATTGTCACCTTTATAACTGCCAAAATTTTCCAGATGTTGATCGCCACTAATCCAAGCCAAGGGCGCTTGGTTCAATTCAGAAACCTGTGGCCAGTCCTGATAAAATAAATGGCAGGTACCCCGCAAAAATGAAAAAATATCATTTTGCATGGCTTGATACTTTAATAATAATCGCTCTGGATCTCTTCCCTTGTTGAAGGCTTCTATTCGTGCCCATAGGCTAGGATTTTGCATAATACTCTCCACAGTCATTAATTATGTTCCGGACGGTATCAATTGTTTTTACCGTTGGCAGATGAGGGGTTAGTTACGTGCAAACGCAACCTGATAAGCTTTTAAAAACTGGCATTTTTGTAAACCGCTTGCCACTGCTTGCACGGTGACCTTTTGTTTGGCATCAGCAAAAATTACCAGATGCCATTCTTCATGATCTGCGTTGTGTATGATAGAAATGCTACCTTCGCCTAAGGTAAAACCCAAATTGGTAAATAGGGCTTGAATCTCCGGCATTTGCGGTTCATAGTCGGGCTGGAAAAACAAACTGATGGCCAGAGCATGTCGCGAAGGCAGAAGTGATTCCAGCTGTCCACCCCAAATCATAATGGCGGAACTGATCAAAGTTAACATGATGGCCGCCAAATAAAACCCGGAGCCACATAAAATACCAATGGCAGAAGAAGCCCAGATAGAGGCTGCTGTTGTCAGGCCGCTGATGTTAAGACCTTCCTTCATGATCACGCCTGCACCGAGAAAACCGATACCGGTGACAATACCTTGAATAACGCGTGTGGGATCTGCACTGGTTGGTAACGCTAATAGCCCGCCAAACCAGTAATGCGGGAAACCCACAATAACAGTAATGGCAGAGGAAGCCATGCACACCAGACCATAAGTACGCATGCCAGCTGCCCGACCATGATAGGAACGTTCGTACCCAACTATCATACCCAGCACTAAGGAACCCAGAATGTTTAGTAGTATGATGAGATTTACTTCAATCTGTGGCATAGTCCAGTATGCTGTCAGAATGTTGGTCGATACAAGGGGCATTTTGATGATAAGCTAAAATAAAAGGTTAAAAAAGTTCGTTAAACAGACTGTAAACGCTTATTGTTACATATCCCACTTATGATTTTCGTTTAACTTCTAAAATATTTGGTAACTGATTGATGCGGGACAGTACCAAACTCAGTTGTTCGGTATTTTCCACCACAATCGACAAATTTAAAATGGCCGATAAATCTTCGTGGGTTTTTAACGAAGCATCGCTGATATATACTTTTGCTGCGGCTAATAGTTGCGATACATCGCTAAGAATGTTGTGAGCGTTGAAGGCATAAATAATGATAGGTACATTATGCCGGATGGTTTGATGAGTGCTCCATTCGGCACTAATTAACTGTGTTTGCTGGTCAGCGGGTAACTGCAAAATATTTTCGCAATTTTGACGATGAATAGTGATGCCGCGTTTATGGGAGATAAACGCAATAATTTTATCGCCAGTTACAGGTAAACAACAGTGTGCCAAGGTTGTTAACACATTATCCAGCCCTGCCACAATCACAGCAGATTTTGCCGGGCTTTGTAGATTGACCCGTCTTATCGGTACTGTTTCCAGTTCAGGAATTTTAAGTGCCGCAGCTAATTGGCGGATGGTGATGTCACCGCAGCCCAGGGCTTGATACAAATGTTCGCCATCGGGCTGTTTAAAATGTTTCAGCAAATCAGGCATATCCACATGCTTAATGCCGAGTCGCCGACTTTCTTTGTCCAGTAACTGCTTGCCTATCGAAATGTTTTCTGTGTGTTTTTGCTGTTTAAACCAACTTTTTACTTTGGCAATGGCGCGAGGGGTTTTTAAGTAACCCAAGTTTGGATCTAACCAGTTGTGGTTAGGCTTGCCATGTTTAAGCGTGATAATCTCTATTTGTTCGCCGGAGTTAAGCGTATAACTTAGCGGTTTAATCTGACCGTTGACTTTGGCACCACGACAACTGTGACCAATTTCCGTATGAATGGCATAGGCAAAATCCAGCGGCGTGCTGCCTTTAATCAAATCCACCAGTTTACCGGCGGGTGTCAGTACAAAGACACGATCAGAAAATAATTCGGTATGAAAGTTTTCGATCAGATTATCGTTGTTTTCGCGGTCTTCCAGTAATTGCCGTAACGAAGCAATATTTTTTTCGGTAGCGCGATTGAATTTTCTGCCTTCTTTGTAACGCCAGTGGGCAGCTACCCCAAGCTCAGCAAACTCATGCATGGCTTTACTACGGATTTGAATTTCTATCCGGTTACCAACATCGTCAATCACCACCGTATGTAGAGATTGATAACCATTTTCTTTGGGGTTGGCAATATAATCATCAAACTCTTTGGGAATATATTGCCATGTACTATGTGCTAATCCCAATACGGTATAACATAAAGCCGCTTCATCGACGATAACGCGCACTGCCAGCAGATCATAAAGCTCATCAATAGCCAAGCGCTTGCGCCGCATTTTGGTGCCTATGCTAAAGATGTGTTTAGGTCGACCATAAACTTTGGCTTGAATGTTTTCATTCGCCAGCTTTTCACGCAAGGTCAGTAGAAAGTTTTCTATACTGGCTTCCCGCTGTTCCCGCTTGTCGTTGAGGGCTTTGGCAATGGAAAAATAACTGTCAGGATCCAGATAGCGAAAAGCCAGATCTTCCAATTCCCACTTGAATTGATGGATACCCAGCCGATTGGCTAGAGGCGCGTAGATATCCAGTGTTTCCTGAGCAATAAATAGTCTAATTTCGGCCTCTTCAAGCTCCAAATTACGCAAGCGTTGGATACGGTACGCCAATTTAATTAATACCGCCCGCACATCATGAGTCATTGCCAACAGCATACGCCGCAATATTTCTGTTTGATTGGGGTGATTTGCCATATCCTGACTGTAGATATTCACCTTATTTAACCAATGCACGTCTTTTAGCAGTGCCGATACTGCTGGACCAAATTGGGTACTGACCACAGTTTCGGTCATGTGTTCTACCACGCGCGGATCGCTGAGTATGGCAGTCAGGATAGATTCCAGATCAATATGCACCGACATCAATACAGTGGCAACATCAATGCCTTTTGGCCTTTGCATGGCGGGCGAGGCAGGTAACTGAGCGGCTATGGTTTCTACTGACGTTAAAGCCTGATTGATAAGCGCACAATCTTCCGGAGAAAATCCAGGGAATAATGATTGAATGTGAGCAATGGTGTTATTCATTAAGTGTAAACCGGACAACTATTAACTAATCCTGCGGTTTTAACTCCTCATGGCGGGATAAAAAGGGTCAGTACTTAATATTGGCATTATAAAATTTCTTGTAATACAAGCGAATAGGTAAAGTAGTTGAGTGGATTATAAGGTTCAAGGAGCTTTGCAGAGTGCACATCCTACACCAAGGCTAGGGTGGAAACAATCCTGCAAAACGTCATGTATTTACAGGCATGCAAATTAAATTATTGATTTAAAGCGACTATAGCGTTCATTGTCGTTGCCTGACTATTTAGCCTAATACTGACTAGAATTTGAAACCGCTTGCTTAATCTAGCCTATGCGTTGCGAATAAATGGATTACTTATTAATAGCCGCAAGCTGGAAAAGTCGCCCGTTGAGCAGCTCAGATCAAACAACTAAAAATAGTCTATCCTGGAAAGCCCAGCCTGTCTTAGCCTGCTGTAAATAGCCGTAACAACCCAGAAACCTATACTGGGTTTAAATAAAAATGTCATGTTTATGATTTTAAAGCTATAAATCGGATAATTATGTTTACAGGTATGGGTTTTAGTGTTAGAGTTTAATCGTGAGATTATGTTTAAAATAGCTAGGGTTTTGCCGAACGTTCGTGTGTAACAGGTTTTTGTCAAAGCGTAAAAATTTCGGCCTATTTTTCTCTAGAATGCCAAAAGATGCTTTAAAAACCGCTAGTCATGTCGAACAACCTTAAATGATGTTATTTCGATAGGTGATTTTATGCTGGCACAAGATCATATTAATCCCGCAACACCCATGGGCGCTACACTCATCGCTGAGGGTGCCACATTTAGGGTATGGGCGCCTCGCGCGCAGCAAGTCTATTTAAATGGGGTTTTTAACCAACAATCGCTAGCAACCCAATCTGACTCTAATCTACTCGTTAAAGACGCAAGTGGATATTGGACGGGTTTTATGCAGGGTGCTAAAGAGGGCGATCTCTATAATTTTTATGTGATCGGTAGCGGTAGTAGTGGCTATAAACGCGATCCTTATGCCCGAGAACTGGCAACCGACTACCCATTTCCCAACTGCAGTTGCATTATCCGTAGCGATCAAACCTATCCCTGGCAGGATCAGGCATTTCAGACGCCAGATTACGCCAATATGATAGTCTACCAATTGCATATTGGCACTTATCTATCAGCTAATACTGGCAAATACACCACCTTTCTGGATGTGTTATCAAAGCTGGAATACCTAAATGCCTTAGGGATTAATGTATTGCAACCATTGCCTGTGGATGAATGTGAAACTAATCCGGGGCTGGGCTATAACGGTTGCGATTACTTTTCGCCCGATTCGCCCTATATAGTGCCAGCCTCAGATTTAGCGACCTATTTGCCTTTAATCAATCAACTGCGGAGTGCTAAAAATGCGCCCGCCCTAACCAGTCAACAGTTAATATCCGGACCTAATCAGCTGAAAGCGATGATTGATACCTGTCATCTGTATGGCATCGCGGTGGTATTCGATATCGTCTACAATCATGCCGGTGGATTTGAGGGTGATGACCATAGTCTCTATTTTTGGGATCGGCTCCCTGGTTACAATAATAACGATAGTCTCTACTTTACCGATCAAAGCTGGGCAGGGGGCTTATCTTTTGCGCTGTGGAATACCGATGTTCGGCAATTTTTGATTAACAACGCGGTCTATTGGCTAACAGAATTTCATATTGATGGGTTTAGATATGATGAAATCAGCGTGCTATCCAATCTTAATGCTGGTACGGGCTGGAGTTTTTGTCAGGATTTAACCTCTACTTTACGTTTTATAAATCCACGTTTTATACAAAATGCCGAATATTGGCCAGTTAATCCCTATATAGTCCGTTCCAGTAGCAGCGGAGGCGCAGGTTTTGATGTCACCCAGCATGATGGTTTACGTAGCAGTGTGCGCAGTGCTATCAATCAATGTGCCTACGGAGCCGCCGCCCAGGTCAATATGGACGCCATAGCTGCACAATTGTTTCCGCCCGGTTTTACCCATGGTTGGCAAGCGGTAACTTGCGTGGAAAACCATGACATCGTAAAAGTCGGTTGTGATAACCGTATACCCACCCTGGCGGATGGTTTCAATCATCGCTCCTGGTATGCGCGCAGCCGCAGCCGCGTGGCTAGCGCCTTGTTATTGACTGCACCCGGCATACCACAACTATTTATGGGGCAGGAGTTTTTAGAAGATAAACAATGGGGTGATAATCCAGCCGGACAAAATCTGATTTATTGGCAAGGTTTGGATGCAGGCGAGGTGTCTATGACAGATCATCTGCGTTTTACTCAGGATGCCATTCGTCTGCGCTGGCTGCATCCTGCTTTACGTGGTGATGCTATCAGAGTGTTTCATGTGCATAACGATAATCGCATACTGGCTTTTCATCGCTGGCTAGAGGGCATAGGTAAGGATGTGATTGTGGTGCTTAGTCTTAACGATAGCACTTTTTATCACTATGAAATTGGTTTTCCACACTGGGGTGTCTGGCAAGAAGTGTTTAATAGCGATGTCTACGATAATTGGGTCAATCCGATTGTCGCGGGTAACGGTGGAGCTATTACGGCGCAAGGGCAGGGATTACATGGATTTCAAACTTCAGCCAATATCGTCATACCGGCTAATGGAGTGCTGGTGTTTGCTTACCAGCCTTAGTGGAAATCTAATTTAGATTGTATAAAGTAAATCCTTTGTTCGATTTATCATAGTGTATACAGTAATCGAGATAAACCAACATCGAGAAAGTGAATTTCTTGAGGATGAACCCTTAATGGAAAAGGTTAAAGAATGGCATAGACGCAGAGATATACTTAAGGAACTGCTATATTTGTCCAACGAGGAATCCATGTTAGTGCAGCGTATTCCAAACTGGGAGCGTCTCAAGCGAGAAAGCTCTTATATTCAAGAGGGCAATTATCTTACACCTTTTTCGTTCATTCTCGATTTCGTTAATCCATATCATATGGTTTTCAATCATGGGAAAGAGTTATGGCAGGCAAGCTTCATTTCCCAAGAATTTATGGACTATCTTTCCTTTAAATATCCAGAAATCAAGGCGTTTTGGAAGCCGGATTGACAGTAAATGGACTTTAAAGTGTATTTATGACTTAAAACTGGAGATAGAGGTAACGATTATCTTAATTTTAGGCTCACGAAACGAAAGAAATGGTCGGTTTCAACATTACAACATTTGCCCCCCATCGCTCGAACCTAGCGTTATTTAACAACGTTTTAGTTGTTTGTATTTCGGTTTTCTGCACTCAAAATCCAATTGGAACTCTTAGGCCTAAAAAGAATAAGCAAACTAACCCTCTGCTGATATCTTTGCTATTTTGCGCCATACCTGCCGCTATAGCAGCAAAAAGTAACAGAAATTCTCATAACTTATTGATTTAAACCAAAACAATCTTGGCATGGATTTAGCTTTTCCTTCGTTTGTATTTAGACAAGTACGCTGGTATTTAACAGACAAACTAACAAGGAATAGATATGAAGAACCAAGATATCATCACTTCAAACGATCTTAGGCTTAACTTAAATAATGCTCATTGCAGCCAAGCCAAATATTTGAAGATTGCACAATACGCTTTACTGCTTTCTTGCTCCACATTGCCCCACTTATCATTCGCATTAAACAGTGGCACCGATGTAGATTTAAGCTTAAATCCTATAGCAGGTGGTATGGCGGGGGCTGCTTTTGTCAAACCGCAGGAGGTGGCGTCAGCTCTGTTTGGTAATCCAGCTACTTTGTCTCAATTTAAAGGGTTTAATTTTGAATTCGGTGCAGCGATTTTGGAACCGGTAGTACGTAATCAGCAAACAAGTAACGGCTATAATAATCAATCACACAGCCAAGCAGGTAATTACATCGCTCCAGATTTTGCCATAAGCGGCGAGGTATCTCCTGGTTTTGTGCTGGCGGGTGGATTAAATGTGGATTCTGGATTAGGCGCGGATTACCGTACCCAACCGATTAACGCTGGAGCGGGTTTGGGCCTAGGCGGTAGCGGAGTAGGCGGGGCGGCCACACTACCATTGCTGGTGGAGTTATTGTCGTTAAGCGCCAATCTGGGCGCGGCCTATGAGGTGGACTCTAAATTGTCCTTGGGTGCAGCCTTAACCATAGGCTACGGTATGGCACAGTTCGGAACCAGCGGCAATACTAGCGGATTGCAATCCTTAACGGGCAATTTCGGCGGAACTACCTCCAGTGTGCATAACATTTCCATACGTGGTTCCACCGGGGCTACTTACAAAATATTGCCAGAGCTGTCTGTCGGGGTGTCTATCAAAAGCCCACTGGAATACAACTATCATGGCGTACTGGAAACCACTGTAAACGGTTCCCAGCAATATCAAAACGTTAAACTGGATCAACCTCTGGAAGTGACCTGGGGTCTGGCTGGTAATCCCAACTCAGATTTTCTGTTAGAGGCTGATGCTATCTGGAAAAACTGGTCGAACAGCTCTTTATATAAAGATGTTTACCAGGATCAATTTCTGGCCTTATTCGGCGGTCAGTATAGTATTGGAAATTTACAGTTACGTGGCGGCTACGGTTATTCAACCGAAATTTTGCGCAGCAATCCTAATGGTACAGTCGGTGGCTTTTCAGGGTTAGGTACGTTACCGCTTAATACCAACGTTCCCGGTGTATTAAATAGTAACGATTTGATTAGCGTTGTGCAAACCACTTTGGGGCCGACAGTCTGGCAACACACCTTGACCGCAGGCATCGGTTACGCCTTTAGCCCTAAATTCCGTTTGGATGCTTTTGGTGCCTATGCATTTGAAGGCTCCGCCAGTCGCAGCACATTAGCGCTAGGCAATTATTCGGTCACCGGCAGCGAATGGGCGTTGGGTGCTGGAGCAAACTTTAAATTCTAAACGTCAAAATTCGACATCAACAACTTTTTGTAAGGATAGCTTTATGTCACAACACAATTATCAACAAATTAGAGCCGATATTCGTAGCTTGGTGGATGCCGTTATCCGCCCCAACGCTGAAAAAACCGATCAAGGTGAATTTCCCAAGGAAAATCTGAACGCCTTGGCCAAAGCGGGTTGGAACGGCATCTTAATTCCAAAGGAACTGGGCGGATTGGGGCTTGACCACGTAGCCTTTTCCATCGTTGCAGAAGAGATAGGCAGGGGGTGTGCATCCACGGGCCTGGTGTACGTAATGCACATTGGCGCGGCTCAAACCATTAACCTATTCGGCAACGATGACCAGAAAGAGCGATGGTTAAAACCTGCCAGAGACGGTTTAGTCGGCACGTATTCGACCAGCGAAAAAGCCTCAGGTGGCCATTGGTGGTTTAATTTTAGCGAAGCTGCCCGTGACGGCGACAGCCATTACCTGCTCAATGCTGAAAAATCCTTTACGACTAGTGCAGGTAAAGCCGATTATTACATTTTCCAAACCCGCTCTCCAGGCGCCAAATCCGCTACGGATATCAGCTTTTTTATTGTGGATTCCAAACTGGATGGTATCAGTCATGGGGTATGGGAAGCCTTGGGCGTACGCGGCAATCATAGTGGTCCTATCAGCTACAAAAATGTTAAAGTCGAAAGTCGTGATCGCTTGGGCGAAGAAGGTCAGGGGAAAGACATTGTTTATCACGGCGTTTCACCAGTCTATTTGATTGGCCTGGGTTCGGTTTGGCATGGAGTGGCCAGAGCAGCTCTGGAACTTGCCGCCACTCATTTGACAAATAACATCCATAAAGACTTTAACCGCAAATTATCCGACTATCAAGTGCTGCGTCAGCAATTGGGTGAGTCCAAAGTCTTGATTGAAAGCTTAGGGCCTTGGCAGCGCGAACTGGCCAGACAATTGGATGAGCTACAAGCGTCAGGCCAGCAACAGGGGCAAATTCTAATCCCATTAACCGAGTTTAAAGTTCATGCAGCAGAAGTGGCTAACATTTCCGCCAGAAACACTCTGGATGTCAGCGGTGGATACGGTTATAAAAAAGGCCCGATTGAAAGAATCTTCCGCGACGCCAGGGCTGGTATCGGTATGGGGCCATCTAACAACATCGCCCGGGAGTGGATAGGCAAAGTGCTAGTCGGCTTGCCACTTGAATTATTTGAAGCGGGCGGAGAATAAGCGTTATTAGATTGTCTTCTATTTTAGAAATAGACATGAGCCTCAGTCACCATACTGAAAAGTCTGTGATTAAAATTAGCTAAATGTCAGCAAGGATGCGGTTAGGTACCAACCGCATCCTAGTGTGGCCCGCATGGGCTAAAACTTGATATTTAAAAGACGATAACCGTAGCCCGCGTTGCGGCTCAGCTTGAATGATGTTAGATCGCTAGGTTGTGGCAACCAACAACTCTTCCGAATTGTTCGGTGGACGCAATCCGTCCGTTCTGTGTGCAAAATAGCGTTCGGTAAGCGCCGCTGCTGATATATGCTCAACTTTTCTAAAGCCTGCCGCGCGCGCCAGCGCCAGCATTTCCTCTGGCGTGAAAAAGCTTAGCCAGGGCGTACCGTTTGCCTTTGCGCCCGCTGCTGCACGCTCGACGCCGGGACGTATTTCAGGATCGTTGAGTTCTATGGGTAGCATAAATGACATGACAAATGTCGATCCCTGCACAAGCGTTGCAACCTGTTGCAGCGTCGCCATAATTGCTTCTTTAGTCAAATACATACTTACGCCGGTAGAAGCTAGCACGGCCGGCTTTTTGGCGTCGAAACCCGCTGCACCTAGTCGCTCCTGCCAAGCCTCTCCTGCTTCGAAATTCACCGGGACAAAATGCAGAGAAGGTGGAATGCCGAAGCCGAGTTCAATGAGGCGTTGACGCTTCCATTCCTGCATGCTGGGTTGGTCGATCTCGAATATCTGCATGCTTGCGGCAAGCGCAGGCTTTCGCTGAACGAAAGTGTCTAGTCCCGCGCCAAGTATGACGTATTGGGAAATGCCACGCGCAACCTGTTCTGTAACAAGATCTTCAACGAAACGGGCGCGAGCCAAAATTGAGGCGCGAAAGGGCCGCGTAAAAGGACTCATGTCTTGGCGATTTTGCCATCCGCTAGCGGGAGCCACCAGCTGCAAGCCGATTGCATCTTCGAACACGTGAGGGGCAGAATCGAGTTCTAAGTGTAACGCACGCCATAGAGCAGTACGCTCTGCTGTGTTATCCGGTACCACTGTCTGATTATTGGGCACGATGCACTCTCCGAGCGGTCTAATTTTTAGGTAAGCGACATTGATGTTGTTCAATTGAACGCGATAAGATGCGCCTGATTCTAATAAAACGAAGGCCTCATAGGATGCTGCCGACGTAAGGAGGCGCATCTTTCGCGTCATTCTCCAGTATCAAGATTAAATTCATCCCTACATCCCCAATTAACAGGATAAATTCCTTGTGACACAAATTGATGAAAACTTGAATGCGGCCAATCGATTACGTGTTTAACATAGCCATGCTTTACCGGATTCCAGTGAATATAGTCAACGTGCTGATTGTAATCTTCCTGACTGGTAATTGCATGCGCCCAAAAACGCCGTTGCCAGATACCGCGCGCTCCACGTTTTTGTCTGCTTTCTGAAATTCTTTCCGATTTTTCTAAAGAACGAGAAAAATGCCCTTTGAGCATGTTCCAGCGTGTCGAAAATTCTGCATCTTCGGTTGGCAATGTCCAAATCGTATGCAGTTGATCAGGCGATAATAACAATCGCATCAATACGAAAGGGTTTTCTTTGTTTTACGTAGCTGAAAGCCGTGCGTAGGGAATCGATTTTATCTACCAATAACCGATTCTTTTGACGTTCTGTAAGATTAACGGTAAAAAACCAAGTAGGATAATCCTGAAAGAATCGGCGGTAATGGGTTATTGAATATGTCTTAGAACGCGAAAGATGCGCCTCCTTACGTTGGCAGCATCCTATCAGTTCGTCGTTAAAATATAAAGTTTAGCAAAGAGTGGTCAAAACCTCCTGAACATCAAATGCGACTATTCAAAGCTTTAGAATTATTGGTAGCAGAACTTCTATCTCACAAATGTCCTATTTATTATGCACATCAAAAATAAGTTGATCGGTTGCAAAGCCGTATTCATTTGCGGTTGCCAGTAATTCCTGCAAGATAGAAACGGCCAATATCGGCTTACGGGCCAGTATCCATAAATACTCGCGGTCTGGGCCACAGATCATGACATATTGATAATGATCTGCATCCAAAGCTATGATGTTATAGGCGCCATAAAACGGTTCAAAAAACGAGACTTCCAATTGGCCAATATCGGCTGTCGATACAAAATGTGCCTTGCCTTCTGCGGTTTGGCGTTCCCCGGCTTCGGCATTAAAACCGCTATTCAAAACTTTAACAGTACCGTCAGCATTCAAACTATATTCAGCACGAATATCGGTTAGTCCTCGTTCAAAACGGTGATCCAGTCTGGCAATTTCGTACCAGGTTCCCAGGTAACGATTCAACTCAAAACCGGTCACTGGTTTTATGCCATTGGGAATGCCGGTACAGGCTGTCAGTAAGCAAGTACAAAAGATTAATAGAGTGCGCATAGTGGTGTGTTTATTGGCTGTTTAGGTGATTTTATACAAAGCTTTTACTTGTCGAGTTTGTTCTGCATGATCTACGATAGGGGCCGGATAGTGGCTATCAGTCGCTGGTTGTTGCCATTGATGAATTTGGCTTGTGCTGTATTTTGCTAATTCCGGCACCCAGCGTTTTATATACCTACAATCGGCATCAAATTTACGTTGTTGTAACCAGGGGTTAAAAACCCGAAAATACGGTTGCGCATCGCAGCCGGTAGAAGCTGCCCATTGCCAATTGCCGTTATTCACACAGGGATCATAATCCAGCAAGTGCTGTGCAAAATAGCGTTCGCCCCAACGCCAACTGATATGTAAGTCTTTGACTAAAAAACTGGCGACTAGCATGCGTACCCGATTATGCATCAAGCCCGTTTGGTTTAATTCACGCATACCAGCGTCTATGATCGGAAATCCGGTCATACCTTGGGTCCAGGCCAAAAATAGCGGTTCCTGGTTTTGCCACTCAATGTTGTCATAACGACGATGAAAGGCGTGACCAAATACGTATGGGTAATGATAGGCGATATGCGTAAAAAAATCCCGCCAATAAAATTGTCTTAGTAAAGGGTGCTCTGCGTCGAATTGCTGCAGCGTGGCATAGTATGCTTCGCGGATAGAGCAGCAGCCGAATTTAAGATAGGCCGATAATGTGCTGGTGGCAGTCAAACTGGGATAATCGCGTTCCAGGCTATAGTTTTTACAGGCGGATAATCCATTGTGTAATAGGGCTAAGGCGGGTTGGCGTCCGCCTGTTAGCACATTCGTATGTGTTTGCTTAAGCGATGTCTGCCAGTCTGTGCTGGTTGCGTAAAGTTCTGCACTGCAAAAATTGCCAGCATGTAAATTTTTCGGCAGTTTTACCGGATTTTGTCTGGCACGCTTATAAAACGCGCTAAACACTTGATAGGGTGTATGAGTCTTGTTTAAGACTTGCTCTGGTTCATTCAGTAATAAATCGGCATGACTGTGAAAATCGATACCCAGTGTCTGACAGCGTTGTTGTATGCCGCTATCGCGTTGTAGGCTGAAAGGGGTGTAATCTCGATTGACAAATACGGCCGCAATCTGATGTTCTGTGTGTAGCCGGGTAATTACATTTTCGGGATTATCGGTATAGAAATAGAGCTTTCCACCCTGTACGGTAAATTGGCGCTGCAAATCTTGCAGTGCTTCCAGCATAAATTGCAGAGCAGGGTGGCTTTGGTAAGGATGGGCCTCAATTTGTAACGGATTAAAGATAAAAACTGCAATGACTTGCTCAGATTGCGCTAAGGCAGCGTTCAATGCAGTATTATCCTCAATGCGCAAATCGCGGCGAAAAATAAACAGGGATTTAGCATAAGGTTTCATGTTTTCGATATCGATTAATGCTTGCCAACAACGTCTTGCAGCGCTGATGCTAAATCAGAAAATTTAAATGTAAATTTAGCGTCTAGTAAGGCTGATGGAATAATACGTTGACTGGCCAATACTAATTCTGACATTTCGCCCAATACTAATTTTAGTATCCAGGCGGGAGTCTTCACTAGGCAAGGACGCTGCAAGTTTTTAGCTAATGTTCGACTAAACTCGCTATTAGTTACCGGATTGGGTGCCGTGGCATCTATAGCACCCTGCCAATGGCTGTGGTTTACTAGTTCATCAACAATGGCTACCCAATCATCCCGGTGTATCCACGACATCCACTGCTGGCCGTTGCCAAGTTGTCCGCCCAGCCCTAGTTTGAAAGCGGGTAACATATTTTTCAGCAATCCACCGCCTGTTCCTAATACCAGACCCGTTCTGAGCAAACATACCCGCATGTGCATTTTTTCAGCTTGCAGGGCAGCTTGTTCCCAGTCCAAGCATAGTTGTTGCGAAAAACTAACGCTGTCGCTGTGATTTTCATCTGCATACACACCAATTGCAGAGCCGTTAATCAATACTTCCGGTTTGGTGTGTAATTGGGAAAGAAAAGACAATAACTGGTGGGTGAAAGCAATGCGGCTATCACGTAATAGTTGTTTGCGGGCCTGACTCCAGGGTTTGGCAAAAATGGGGGCGCCGGCAAGATTAACCACCGCATCAAAATAACTGTCTTTTGGCAAACTATCCAAATGTTCAACTACATGCACACTTAAACCGAATAATGATGTCGCTGTATTAGCACTACGGGTTAGTAAGGTAATGTCGTAATCTTTAATCAACCAGTGTTTTATTAGGGCAGTGCCCAGAAAGCCAGTGCCACCCGTGATCAGAATGTGTTTTTTATGCATAAAATTAAATAATGTTTACCTTGCTTACACGTCCATAACTCAGATGCGATAAGCCCATATATAAGAAAAACCATTGATAATTTTCGTCTATCGGTACTTGATTTATCGAACCGTAAAACTCTAATGACAATGTTAATAACAGTAAAAAAACGCCTAACACGAGTAAACCTTTATAGTCGCCACTAAAACGGCAATAACTGTATACCGCCACTTCTGTCAGGCATAAATAAAACAGCATCAGTCGCAAATTGCCACTCATGGGGCCGTAAAGATCCGTTTGATCATCAAAGATAAGGGTGCTGCCCATTGCAGAAATGACGCTAACCACCGCTAAAATAATCAAGCTGGCGTTAAAGTTGATAGAGCAGATGAGCTTTAGCACATCAAAGTTTTTGCTAAAACGGGTATTGGTATGCATGTTATACCCTTGTAAAAAAATGCCCTTTACGAGTATTGAATGTAAAGGGCATATAGAGGAAGGAAACTATTCTGGCAAGCGGTTGTATGCTTACCGCTACAGTTTGTTTCTTACTTAACTAAGAGCCAGACTTCCAGGTTTAGACTCTGAAGGTTCTTCAGTACTATCTCCATCTACCAGTTCTATTTCACTACTGGTCGATTCGATTATTTCTTCAGGTGGATCCAGTTTTTGTCCTTGCATTAACAGATCAATCTGATATTTATCGATGGTTTCCCATTCCAACAGTGCATGAGCCATATTATGCAAAATCTCGATATTATCTTTGAGTATGGTTTCTGCACGCTGATAATTGCTGTCTATCACATGACGGATTTCTTCATCTATCATATTCGACATCTGTTCTGACATAGGTTTGGCTTGTGGCCCCATATAGCCGCCTTCATTATCGCCATAATCCATAGGTCCCAATCGATCAGACAAGCCCCATTTGGTGACCATATTGCGTGCCAATTGCGTAGCGCGCATGATGTCGTTGGATGCCCCAGTGGTCACTTTGTTTTTGCCATAGATCAGCGCTTCGGCTACCCGGCCACCAAACAGACTGGAAATTTGGCCTTCCAGTTTGTCTTTATTAGCACTGTACTGGTCACGCTCCGGCAGGAACATGGTAATACCCAAGGCACCACCACGCGGCATGATGCTGACTTTATACACCGGGTCGTGTTCGGGAACATTTCGACCCACAATAGCGTGACCGGCTTCGTGGTAGGCGGTCATTAATAAATCTTCACGACTCATGACCATGGTGCGTTTTTCTGCACCCATAATCATTTTGTCGCGGGCTTTATCCAAATCGTGCATGGTTACTACGCGCTGATTTTTGCGGGCGGCAAACAAAGCGCCTTCGTTGATCAGATTAGCCAGTTCCGCACCGGAAAAGCCCGGTGTGCCACGTGCCAAGTCGTTAATATTCACATCGTCGGCCAGTGGCACTTTATCGCCATGCACTTTCAGTATTTGTTCACGACCTTTAATGTCGGGTAATCCCACTTGTACCTGCCGATCAAAACGGCCTGGGCGTAGTAAGGCTTTGTCCAGTACATCGGCTCGGTTGGTGGCGGCAATAACAATAATGCCTTCGTTACCGCTAAAGCCGTCCATCTCCACAAGTAACTGATTCAGAGTTTGTTCGCGTTCGTCGTTTCCGCCACCCATACCACTGGCGCCACGTTGCCGACCCACGGCATCAATTTCATCGATAAAAATAATGCACGGTGCGCGTTTTTTGGCTTGTTCAAACATATCCCGCACCCGCGAGGCACCCACACCGACAAACATTTCCACAAAATCCGAGCCGGAGATTGAAAAGAATGGTACCCCCGCTTCACCCGCTATAGCACGAGCCAGCAAAGTTTTACCGGTACCGGGAGGCCCCACCATTAACACGCCGCGTGGAATTTTGCCGCCCAATACTTCATATTTACCGGGATCTTTCAGGAAATCGACCATTTCGACGACATCTTGTTTGGCCTCTTCCACACCAGCTACATCTTTGAAACGCACTTTAACCTGATCTTCGGCCATGAGTTTGGCGCGGCTTTTTCCAAAGCTGTTTTGGCCGCCCGCACCCATCATTGTTTGTTTGCGCATGAAATAAACGGTCACTCCAATCAACAACAGCATGGGTGCCCAGTTAATCAAAACTTGCATTAAAAACGAAGGTTCTTGTGGACGTTCGACCTTGATTTTTACCCCATATTCCAGCAACTCATCAATCATGCGCGGATCATTGGGATTATAAGTAGTAAAGTGTTCTCCACTTTGTCTACGACCATCTACGTTGTTACCATCAATAACCACTTCTGATACCGCATGGCTGCGAACATCAGCTATAAAATCAGAGTAATTAACTGAATTGGGTTCTTCGTAATGTGTTTGGTTACGATTGATCACTAAATTAAACAACACCGTGCCAATGGCGGTAAGGATAATGATACGAATAATAGGTTTAAGCATGTTGATAACCTCGACATAACTTACAAGGTGAAAGGTGTCAGGTCTTGGCCGACACCCATTATTTTTTACAATTCAGTGTTACAGTTTATATACGCTGAATAGTGACTATTTTTCACTGTTATAGTATTTAAAAAAGTCCGAATCGGGTTTTAACACCAGGGTATCGTCGGTTTTTTCAAAGGCGGTTTGGTAAGCCAGCAAGCTTCGATAAAACGCATAGAACTCAGGGTTTTTTCCGTAGCTTTTCGCATAAATTTCAGCCGATTGCGCATCGCCATGTCCTCGCACATTCTCGGCATCGCGTTGTGCATTGGCAAGTAACACTTGTCTTTGCTTATCCGCTTCAGCACTGATTAATTCGGCTTGTTCTGCACCTTGCGAACGAAACTCCCGCGCTACCCGTTCACGTTCAGCACGCATACGTTGAAATACCGAACTGCTCACTTCAGGTGGCAAATCTATACGTTTGATACGAATATCGATCATTTCTATACCAAATTTCTCTGCTACGGGTGATAGTTTGTCCATCAGCGTTTTACGCAGTTCGCTACGATCTTCAGAAATGAGCTGTTTAATGGTGCGCAAACCAAATTCACCGCGTATGGCGTCTTTCATGATTTGTTCCAGACGCAGATTGGCCTGATATTCATCACCGCCAACCGTGGTATAAAAAAGACCCACATCACCGATTCGCCATTTGGCGAACGAGTCGACAATAACATTTTTCTTTTCGGAGGTAAGAAAACGCTCGGACTTGGTGTCCAAGGTCAGTACACGCGCATCAAATGTACTGACTTTATTGATGATGGGGGTCTTAAAATGGATACCAGGTGCATAGTCAGTGCTGACTAACTTACCTAGTTGAAACACAATGGCTTTTTCGTTTTGTTGCACATAAAAAACCGATAAGTAACCTAGAATCAGCACGCCGAGACTGATGGGTAATAGCAGATATAAATTTTTAGTGTTCATGGTTTGCTCCGGCTAGGGCGTAATTCATTGTTTACGGGTACTTTATGGCTATGATTTTTATCGTCGCTAATCGCGTCGCTGTTTTGTTCAGAAGCAGCAGCTTGTACCGGGTTAGTTCCCCTGTGATGACCTTCAGTAGCCAAAGGCATGTAAAATTGCGGTGCGTTACGTTCCGATTCCAACATGATTTTGTTGGCACCACTGTATAGCTTTTCTTTAGCTTCCAAATACAAACGTTTACGGGTAATAGCCGGATTTTTTTCGTATTCCACTAATAACTGCTCAAAGCGCTCCGTTTCGCCAGTTGCCTTGGCAATTTTTTCCATTTGGTAAGCATCGGCTTCTTGAAGTAATCGTGCCGAAGCGCCACGGGCTTTAGGAATAATTTCGTTGCTATAGGCTTCGGCTTCGTTAATCAGGCGTTGTTTATCTTCGCGGGCACGAATAGCATCTTCAAAACTACCTTGTACTTCTTCGGGTGGTTGCGCATCTTGCAAATTAACACTGGCGATGGTGATACCAGCATGATAGGCATCCATTGCACTTTGAATGTCGCGTTTGATTTCGGCCACAATTTCGCTACGTCCTTCAGTCAGCACGTAGTCCATATCGCTTTTGCCTATCACCGCCCGTTCCACACTTTCAGTCAATTGTTTCAGGGTGCCTTCGCTATCTTTGACATTAAAAAAATAGTCTTTAGCGTTATTGATCTGATACTGTACTGCCAGGCGCACATTAATAATGTTTTCATCCCGCGTCAGCATTAACGATTCTTGTGGAATAGTCGCTGCTTTGGCAAAACGACCTGTATCGCGATAGCCAACTTCGATGAAGCGCTGCTGCTCGACATTTACGATTTTAACGCTTTCTATCGGCAAAGGTAGGTGCCAGTTTAAACCTGGCAGCGTGGTTTCGCTGTAGGCACCAAAGCGAGTGACGACACCGCGATTACCTTGATCAACGATATAGCAACCGCTACTTAACCATATAAAAGTTAAGGCGCCACCCAAAACCGGACCCATTTTCTGTAAGGCAAAATAATGTTTGTGCCCTTGATAAAAATCACTACCTAATTGACTGATACGCTGCCAATGTTTGTCGAACTCGGCTTTCCAGTCGGGTGGTGGGGTAGGTTTACTAGCGTTTTGGTTTTCTGTTGACATTGTCACTCCTCGTGTAGTTGAGTTTAGCGCCGTGCTTTCTTAATGATCGTTTGTTTCAAGGAAAGGCATCAGTTCACACCCAAACTGTTGTTTTAGTTTTTTTAATGCTTGGTTTTGTATTTGCCTAACCCGTTCTCTAGTAACATTTAGTTGATCTGCGATTGCTTGTAAAGTCATTTCTGATTGATTTTGCAAGCCAAATCGCATATTTAAAATGTTAGCTTCATTTTCAGGCAAACTGGCAACACTATTGACCAAGTATTTTGCTAGGTTATCATCAATAAGTTCATTTAAAGGCGATGGAAATTGATGTTGTTGCATACTGTCCATCAAAGTATGGTCGTCATCACTTTCTTCGGATAAAGACGCATCCAGAGAATGAGTGGCTTGGTAATAGCTACTGACAATTTTAATTTCGTCATCGCTTAGATTACATTGCGCATGTAATTGGTGAAAAGTGGGCCAGCGTTGGTTTTCCAAATAATAATTACGCATGATTTCAAACAATGCAGAGGCTTTTTCTGCCAACGCTACCGGTAAACGAACTACTTTTTCTTGTTTAACTATTAGACGGCTGATGGCTTGTTTAATCCAGAATATAGCGTAGGTTGAAAAACAGATTCCCCGCTCTGCATCGAAACGATCAACCGCCCTAATCAGGCCAATGCTGCCTTCTTGCATTAAGTCATCAAAACTTAGATTAATGGTTTTGTGCTTGTGTGCCACAAATGCCACCAGTCCAGTATTGTTGACTATCATTTTCTGTCTGGTGTTTTGAAGTTGACGACGTGCTTTGCGTAACTCTTGACGGTAGCTCAACTCCAGATTTGCAACTGTTTCCGCCTGTTCTGCTAGACGGATCAGTACGGCAGGAAATATATGCAGATTACTTTCTTTTAATTCTGTGTCAGTAACAAAATTTTCATTTTTTTTGTTTACAGTCACAGATTCATTTGTTACAAGTTGTACAAGAAAAGGGTTTTGTACAACTTTGTTACTTTGGTTTTTGCCATTCCCTGTCAGAGAATAGTCAACACCTTCGGTAAAGGATTGCTCAAATTCAGTGGTGATTAATTGAAAAGTTTCAGGATGCTTAAACAATATATTAAGTAATTTTTTCCTGCACTGTTCCATCTCCTGAGCCAGAGATTGAGACGATAAAGCCGCGTCAGACGCAGGTGGTATCGGGTTTGGGATGACAAAACTTGGCTGAAGAAGATCAATGGATGTTTCGCTATCAACGAGATGGGTATCTGTCGATAAATCACCCGAATCTGGTTGAGCCAGAGTGTCGCTTAGTGAATAGTAGTCTCGTAGTGCCATTTCAGTTCTCGGCAAGTAAGAATAAGTTGGAACAAAAGTTAACTTATTGTACAATGTTTGTCAAATAAAATATTAAACAAAACATAAACAATGTATTCCATCAAAGCAATTTCATCTTTGACAGGTTTAGGTGCTGAAACACTTCGTGCCTGGGAGCGTCGTTACGGTACTGTGGCACCGAAACGAGACGAAGGCGGGCGCAGATATTACTCCCAGCTTGATTTAGAGCACCTTATGTTGCTGGCAAATTTAAGTCGGCAAGGTCATTCCATTGGTAAGCTAACTGGTTTGTCTATTTCAGAGCTGCAAAAGTTGCAACAGGTGAATAAAAAAACCCAGGAAAACTATCAGGAATTCATTGAACAGATTGGCACAGCTCTTTCAGAATACAGATTCAATCAGTGCGAACAAATGTTGAAGCGAGCTTTAATGGCAAAAGAACCACTGCCTTATCTAAGAGATGTGCTGATACCGGCATTGATTCATGTAGGCGATTTGTGGCATGAACAAAAGATAAGTATTGCTCAAGAGCATATGTTTTCTGCTTGTGTAAAACGTATACTTTTGGGTATGGTCAATAGCTTGCAGAGTTTGTCTGGAAATCGACCCGCTATGATGTTTGCCACACCGAGTGGTGAACCTCACGAATTTGGCGTTTTAATGTGTTGTCTGCTTGCAGCCGAACAGGATTTTGATTGTTACTATCTGGGCGCAAATGTACCCGCAGATGATTTGTTGCTGGCGGCAAAAAAATTGCAGATTGAAGTTTTAGTGTTGGGATTGACCAAAAGCCCCACTGATCCAGAAACACTGATTGAGCTTAATAAACTTGCCGCAGCGAGTGCAAACAACAATGCTGTTATTTGGCTGGGTGGTTCAGCTTTAAATCAGTTATATAGCGAATCCCCAGGCTCTGTAGAACAGTGTGAACTTATAGCTGATATTGACGATTTTTATGCCAAAGCTAAACAATGGCGCTACAAGGAGCGTGAGCGTTAATCAGGTTACTTGTCATGGAGTTAACCCCAACGGCCTCGCTTTCTCTGCGCAGTAATTCTTGCTTACGCTTCAGGCCCCAGCGGTAGCCAGCCAAATTGCCATTTGCCCGTACCACGCGATGGCAGGGTATGGCTATGGCCAAACGATTGTTTGCACACGCATTTGCTACTGCTCGCACTGCTTTAGGCTTACCTACGCGATTAGCAACCTCTGTATAGCTAAGATATTCGCCTAACGGAATTTTTAATAAAACTTGCCACACCTGCTCTTGAAAAAGTGTGCCTTGCATGTCTAGGGTTAGGTTTAGGCCAATGCTGGGTGTGCTAATATAGTTAAGTAATTGATCCAGTTCCTGCTGACAGCTTTGTTGGTCCAAAATGAGGGTGGTTTTCGGAACTAGTTCTATTAAAGCCTGGGGTAGTTCTTCGTTATGGTCGGCAAGGCAAATAGCACAAACACCCACTGCTGATTTGGCTACTAATAGCTTACCTAAAAAACAATCGGCCATTGCGTAATGAATTATTTGGCTGGCTAATAGTGCATTGTTTTTGTTTGTCATCATCTATCGGACCCGGTCGATGGTTGGTGTTTTCATGTGCTTGACTCAATCAAAAAATTCAAAACGCATCTGTTGAGTATTGGTATCCGGTTTACGAAATAGATCGGTACGTAATGCAGGCATTGATTTCTCTATTGCCAGACGTTTACAAATGAGTCTGAATCGTTGTGCCAGTAAATTTGCGTAGGCACCGGTTCCTTGAAAGCGTTGCTCAAAGTTGGCATTGTACAACTTGCCCTCGCGAGTTTCTTTAATTAAATTGAGTACATGTTTGGCTTTTAATGGGTAGTGTTGCTGCAACCATTCGCTAAATAATTCAGCCACTTCCAGTGGCAAACGCAGCAAGATGTATTCAACACTCATGGCTCCAGCAGCTTGTGCTGCTGTTACCAGATTTTCAAGTTCATGATCGTTTAAACCTGGAATTATCGGTGCTACCAGTACGCCAGTATTGATGCCTGCTTCGCGTAATTTGTTTAGCGTTTCCAAACGTCGTTGCGGAGTCGCTGCGCGTGGTTCCATGCTTCTTGCCAGTTGTCTGTCCAGTGTGGTGATGGAGAGATAAACAGATACCAAGCCTTGTGCAGACAGGGTAGACAGGATGTCGATATCCCTTTCAATAAGCGAAGACTTTGTCACTATGCTTAAAGGATGACGTGTTTCGGCTAATATTTCCAGAATTTGCCGCATCAGTTTGTGCTGACGTTCCAGTGGTTGATAAGGATCTGTATTGCTGCCTAAAGCTAGAGGGGCGCACTGATAATTGCGTTTGGCTAATTCTTGTCTTAATAGTTGCGCTGCATTGGGTTTGATCAGGATGCGACTTTCAAAGTCCAGGCCGGGTGACAAACCCAGATAAGCATGCGATGGCCTGGCGTAACAATAAACGCAACCATGTTCACAACCGCGATAGGGGTTAATCGAGCGGTCAAAAGGAAGATCTGGCGAGTCGTTGTAGCTAATTAAGCTACGACTAGTATCGATGATGATTTCGGTATGCAGTGCTGGTAATTCTGCATCCAGGCTGCTCCAGCCGTCATCAATGGCGGTGGTGCTGGATTTTTCATAGCGTCCGGCACTATTACTGATACTGCCACGGCCTTTATGTATGATATTTTTCATGCTGCAATTATGATCAGTTTGTTCGTAACCTGTCTATAGTCAAAATGATAAGTAGATTTACTGATTGTTTTTGCTTCAGGTGTAGGTAGACTATTTGCATTATTTTTGAACTCTGTGTTCGAATCGCCGTCACAGTTTAAACAGTCAGTGTTTAGGGGTTAGTGTTGTTTAACGCTAATGTAATTAGAGCCATAATAGAATTTATCCTTAATAATATTGTTGTTTTTTAGGGTGGATATAAGCTTGAGCATAATATAAATATTTTTTGTGACGCAACTATCAAAATTCCAGAGTCAATTTAATATTTTTTTTATTTTTTGAATTACTTCTTAGAAATTAAATAATTTTTATAATAGAGTCAACAAACAACATTCAAGTTCGTTTGGGTTAGAAACGGTATTGGTGATCGGTATTATATTTTTATAGCTTGTCTAAGATGATGCTTTGTTATAGCTATTTAGCATAAATCATGTCTTTCATTTGATTGCCAGAGTTTCATCTGTTGAATTATGATGTTTTATGTGACGTTAAGCTTGACGAGGTGTCATTATGGTAGAGTACGAGAGAGTATTTTCTGAAAATTGCTTACCAGCAGGTGATGTGAAATGGTATTTTGAGGCGAGAGAAGGCGATTGTGGTCCTTACGAAACAAAATGTCAGGCCATGGCAATGTTGGATGCGTTTATTAATGAATGTATCAGCAAAAAAAATACTGGGGGGCGAGCGCCTGACGCAAAGCCTTGTTTAGAGGTAATGCCCAATAATAAAACACGTTTTATTTATCCGTTTCCAAACGAGTTGTCCTTAAGTTCTTAACCGCTATCCTTAGAGTTTGGTACTTGGTGTAAACTTTGCGGGTTTTTTATCTAGTTGGGATCTGTAAGCATTTTTACGGTGACTGTACCATTTTGGCTGCGTGGCATACTAGGCTCAGCACTTATTAATGATAATACTTGTGCGGCGACATTGATGCCCGTCGCTTTGCGTATGCCAATGTAAGAGCTAGTTAGGCGTGGATTGATTTCAAGTAATAAAGGGCCGCGATGAGTGGTTTCAATAAAATCTATGCCGATATAACCCCAAAGTGAGGGTAGGGCAGTCGCTATGTCAGCGATTATCTCAAGGTAAACAGATTCGTACTGGCTGGAAGTGTTAACCAAACACGCCTTTAAATTAAATGCCTGATTTTCTATAGCGACTAGTTGCTGGTTACAACATAATAACCAGGCTTTACCTTGTTTAAACAAGCAAGATAGGCTGGTGGCCTGACCCTCCATAAAGGGCTGGATGATATACTGCTCACTATTGTTTAATAGAGATATTTTCTGACTCAACTGCTGGTTTGCTTCTATGATTATGCTATCTTGGCATCCACAGCTATCAATAGGTTTTACTACGCTACGTCCGACTATTTCCATGTAATCTTGATTGAGTAGTTGCGTCTCAACGCAAGGAATATTATGTGCGCTTAACACCTGATAAGTTTTGAGTTTATTCGAACATAAGGCCACCATATCCGGCGGAGAGGCTAATAATAGTTTGTTTTGGCGTTTAACCAGCTCCGTTATACAGGTAAGAATACCATTGGTTTCAGGTGCAATTGGCCATACGGCGTCACATTGGGCAATCAATTCCGGCAATATTGTCAGTATCTTGGTTTGTGATTGTACATAGACAATTTCGGCGTTAGTGGGTAGATTAATGGTTTGGCAGCGTTGGTCTAAAGGGATAAGTAATTGTATGTTTTCCAGGCAACCTAAATCGTCTGTTAAGGCTTGTAGCATAAGACAGCCTTCAATTGCCAACGAGCTGGGTAGGGCTTGATCAGCAAAACCCCCTCCACAAATATATTCAAATACCAGTATTTTCAAACAGTGCACCGAGTTTATGCAGATTATTCCAGTGATAGATTTAAAAGATGGTCAGGTAGTACATGCTGTACGTGGTGAAAGAAGTACTTATAAACCGATTCATCTACATTCTATTTTAACTGCCAGTAGTGCTTTTGAGGATGTATTGAATGCTTTTTTAACATTTTATCCATTTAAAACTTTCTATATTGCTGATCTCAATGCTATTTGTGGTATGGGTGATCATGCAGAATTAATACGCAATGTGCTTAAACAGCATCCTGATCGTGAGTTTTGGGTTGATAATGGTCGCCAGTTAGACTCGGTGAGTGTTGATTACCCTAAAAACTATAACGCCATCATCGCTACTGAATCTCAACAGGCGATGCCGCAACAGATTGATGAGCGTTTTATTTTGTCACTGGATTATAAACAGCAAGCACTGGGTCATGTTGATTGGTTTATGCAGAGTGATTATTGGCCTGCGCGGATTATCGTAATGACGTTAGCTCGGGTGGGTAGTCAAGCCGGGCCGGATTTTGAAAAGTTGCAGTTATTAAAAAAAAGTTTTCCAGTTAAGCAATTTATTGCAGCGGGAGGGGTTCGGAATGGACAGGATTTACACGCACTAGAAAACTTGGGTATGTCTGGAGTGCTTCTGGCAACCGCATTGCATACTGGCGCAATAAGGGCTAGTGATATCAGCGGGCGTTAAAAAAGTGAAGAGCATTAAACGCGATTGATGCGCCTGTTGGTGTCGGTACATCCCATACAGGTCTAGTTTATTGTTGAATGGTTACAATTCCCGTTAATAAGACGGTTAAATTTCAGGCAAAAAAATACCCCGGCTAGCCGAGGTATTTTTAACAACCTTAGATACTAACGATTATACGTTGTTAGCAGCGAATGGGTGTTTAGCGGCTGATTTAGCAGCAACAACTTCTTTAGCAGTTGGAGTGCCAGCAACAGCACGTGCAATAGCTTCTTTAGTTGCTTTGTAGTTGAATTCTTCGATTTTTGCATCGTCTTCAGCCAACCAGTGGATGAATACGCCAACAGAAATGAACAAATCGTCTGCTTCTTCAACAGGGATAGTGCCGTCTTCTACTGAATCAGCAACAGCCATGGCAACTGCACGTTGTGCAGGGCCAAACATTTGTACAGCTTGTTTAGAGCCTTTAATGGTTACTTTGTTGAACAAAATAGTTGCAGGTTTAACCAACAGGTTAGGAGCAACAACAGCTAACAGAGTAGAAAAGCCATCTTTGTTGTTTGTTAAAGCATTTGCAAACGCAGATTCAGCAGCTGAGCCACGTGGGCCAATGATTAAGTCGATGTGAGCAATTTCATTGCCGTCGCCAACCAAAGATTCACCAACGCGCAAGTTTGTAATTTTAGCCATTTTTAAAATATCCCCTTATAAAGAATGTAAGTTAAATCAAATAGAACTGGATTATGTTCAATCATTGTCATTATTGCGTAATCTTTCTGTGTAACTTAGTGGGTTTTAAAGTTGCCACCAAGCTCTTGCAGAAATATCACCAATACTGCCGCTACCGTAATATCAGCGGTAGTACCCGGATTAATTTTTTTAGCTTTAAAAGCCTTGTCTAGTGCAAAAAGCCTAGGCATAAGCTCTTCGTGCTGCACGGAATTTTTTAAGGCTTTGCAAAGCTCAACCATTTCCGATTTTATCCACGCCGAGTACAGCTTTCCATACTTTCGCTCAATATGACTATCAGGATAACGCGCCAACATTTCACAAAATATCGTTAATGCAGACCAACCACAATTGCCAGACAAAACGAAAGCACGATTATACTCGAAAATAGCGAATTCAAAAATATCTTTAAAACAATTTGTGTACTGTAACGCAATTCTGTCATGCGGACTTGACAGAATCATGGCTTCTAGTAATGTAATTTCTGCGGGTTGGTGGACATCGTGTTGTTCGGTAGACCCCAGTCCGCCAGGTGCAGCAAGACTAATCGCTTTAAATGTCCAGTCGGCATCCATACGCGTAGTATTAGCCAATACATCTGCTAGAGCAGTTCGTAAGTCCTGCGAGGTTTTTTGCTGCATGGCAGCTTGTAATAAAGGGGCGCAAAGTAAAATGATACCCAGATTGGTATTACAAGCCACAGCCTCTCGAGTGGCTTTAACTGCGTAATAAATTTTTTCGCCCAAACACCAGGCCGGATTCGTCAATGCAGGCGCACTGACTGCCGCGCTAACCCGAAAATCGTCTACCGTCATATCGTGGGCAGCGCTATAAATACTCACATTGCCCGGTTTAAAGGCCTGTAATTCTGTTTCACAGGCTTGCAGGTAAGCTGTCGTTAATTGCTCAGGGCTAAGCACGCGGGTACCTGCTGTACATGTCTATCCAGTAAATCATTAGCCAAATTAGCCGCAATATCTATATGACAAACGCTCTGCAAGCCTTTCCAGGCTGGAACGCTATTCACTTCGATAATAATGTAATTGCCTTGATGGTCTTTGATAATATCGACACCCGCATAATCCATCTGCAAAGTGCGTGTAGCGCGAATTGCCAGATCTGCCAGTTGAGAATTTAGCACAATGCTATCGCAAGAGGCGCCGCGCGCTACATTGTTTAGCCAGGAAATGCCGCTTCTACGCATAGCCGCCACAGCACGGCCATTAATGACAAATACGCGAATATCATAAAAGCCATCCCCTTCACATTCAATAAAACGTTGTAGGTAATAAATGCCATGACTACTGGTTAACCAAAGTAAATCGGTCGATTTTTCAATACGGCGTATACCTTCGCCCTGCGAACCAAATAAAGGTTTGCTGATTAAAAAATGCCCGGCTGCCAATTGTTGTGCGCACACTGTTTGTGCCGCTTCGTGGTCGCGCAATACCCAGGTAGGAGGGGTTGGTAAACCGGCGTTTTGCAGTAAAAAACTGGTCATGCCTTTATCAACGCTCAGTTCAATGGCTCGCCCGTCGTTATAAACTGGCACTCCTAGCGTTTTTAAGGCGTGTAAAATATCCAGATAAAACACCACTTCTTCCAGTGATCCGCCCGGCACGCCACGCACAAACACTGCATCGGGTAACTGATATTCAAAACCCGGTAATAATACCGGCAAGGCGTGGTCATTAATTTGTAAACGGCAATCTGTTAAAGAAACATAATGTGTCAGGCAATCGCGTGCGGCAAACGCCTGGCTAAGCTGTTTACCGTGCCAGCCGGGGTCGTCAGTAATAATGGCAATATTTAGCAATGGAATTTTAATGGGTTGGTGCTATGTTGATTAACAATGTGCGGGTGATGGATTTAAGCTAAGCTGCTACAAAACCCTAATGTCATTGCGTAAAAATGACCGCCCATCCATCGATAAACTTGCGACGAACGGTCATTATCAGTCTTAATAAAAAACGACTGGCAAAGCATAGGTAACAATTAATAAGTCAGTCCGTAGGATGTGCCAACCATCGGGCGGCGCATCTGCCGAGACCAATGTGCCTTAGAATCGTTCGGCATATCCAACAAACTTATGCGTATCAATACAAATAACCGAGTTACTCGTTATTTAAAACCAAAAGACAAATCCAATAATTCATTATCTAGCTTGCCAGCGCGGAAGCTTTTGCCCGACTCTACAGCGGTGACTATTACGCTGGCTGGGCTAAACAACATGGCGTCGATTTTAAAAAAATCATATTCATACGCTTTAAAGATTTCGGCAAAGGGTTTGCCATAGTCTTTAGAAGTGGAGCTGGGTAACTCGTTCGCCAATTTTTCAGCCGCTTCATCACTGCCTTTGACAAACAAATGCACCTGACCTGCAAACAGAATGGCATCGTTAGTACGCCCCATCGCTTTTACAAAATTTGGATGCGGAGGGCAAATGGGGGCGCTACCTGTGCCATCAATAATGTTTTCCAATGGAAAATGTAAGGCATGCGCTTTATGCATAGCCACTTCCAACACTCGGCCGACAACCTGTACACCACCGGCCAAGCTGCTGGTAGGCGTAACAATAACTGTCAATTGGCTAGGGGCAATACCGCAAGCATTAGCCACTTTCTCAATAATTTCTACGGGTGGAATGGCATCATTTTCGATAACCAGTGCGGTTTGTGTAGCGCTATCACGATAGTCCAATTCTTTATAGAGTTCTTCGACAGGTTCTACCACGCCTTCTTTAATTTTGGTCGCCATTGCACGTGCTGGACCAGAACCTAAAGCATAATATTTGCCATGCGACATACTCCAACCCGCATACTGACTGCCCAGACAAGATAGGACTGGATTGCTGGAATGTACATTAATAGTTAACGGCCAATGTGCAGTATAGCAAGACTGTGAAAGGGTTGCTGTTCCCAAGCCACCCATACAAATTTCGGTAATAATGCGTCCAGCTTCCAATCCGCCAGGTACGTTAATACCTGCATCAATAATGGTGCAACCGTTATCCAGTTTTTCAATGCCTAAACGCAGTTTATCGGCATGGTCAAGTAAGTACTGAACCAAGGGTTGAGAGAGTTTGTTAACACTAGCCTGATATTGCATGTTGATAAGAACCTGTTTTTAAAATATTTTCGATTAAGTGCTGTCGGTACAATAATTGATCCGACAGCTGTTGCACCGTATTTTCTGCGGCAATGATACTGCAAATTGGTTGTCCCTTGCCAATAATTACGCCAGCCGCAGGTATGTCATGTACCCAGTCCGGCCACTGTATATCATCAGGTATTTGTATTGTGAACGCTGCAAATACAATTTGATAAGCGCATGGCGTTGTCGCTTGTGTTGAAAGGGTAGGCAAACTGCCCAGGCAGGCTTGCATATGCCAGTTAAATACGTCCGCTCCATACAATTGTGCACTGGCTGGTGGCCTAGCGTTAATTTCCAACAAATAACACTGCTCATCCAGCACTATAAAATCCAGGCTAGCCAAGCCTTGTAAGGAATAAACAGGCAATAGTTTTTCTAATACACGGCTGAGTAGAGCTTGATTTTGCAGACTCAATTCTGCACCATTTGCTACTCCAGCAAACAGAAATTCTTGATCATCAATAGCGTGTGTCCATTGATGGTTATATCCCAGTATCCTGAATTGGTTGTTACAGGCCAAAAATGTGACAGACATAGGCTGTCCAGGTAAATACTGCTGCCAATACCCCATATTAATAGCAGCATCATCCGTGACACTAATGAAACGAATCTCTTGCCCCCCTTGCGAATAAAAGGGCTTAAATAAATAGTTTTTGGTTTCGATTGGTTTACAAAATAAGCTGTGTGGATAGGTAATGCCCAGCTGGGTCAATTGTTTAAAAAAATCAGGTTTATCCAATAAACGTTGAAACACCAGCGGAGCCGTGCCTAAAAGCAGCCCCTGTGCAGCCAAAAATTCTAAACTTTCTGGGAAAGCTTCAAAACCGCTGCCGTAAATAATATAGTTAAAGGTGTGATGTTTTTGCAGTTTAGCGATGGCGGGTTTTAATTCTGCCAAGCTTAAATCATTTACCCGCTTACATGACATTGCCAGTTGCAGAGTATCCATATCGGCAAAGCAATCAACGGCAATCGAATAATAGCCCGCAGCAACGGCTAATTGCACCAGCATGCGTGCTGATTGGGCAATAATTAACAGCGTTGCAGGTGGCTGAAAAGGTGGCATAAACGGGTAGGGCAGTTGTGCAATTTGGGCATTATGCTACGCATGAATAAATAAATCTGGATTTTTAAAAAATATCTGGGATAATAGTCGGCTAATGGAGAGCTGGCTGAGCGGTCGAAAGCGGCGGTCTTGAAAACCGTTGAGGGTTTATCCCCTCCTGGGGTTCGAATCCCTAGCTCTCCGCCATTTTCAAACACTTAGCAACATTCGGCGTTGTATAAGTTTCGTGCAATTGCTGAAGCGCTTCAGCAATTAACGCGTTGGGTCCACTGAATCCCCTTTTCTTCTGTACACTTTTTGTGTAATTCTGCTGTCCGAATGTCCGAGTAGTTTGCTGGCGTGGTCGAGTTCGATATCACTGGCTGCTTTGGGGCGGATGTCTCTAAATTGAAATTCTTTTATTCTTAAGGCCAGTTCGGCGTTGCCGTCTTCGAGCGCTGCGAGCGCTGCGGTGTGTCTGGCGTTGTCGAATCGGGTGCGGCGCATGGAGTAGGTGAGTTTTTCGCCGGATTCTGAGGCGATGAGGAACATGCTTTTTATTTTGTGGGGGCGGGACTTTATTTCGTCGACCAGGTTGTAGAGGTTGCTGCCGGGTTCCATAAGAATACGTAGTTTTTTGTTAGTTTTTCCTTGTTTTATTTCGAGTGCGCCGTTGCGGATGTCGGTGAGTTTCATCAGCAGGATATCGGCAGGGCGTTGGCCTGTTAGGTAGGCAAGTTCCATGGCGTCTTTAAGTTCTTGGCAGGCGTGATCCATGACGGATTGGTAGACGTCGTCTTCTGCGTAGTAGTCTCGCGAGTTTTCTTTGTTCTTTTTGATGCCAAAGCAGGGGTTGTCTTTGCAGTAGCCTTGTTCGCGTGCCCAGTTGAAGATGGCGGACAGGGTTGATATTTCTCGGTTGGCGCGGCTGGGGGCGGTTTTGCCGCGTCCGTCTCTGTATTGGGCAATGTGTTTTGGTTGCACGTTGTCTATGGGTACGTGGGCGTAGACGGTGCGCAGGAATTTTAGCTCTGCTTTGTTGTCTTTTTGGGTGCGCGGGGCTTTGGTTGGTATGACTTCTGCCTCGTAGCGGTCGAAAAGCGCGGCCATGGTGTTGGCGTCTGCAGGTGGGGCGATTTGTTCAAGTTCTGCCCATTTGCGTTTGGCCTGGTTGAGATCGGTACCGAGGGGGATTTGTTTGCGTTTGCCGTTTTCGTAGCCTTGGTAGTAGTACGATTGCCACGTTTGGCCGTGTTTGCCTTTGCGCACGACACGGATCATGCGTGGGGGGAGATCGGCGCCGGTGCTTTTGGGTTGGCCGGGGAGTTTGGGTGTCATACGAATATACTAAAGTTGGGTTCTATTTTTGGTTGGGCGCCGACGTTGTGGCCACAGCCTTGGCGTTGGCGGCAATATTCGCGGTTGACTACGGGGCAGTTGGCCGCGTTGATAGTGTACACCCACCCGTTTGCCGTTAGCCATTGGCATTGTTTTTTGGGTTGTATCCAGCCGGTTAGGCTGGCGAGTTCTTGGGGGGTTAGGAATTCGGTCATGTGTCACCTATACCTTATAATGCTTTCTTTTTCTTGGGTCAGATGCTCCTGGGCGCATTTCCGTATTTGCGCCGCAACTGCATTTCTTAAACACCAATCGCATTCGGTGAAAGTGATTAGCTTCGCAACCCGGCGCATGGTGCAAGTTATCAACTTTTTGCGTGTTTAGCCTCCAGTTAAAGAGCCATTCAAAATTGCCTTGATGATCAATCATGATGGTTTTAAACATTCCATGATTTACTTTCCAGATTTTAAATTTGCACAATAGGTATGTGATTTTTCTTTGATGCTTAGATACCATTACTCTTCTCCTGCTGGTTTAACTTGGGCGGGTTTTCTGTCGTATACATCAACCATGGCGGCGGTTTTATGGCCGCTGGCTCTTTGTTTGTCTCCGAATGTATCTGATACTCCTTTGGCTTTGAGTTGATGGAATTTAAAGCGGGATAATCCTAGCGCTTCTGCTTTGGTCATTAGCCTGGTCCATTCGGCAAAAGTTTGGTTGAATTTGCCGTCTCCTCGGGCATTAAATGCGACTTGTGTGGGGCTTATGATGCCAGGCATTAGCTATTATCAATTGGATAAATAATTGGATCATTTAATGTTCCACAAGCCTTGTTGGAATAATTAAGAAACCTTTCAACTTTTTGTTTTTTTGCTTCAATTTTGGTTCTTGATAACCCGCATTTGCCTTGCCGTTCAGTAACAATCATTTCGTATATGGCAAGCACATCGTTCATTTCTTCAAATATTCTTTCTTCATTTGTTAAATCTTGACCAGGCTGAACTTCATCCATTGAAAATCGAGCTGCTTTAGAGGCGCGTTGCGCAACTTCGGAACATTCTTCGGACAATATAAAAAGTAGATGTTCAAGTCGATTCATTTTACATAGGCTCTGATGGCGTGGAATGCTAGTGGGTCGTGGGTTAGGTCGAGAACGAAATAGTCGCAACCATAATGTTTCTCACCAAAATCACTTTTATTATCGACGCGATAAACGATAAATTTATTAAAAATGCCTTGTTGTTTTTTGTCTTGCATGATGATTTTCCTGTTAATGGATAAATTTTCTGCACCCCAAAAGTGCGTTAATGTTTTCGGGGGTTATTTGGAGTTTGAATTTTTGGCTAAATAAAAATGTAATATCAGACAGTGATTTGTCTTTGTCTTGGCGGAGTTGTTTTAAAAATGCGAGTTGCGTTTTAGTGAGTTCAAAAATCATGATTCACCTCTTTAGATCACCAGATTTCTTGAACTGAAACCAGCGGCATTTTTGTGGCCGCCACCGCCGAAGTGTTTGGCGATTTCTGAGACGTCGAAATTGCCGTTTGAGCGGAGTTGGCACCACCATTTTTGCTCGATGCCGCTGTAGCTGTAGGTGAGTCCGTAGGTGCCGGATTGGTTGGCCAAGGTGTTGCCGAGGTCGCTGGAGAATTTGGGGGGGACGTTGCAGGCTAGGCCGGAGATGCCGTTTAGGGTGCAGGGGTGTTGGTGTTGGGCGAAGTCGGCGACGTCTTTTGCGTGAACGAGTTCGACATCTTTGCCGCGTTCGGTTATGACGTGCGTATAAGCACCATCGAATTCCAGTTTTCTCCACTCGTCAAATTCGAACGGTACGAAAGCTCTTAGTCCGGCGTTGAAGGGTTTGGTGCTAGGCATATGAAATTTCCACAAATCCCTATCTTCAATTAAATATAGAAAAAATGGGCAGCTACTTATGCGGTCGCTCGGATGGAAATATTGCCACGCTAGCATGCAGCCCGAATGAGTCATATCAAAAATAGCAAAATCTAAACCGACTAAGTTTGATTGTGCGGTTTTATGATGATCGATGACTATCAAGCTTCTTGCGCTGCTGTGCATGTCGATGAGTATGTCGCGAAAGTAAGAGAAATCTAAAATATAAATATCTTTACCCGCCACGTCTGGAGGCTGGCTGCCATATGTGGCGGGTAAGTAGTCGGCGGTGTCGCCAAATTTTCGCCACGCGGCGTAAGCTGCGCCGAATCCGTCTAAGCAATTGGCGTGATAGATGACTAGAATGTTTTTGTTCATGCTCGTTTTCCTTGGTTGGTTTTTGCTAGTGTTTTATGAAATAGATGGCGTAACGGGGATAAACTATCTGTTATGTGGCCGTAGCGGGCGTCGTTTTCATGGGCACGGTTGGCGGCTAGGAACGCGTCGCGCGGGGTGGTTTGGTTTTTGTGGCAGGTTTTTTCGAATGTTGCGATTTGTTTTTCGCTCCATAGGGGTTTGTTGCCGTCTATTTTTAGGGGTGCTGGGTAATGTTCTGTGGTTTTCCAGACTTTGTTAAAGGTGGTCAGGGATATCTCGAAGCGCTTGTGGAGCGCTGTGGAGGTTAGGGTGGGTTGGGTTTTATCGGTCATGCTACGTCCTCAATGTAACAAAAAAATCAGGATTGAGGCCCGCTGCTGTTTCGCAGTAGCCATCTTGTGAGTAGGGCACGTCTACATATTCACTTTTAGCTGTGTAGGGAAATTCGATTGATACCCGACTTTCTCGATTGGTATAACAACTGCCGTTGGGTTCCCTAAAAATTAAGCCATCCAGGTCGTAGGCTCCGAGTTCTTCATCCAGAAATACATGACTGATACGTTTGTTTTGAAAAACACGAATGGGCAGGCCTTTTAAAGCGCCCGAATCGGGTGTACGGGAATACACATATGTCCATTCGCGCCATTCGCCTGTAGCGGGAGTTAATAATTTATAATTTGCCAGGTCTGAAAAAAGACCGATACAAAAGTGTGCTGAAAAACCCGAATGAAGTTGATTGGCGAATATAGTTAAAAGTTCTAAGACGTTTTCACATATCCATTTATCTGGATCTTCTTCGGTTTGGTTTAAATTGTAACCAGCGAGGGTTAATTCGTATTTTGCGTGGTCTATTAGGTTTGCCATAGTTTAATTAAGCCTCTGTGGTGATACGGAATTGGTTAGCGCGGTTGATCCAGCCGTTGATGAAGACGTGTTGGATAGGATTGTGATCAACGATGGCTTTGTAGAAATCGATGCGTTGATCGACCATTTGGTTGATGAGGGTGGTTGCGCCAACTTGTCCTAGTATTTCATGTGCCTTATTGGCGGTAATTGGTCCAATTTTTCCGTCGACGGAAATGGTTTCGTCATAGTGTTTTAGGGTTTCTTGCAGGAGTTTTGCTGCATTTTCCGGATCCATGTTGATAGATTCGTCGAAAACGATAGGCTGCAACTCTAATGGGATTACATCGATGTTGGGTTTTATGTAATAAAGGGATTGGTAGATATGGGCGGCGATGGTGGGAGTGATGGCTTTTAATTCGGCAATGGTCGCCAGCCTTCCCAGGTAAACGGAATAGGTATGCAAGGTTATGCCGTGGTTGGTAGGGCCGCCACGGTCTGCGGGGTTGTTGGTGTAGCCGCCTTCGCGTTGGAGTATATCGGCTATCATGGTGGCAATAGTGATGGGTTTAGTTGTCATTGCGCTCTCCTTAGGCGGCTTCGGGTAGTTCTGCGACGATGGTTAAAATGCCGCTGAGTAGTTGCTGGTTGTCGATATCGAGTGGTACCTGGGCGAGTTTGTGGAGCAAGTTAATGGTTTGGGTTTTGTGCGTAATAGCAGGGATAGCCAGAGCTTGGGTGGCGTTGCGGATTGTAGTGATGATTTGGATGAATCCGGGGTCTATGTCGTCGGTTTTGTTGGGATTTAAAACCAGGAAGCCGGATTGCTCCAGGGTATGAATGATGTCATCTTGATTAAAATTTACGCCACCCGCGTTTAAAATGTCTTTTAGTGAGCCTATGTCTTGTTGAAATAGGTCTATGGTTTTTTCTTTGGTGGCGATTTCGTTTTCTAGGGCCGTTATTTTTTCGCAGTTGAGTTGGCGTTCTTGATCGAGGTCTTTGTTGAGTTGATCCAGTGCGGTTTGTAAATGGGTTATTTTGTCGTGGACGTCCATCATGGTTTGGCAGTTGAGGAGTGCCAGAACTTCGCTGCGGTTTTCGAAGGCAACATAGTAGGCGTTAAAACAGGAGAGGGCTTCGGTGGGAGTGGTGGCGTTGAATTTAGCGGCCACTTGGTCGAAAAAAGATTTGTAGACCAGGAGTTCTGCGCAATCTGCGGCGGTATAGACTTTTTTGGGTTCTGGTTGGGTGTCGGCAATGTTGGTTGTGCGTTGGGTGTGATCTTTGTTCCTGAGTTTTTTTAGTTGGTAGGTTTGGATATCGACACCGTTGATGGTGTCGGGGTCGCCGTTTTCGACAGTGTGTTTTTTATCGCGCAGGCAGCAAAGGGCGGCGCTGACGTCTCTAACGCCGCCTGCAAAAAAGCCTTGATCTGCGGGGTTGATGTTGTCCCATATTTGTTTGGCGGTCATGCGGTTTTGGGCGTGTTCGAGTACGTTGAGAATGATGGTGTGTTGGGTTTTTGTGCTCATGTTCGTTTCCTTAATTTAAAAGGGTTATTTTGTAACCGCACGGATGAATTTCCATAAATTGATTTCTAGTTGGGCTTTGTCTCCTGGATAGATCGTTTCGGTGTGGCCGGTTAGCCGAAAAGGTGTTTGATTTTCTATTTGCAAAAGGTTGTTGCTAAAACCACTTAGTTTTATGATTTCTAAACTTTGGTTTGGTCCTATAGGGAATTCGTCGGCAGCATTGGGCTGTAGGTCGAATGTGGTTTTATTGAAATTTGTTATCTGCACACTATGTTGGCCTAAGTTTGTGATTTTTATGTGCGTCATACGTTTGCTCCGAGTATGAGTTTTATGATGGCTATCGTTAGGACGATGAGCAGGAGTAAGTCGGGGAGGTAGATTAAAAATTCTCCTTTGCGTGGGTGTTTCATGCCCATTCCATTTGTGCGTTGTTTTCCGCCATGGCGGTGGGTAGGGTTTTGGTTTTATCGGCCAGTTTGATGGCGTGTTTTAGGGCGGTGAGGGTGTCCATGCCACCTTTGGCGTGTAGGTCTTGGTAGGTGTCGCAGGCGTAGTTTAGGCGGCCTCGGGTCCAGTTTCTGTCACGCGCTTCGATATGCAGTATGCTGATGGCGGCGGCGTGGTGGGTGTGCTGTGGGGTGATGGGTAGCAGCTGGTGGACGGCGTTTTTAAGGCCTTGATTTTCGCGCGGTGGTAGTTCGCTGATGGCGAGGAGGATTTGGGCCACGGCTTTGGCGGGGTCTGTTAGTACGTGGGTGATGGCAGAGGTGAGTAGGGTGGTTAGTTTTTGGGCTCTCATATTTTTCTCCGGGTTAGTGCCTGCGTAGGTGTCTACGCAGGGGATGAATAATTTATTGGTAATCGAGCGTGCCGATGGCAATGTAGATGTCAGCTTCGTTGATACCGTTTTTAATATGATGTCGAAATTCTTCGGCGATTATTTCGAGTTGGGATTCTTTTTGCATGATGCGGTATTTGAGATTGACGTTTTTTTCGTGGTGAACTGTCCGCAGCGAACATTTGAACGATTGATCACTAAAACCTTCGTATGGACGGCTGTTAAAAATGAAGTAGCTTGGTAGCTGATACTCTCCGGCTTTTACTTCGATTTTTTCCATGGCACTGGCACTGGCGGCAAAATTACTAACCTGATGCTCGTTATTGCTGGAGCTGTTGACAGTGAGTTTGCGCAGAATGCTAATGGCTTTTTGATTGCTGATTTCTATAACGTTGCCGTCTTCTTCTGTAAAAAATGCAATGTGGTCGTTATAGTCTTCGATAAAATCGATAAAGAGTTGCTGACTGAATGCGGCATTATCGGCTTGAAGCAGTGCAGCGAATGAGGGCGTTTTTTTTAAAATTAGGGTAGCAGTATGCTTTCCCCATTTTGGTTCGAGTGGGTTACCGAGGTCGATTATGGCTTTGGCTTTTTCATTTTCTGCATCAATGAATACATCCGTATCTGAGCTGCCGTGCTGATCGATGTATGAGAGAAATTCGCCAAGCAAATGGGTTATGAATTTTGCTCGGTATTTATTGGGAACAAGCTGAAATGCCTCGATGCTTTGCAGTTTTGCGTTATCCGGAATTGCAACAGCAATGTTGTTGAGATCAACGGCTAATACTTCGTTGATATATTTTGTTGTTGCGTCGTTTTGAATTGCTTTGATTGCAGTTGCATCCATTATTTTATACTCCGAATGGTTGTTATGTTGCCGTTGGTTTCGAATAGGTCGGCGTCGGTTTGTTGGTTGATGGTTAGGTAGCCCAGGTTGTTGACGTACATGGGGGTACTGGTGGTGGCTTCTTCGCTGCTTTTGCCGTTGCGGGTGGGCTGGGCGTATTTGACGGTGTGTTTAACCGTGACGCTGGAGCTGTTGCCGATTTGTTCCAGATCGATCTGGATGACCAGGCTGCCTTTTTTGCCGTGGTTGATGGTGCCCAGCGCCACCATTTTTAGGGCTTCTTGGACTTTGTCTTGGAAAATACCGGCGTCGAATTCGCCGAGTATTTCGGGGAATGAGGGATTGGGTTTTTGCATGTTGCTCACCTATATTGTTAAGGGTTATGGTTTTAACAGCGGTTTTTTTGCTGTTGGGCGCCACAGTAACAAACTGTTATTTTGTTGTCAATAACAATCTGTTATTCTGAAAGAAAATAAATGTTAAGATATGCGACAGGCATAAAAAAACCCGCATGGTGCGGGTTTAGTGGGGGGGATATGGTTAAATCAGATGTAGATTTTGATTACAAGTTTCTTGAGTGGTTGCATCAAGTGTGGAAACGCACGGGGTTTAATCGGCTGCGGAGCTATTTGCATAAACAATCTGTATGCTTTGCTTTGCAGGTAACTTGTCAAGATGAGGCCGTACAATCGGCCGCTTTTCTAGTTCATCAGGTGTTTGAAATACTGCTATTGCCGCTAGATTTTGTTACATGTCTGGCGGAGCACATCATAAACATATTTGATAGTTTTCGAATAATTGCCTTAGGTTTGCGCCGTCTAGTGTTGAGTTTATGTGGAGGGTATCAATGACTGAAATCATTTTAAAATCTGGGTGCGTTATTACGCTTAATGGTATTCCCTTTGAGCTAAAAGAGGATACAAAGGTTGCTACATCCTTAGAAAATTTCATGTTATTTTTAAGCCATGATGAACAATCTGTATCATAGCCAATGCCAACAACAGATTCATAAGTGCTTGTATTTCGCCGTGTTGTTTATGTATTGAAATTTCAATCTCTTCTTTGGTCATTTAAATTTTGCTTAATAAAATTGAAATTGATGCTGCAATGAAAAATAAAACTGTCCAAAACCATATCAGTTTTTCAGCGCCGAGTCTGTTTGAGAATAGCCACGACATTCTGTCTGGATGCATTACACCCTGTTCTATTCTGTTAATAACCCCTAAAGCGTTTAACGCTTTGACGATAAATAATGGATAGACTATTAGTCCGGTTATACCCAGATAACCAAATGTATTATGAAAGTTGTCTCCACTGTTTTTTAGCGAATAAGCTTCTAAACCTATGCTAATAGGTAGTATTACTAGAACAGCTAATATATTGATTATTAGCTTTTGACGGTAATATTGCCTTAGGTTTATTTCAATGTATTCGTCTGTCATTTAAGCGATTTTATTCTGCTCTGTTGTAAGGGCGTGGTATTGTTCTTGTGTTTCTCTGATTTGTTGAACGCGCGTATTAATGAGCGCTTTATAATTAGCCTTTTCCTGGGGCGGTAATAAGGAAATATCTATTAAATCGGGTGTTTCTGCGATTGGGCGTATTGGGCCGTTGCCGGTTAAAAGCCATTCAGTGCAACAATTGAAATGTTTAGATAGCATAATTGCTTGGGTGATGGTTGGCATTCTGTTGCCATTGAACCAGTAAGTGACAGCCGGACCCGAAACGCCTAAGCGTTTACCAATATCTTCACGCCTTTCGCTTGACCATCCTTTCTCGTTAATCATCCGCTGAAATCGGGCTGAAAATTCTTCTAATAATCTGTCTTTTCCGGTCATGCAAATAGCATGACTTATTGTTGAATAACATTCAGTTATTAATTTCATTTGACTTCTCAGTAACAAACTGTTATTTTTAGACTATGGAAAAGTTAATTTTATTTTTTGGTGGACGCTCAGAAGCTGCTGTTGCTATTGGTGTTACCCCTTCTTTCATCACCATGGTGAAACGAGGTAAACGTCAATTTTCACCAGCAATGGCCTTGCATGTTGAAAAAATTACAGGCGGCAAAATTTCTAAGTCTGAGCTACGTCCCGATATCTTTATTTCTGAGAGCAATCAAGATGCTGCTTGATTGCGCTTTGTGTGTGCGCTCTGTTACTTCTGGGGCTTTCCCTACCTGGCCGCTGTGTGGTTTTGCAGCGGCTTTTTTTTGGTTTTTTTATGCAGCGTAGTTCAGTGGTGGAACGTGGGCCTTATTAGCCTAGTGTCGGGGGTTCGATTCCCTCCGCTGCTTCCCTGTTTGTCTGGTGTTTATTTTGTGCGCTGGGTGGTTTTTTTACTATCCGTTGTATGGTTTAGGTGTTTTGTACTCATTAGTTTTATGGAGGTGCGTGATGACTGAGCGGGAGGCGATTTATGTGCTGCAGAAAGATAAGGATCTTCGTGTTATTACACCGTTTGATTTAACTGAGCGGGAAGTTGAGATTTTGCGTTTGTTATGCACGGCGTTGAGCGACAAGGCGATTGCGTTGCAATTATTGATCTCGGTGAGTACTGTGGCGACGCATGTGAGTAGCATTTATAACAAGATGGGCATTAAAGCCGGTCATGAGAATGCGCGGATTGCGGCGGTGTTGAAAGCGATGCAAGCCGGGTTATTTCCGGAGGATATTGCCGATGCGCTGGATTGACGGGATAGGCGTGTTTATTTGGTTTTTTATAGCGCCCTCTCGTTTGGGTTGCTGGCGGCTGGCATTTTTTATGCTCCTGTTTTTGGTGTTGGCAGGCGTGTTATGAGCGTGATTGTGTGTGGCGCACTTGATGATGTGCATTGGGACATTATTAGCCGTTTGCAGTTGATGCCGAGCCATGCAGGTTGGCCTGTGTTGGACTGGGATGGTTGTAGTGAGATTTTACCGGAGACGATTGTGTCTACGTTGTTTTATCCCGATCGTAAAACCCGCACTGGGCATGTGCTGATTGTGTCTGGTCCGCTTGATTCGACGGTGAATAATGGCCGGTAAAATCGATTTTAAAAAAATTAATCAGGTTGCGCTGTCTCAGTTGGCTCAATTAGTGGCCGAATGGGTACCGGGCGGCGTTAGATCGGGGCGCGAGTATTCGTGTTTGAATCCGATGCGGGCGGATTCGCGGCGGGGGTCTTTTTCCATTAATGTGCTATCGGGTTGCTGGTTTGATTTTTCCACCGGGGATGGTGGATCGGATCCTGTGAGCTTGTATGCCTATCTTTTTTTGAATAATGATCAAGGCGCGGCGGCCAAGGAGCTGGCGGCGGTATTGGGTTTGGATAGTGGTGTAGCGGTTGTGCAGCGTTCTGCGCCGGTAAAAGCCGAGGCTGAGAAAAAACCGAGTAATACCACGTTTTGGGTACCGGGTGTGCCTGAGGCGGAGCTGGAGAAACCGCTGTTTCATAGTGTGCGGGGTTTGCCGTCTGCGATTTATACGTACAGGGATGAACAGGGAAAATTGCTGGGCTATGTGTACCGGTTTGTGACCAGTGATGGTGGCAAGGAAGTGGTGCCGTTGACGTGGTGTAAACATGAGCGCTCGAAAAAAAGTGAGTGGCGGTTTATGCAGTGGGCGGAGCCGCGGCCGTTGTATGGTTTGGATCGGCTGGCTTTGTTTGCGGACCATGCACCGGTACTGATTGTAGAGGGCGAGAAGTGTGCGGATGCGGGTCAGGCGGCGTTGTCTGATCGGCCGGTGTTGTGTTGGTCGGGCGGTGGCAAAGTGCCGCATAAGGCGGACTGGTCGCCGATTGCGGGCCGTGATGTGATCATTTGGCCGGATTGCGACTCGAAACGTTATCCACAGCGCAATGAGTTTGCCGGTGAGTTGATGTCGCTGGGTGAGCAGCCGGGCATGGTGACGGCGATTAAGATTGCGCAGTTGTTATCTGCGCAAGGTTGTACGGTGTGGTTGATGGCTGTGCCGATGCCTGGCGAGAAAAAGGATGGCTGGGATATTGCCGATTGTGTGGCTGAAGGCTGCACAGGCGAGGCGTTAGCTACGTTTATTGAGGCACAGGCTATGCCGTTTCGGCAGGCTGTTAAGGCAGATTTACCCCTTGCGCCTGCTAGCGCTGGCGGCGGGGACACTGCGGGTGTTGCGTTGGTTGATACCGGTACGGGGGATATGCCGCCTGATCCGCCTGATATTGATGATGATCAACCCGGTCAAAAGCCGTGGTGGTCGGATGATTTGATTAAAAAAAGTAATGGCGCGTATGAGCCGTGCATGACGAATGTCGCTAAGATTTTACGATTTCATCCGCTGTTAAAGGATTGTGCGAGGTTTAATGAATTTTCGTATGCGTTTGAACGTCATGGTGTGCCCTGGAACCCGGTGCCTGGTGATTGGGAAGATCGGGATGATTTGATGTTGAATGAATGGTTAGTGGATAACCTGAATTTGATTATTAAAAACCAGGGCACGATTAAAGACGCAGTGTCGTTGGCTGCGCATTACCATCATTATCATCCGGTGCGTGATTATTTGTTGAGTTTACCCGCGTGGGATGGCGTTGATCGATTAGATTTTTGGCTTGCAGAGATCGTGCAGGCGGAGCGTAAAGAGTTTTTGATTTTAGCTGGCCGTTTTTTTTTGATGGGCATGGTTAAGCGCATATTTTCGCCAGGTTGCAAGTTTGATTACATGCTGGTTTTGGAAGGTGCGCAAGGGATGGGTAAATCTTCTTTATTCCGTGCGCTGGCTGATCCGTGGTTTAGTGAGACGGCGTTTGATGTGAACACCAATGAGGGCAATATGGCTATCCAGGGGGTGTGGTTGCATGAAATGGCGGAGATGGGCCAGTTTAGCAAGGCGGAAGATCGGGATTTTAAGCAGTTTTTAACCGTGGTTCAGGATAAGTTTCGGCGTCCTTATGATAAACGGCATGTCACTTCGCCGCGTGTTTGTCTTTTTGGTGGCACAACTAACTTGGATCAGTATTTGAAAGATATGACAGGGAATCGTCGTATTTGGCCTGTGCGTTGTGATGAGGTTTGTTTGGAGTGGTTGACTGAGCATAAAGAACAGTTGTTTGCTGAGGCGATCCAGCGCGTGAATGCCGGTGAACGTTATTGGCCAACCCGTGAAGAAGAGAAGCTTTATTTTGAGCCGGAACAGGAAGCCCGCAAGCTGGATGATCAGTGGATCGAATTGTTGGATGCTTATGTTAATGAAATGAGCAGGCGAACGTATAACTGGTTTCCGACGAATCATTTGTTGATTAAGGCGTGTGGTATTGAGCGGCAAAAGATAGACCCACATGGGGCAGCCGCGCAGCGCTTGGGGCGCGTCATGCTGGCTTTGGGGTGGCGAAATTGTAAGGAATCGACACCACGCGGGGGTATGTTGCGTCGGAAAGGTTTTCAGCGACCGTTATTGCAGCGTGTACTTAAAGATGATGTTAATCAATTTTCGACGCCGGATGATAACACGTATGTTTAAAATCAAAAATAACGTGCGTAGCACTCTTTATTTCCTCGTCGGCGCGTTGTTACGCCGATTTACGCGGATTGCTCTCGTCTGCGCTAGCGGTTTTCGGTTTTTGTTATTTTTTGACCGCGCGGTTTTTCCTTGCGTTAGCGCTAGCTCGGCGGCCTATTTTTAGGTTTTTTTGACTTCCGCCCTGGGCGGATTCTAAACCATGGGCGTCTAGAGGCCGCGCCGTTATTGGGTTTGTCCAATGTCCTAGGTTTTTGACGTTCTGCGCGTATACGCGCGACATGTGTTTATCTTTGTTTTCATGTTTTTTTTACGTTCTATTTTTATATTTTACATAGGACATAGAGCAAACATAGAAAAGACAAGGGCTGTAGCCGCCCAGGGTTGATTTTTAAGCCTGGTCGACCTTGGACGTATTTACCGCCAATTAGGTAAAGCGGCGGTTTTTTGATGAAACAGGAGGTGTTGATAGCTGAGGTGTATGAAAGAGCGGCGTATCGTGATCCGCTGGAGTTTTTGATCAAGCTGGAAAGTGGGGCGTGTACCGGGTGTATTTGGGCGCGGGAAGCTTGGGATGAGACGTATTGCGAAAAGGGCCAGCGGTTTGGGCTTAAATGTAAATTGTATGCCGATGAGGCGGGGGTGGTTGATAGATAGAGATGCTGTGTTTGCGCTTGTGATTGCGTTGATGGGTCCGGGTTCTGTGTTGGCACCGCAGTCGGGTGCGTGTGGATCGGGTGTGCGGTTGTCGCGTTCTGAGCTGGCTGGTTTGTTGTCTGGCTTGAGTTTAGAGGCGATGCATTATGCGTTGGCCAAATATAGTTTAGATGAGCAATCGATTTGGTTTTTGATTGAAGACACGGAACGGCTGGCTTTGACACTGGAGCCACCCCGGGGCAACTGGTCTAACGAACGATCGATGGCTGTTTTGAAGCGGTTGGCTGAGGTGGCGGTGGTGGATAATTTAGGTGTTAAACCGCTATCTCATCGGAAAATAGCCCAATTTGTCGGTTTTCATCATGCTAATTTTGGTCGAACTTGGTCTGATCGTTATAGGGAATTGTTGTTATATTTGAGTGGTTTAGATGGTGCTGTGCAATCGTGTTTTTCGCACTGATTGAAAGGATTTGACACCGCACCACTTTAGGGGTATAAATCGCTATACTTGCCGAAAGCCTGCCCAGTAATGGAGCGGGCTTTTTTTTTGGAATTTTCTTTATCGGGGCTTGGTGGCGATTGTCATCAGGCCTTTTTTGTTTTTGAGGTCTTCTCTTGAGTGCTTATGATTTACTGAATGACAAACAGAAGCGGTTTGTTGATGAGTATTTGATTGACTTGCATCCAGAGGGCGCGGCGTTACGTGCGGGGTATTCAAACAAATCCGCTAGGCAGATTGGTAATGAAAACCTATCAAAACCGACAATTAAGATGGCGGTTTTGGAAAAGCAACGAGAAAGGGCGGTTAGAGTAGCCGCTAGTCAGGATAGGGTGATACTGGAATTGGGCGCTATTGCTTATAGTGACCCGCGTGAAGCCTTTGATGCGCATGGCGCACTTAGGCCGGTAAATGAGTGGTCTGATTCGCTGAGTGCTGCGATTAAATCTGTGAAGGTATCTGAGCAAAAAGACGCTTACGGTATGGTTGTCGGTTTGACGAAAGAATTAGCCTTTTGGGACAAGAATAAAGCGTTGGAAATGCTGGCTAAACATTTGGGCATGTTTGATGCTGATAGCGATAGTATGGCTGTGCAGACTGCGGATGCGTTAAAAAGCGCATTGAAACAGGCTCGACCTAAATTGCAGGTGGTGAAATGATTTTAACCGCTGCGGATCACGAGTTATTGGTTGATGAACTGGTGGCGTGTTATGCCGATCCGCTGCGGTTCGTGATGTTTGCGTTTCCGTGGTCTACTGATCCCTCTTTGCAGTTGATCAAATTAGAATCGCCTTATCGCGAACGCTTTGGCTGTGAGTATGGTCCAGATGTGTGGGCCTGTGAGTTCTTGGATGATTTGGGTGATGAAGTTAGGGCGCGGGGCTTTGATGGTATACATGCCGTGCAACCTATCCAGATGGCCGTGGCTTCTGGGCATGGTATCGGTAAATCTACACTGACCGCCTGGATTGTAAACTGGATTATGTCTACTCGGCCCGGCTCTCATGGCACAGTCACTGCCAATACCAACGAGCAGTTAAGTACCAAAACTTGGGCGGCTATTTCCAATTGGGCTAAAAAGTCGATTACTTCACATTGGTGGAAAATTTCGACCGGGCGTGGCTCTATGCGTATGAGTCATGTAGAAATGCCGGACGACTGGTTTTGTTCTGCTCAAACTTGCCGTGAAGAAAATTCAGAATCGTTTGCTGGACAGCATGCCGCCACGGCTACGTCGTTTTATATTTTTGACGAGGCGTCTGCTATTCCGGACAAGATTAGCGAAGTGGCATCCGGTGGTTTGGCAACAGGCGAACCGATGTGGTTTAAGTTTGGTAATCCGACCCGTAATAGTGGTGATTTTGCTGATGTGTTTAACGGCAATATTTCGAAACGCTGGAATACCCGGCAGATTGATAGTCGGGATGTGGCAATTACCAATAAAGTCGAGTTGGCTAAGTGGGTTGAGGATTATGGAATTGATTCGGATTTTGTGAAAGTCCGGGTACGCGGTATTTTCCCCAGTCATTCGATTAAGCAGTTTATCTCTACAGCCGATGTGGATTTGGCAAAACGCAGACAACTTCGTACTGAACAGTATGATTTTGCGCCCAAGATATTGACCTGTGATCCCGCGTGGGAAGGTGATGATGAATTGGTTATTGGTTTGCGTCAGGGTTTGTATTTTACGGTTCTGCATACCATGCCACGTAATGATAACGATGTGCATGTGGCTAACATTCTGTGCAATTTGGAAGATCAGCATAATGCCGATGCGGTGTTTATTGACGGTGGTTATGGTACCGGGATTGTTTCGGTGGGTAAGACACTGGGCAGGCAATGGCGATTGGTTTGGTTTGGCGGCGCTTCTACCGATACCGGTTGTTTAAATAAACGCGCCGAAATGTGGAAGTTGATGCGCGACTGGTTGAAAGACGGTGGCAAGATTGAGGATAACGACCATGAGTTGTATCGAAATTTAATACAGCCTGAAACCGTGCCGCGCATGGACGGCAAGATTCAACTGGAAAGTAAGCAAGATATGAAGCGGCGTAAGCTGCATTCACCTAACAGGGCCGATGCTTTGGCTTTATCGTTTGCGTATCCGGTGCATAAAAAATCAAGCATGCATCGTGGTCATCGTGATGAACAGATGCGTGGCCATGATCCGATTGCGGCGTTTGATCGTACTCAGCAAAGCAAGCAACAACAATCTCGCGGGTATGATCCGCACAATTTCTTTGATAGAGGACGATAGGTATGTGTTTTGGTGGTGGATCAGCACCTGCAACACCGGCGACTGTGCCGCCACCTCAGGCGGCGGTGATGGCGACACCGGGTGCGGTTAGGCAAACGACGGCTGCACAGACGACGTTATTGATGGGTAATACGTTGTTGACTTCTGGATTAGGTGCGGGGCAAGCATTAAACGCTAATCAAACTAAACGTAATACGTTGTTGGGGCAGTAATGGATTCGAATCAGGTGCGGTTATTAAATCAGCGTTATCAGGCGTTGAAAGATGAGCGTGCGTCGTGGTGGCCGCAGTGGGCGTCTATTTCTAAATACATTACGCCGCGTTCTGGTCGTTATTTTTTGACCGATCGCAATAAGGGTTGGCGTCGGGATAATTCAATTTATGACAACACGGCCACACGCGCTTTACGTGTTTTGGCTGCGGGCATGATGTCGGGTATGACCAGCCCTGCGCGGCCTTGGTTTGTGTTGGAATTGGCTGATCAGGATTTGATGAAGTATCAGCCTGTTAAAGAATGGTTAAGCCAGTGTTCTCGCTTGGTACTGGATGTGTTTGCGCAGTCGAATTTGTATCGGGTGTTGCATGGGATGTATGGCGAATTGGGTGCATTTGGTACGGGTGGTGCCATGCTGGGCGATAGTTTTCAAAATATTATCCAGATGTATCCGTTTGAAATTGGTGAGTATTCGATTGCCACTAACTTTATGGGTGAAGTGGACACCATTTACCGTGAGTTTGATGCCACGGTCGGCGCGTTGGTGAAAGAGTTTGGATATAACAATTGCTCTCATTCTGTAAAGCAGGCGTGGGACAAAGGCAATCTGCATTTGTGGATCACTATTCGTCATGCGATTGAGCCGCGTGCCGATCGGGAACCTGGCAAGCTAGGGCCATTGAATATGCCGTGGAAATCCGTTTATTGGGAATCTTCGGTTAGTACGGGTCAAGTGCTGCGCGAATCGGGTTTTAAACAGTTTCCGTGCGTAATTCCGCGTTGGATGACTCAGGGCGGTGATATGTATGGCAATAGCCCTGGCATGGATTGCTTAGGGGATGTGATTGGTTTGCAATCGCACGAATTTAGAAAGTTGCAAGCCGTTGACTATAAAGTGATGCCGCCCTTGCAAATTCCTACGGAATACATGAATCGGGAGATTGAGACGTTTCCGGGTGGGCGTATTTTTTATGATTCCACGACTCAAAATGGCGGTATTCGGTCGGCGTGGGATGTAGCTCTGGATTTACGTGAGTTGCTGATGATTCAGCAGGATGTACGTCAACGGATTGATGATGCCATGTATAAAAATTTGTTTTTGATGATTTCTGAAAACACGGCACCTGCCGCCATGACGGCCACGCAAGTTTCGACGATGAATGAAGAAAAGTTGTTGATGCTGGGGCCTGTGGTGGAACGTTTGAATGATGAGCTGGGTAAACCCCTGGTGACCATTGTTTTTGAGCGCATGTTGAAAGCGAATTTATTACCGCCTGCGCCGCCGGAGCTGAATGGCCATTCGTTAACCATTCAGTTTATCTCGATGTTGGCCCAAGCACAGAAACAGGTGAATGTGAATGCCATTGATCGGTTTGTGGCGGGCATTATTCAAGTCGCGGCGGTGAAACCCAGTGTGCTGGATAAGCTGGATGCGGATAGTTATGTGGATGTGATGGGCGATACGCTGGGTGTTGATCCGGTGTTGATTACATCGAATCAGAATTTGGCATTTATTAGAGAGCAACAAGCGCGTCAACAACAACAAATGCAGAACAATATGATTTTGGCGCATGGGGCGAATATTGCCAAAACCTTGGGCGATACCAATACCGGACCGGATACGGCAGCTGGGCAGTTAATGCAACGTATGCAGGCACAACAGAGTAGTGCTGCGTGATGGACGGGTTTTTAGATCGTGAGGAACTGGAAGAACGTCAGACCGAACAGGCTGAATTGGCTCGTTTGCAACGTTTGGAGCAGTTGAATGATTTGCGTACCGTGCTGAATACCGTGCAAGGGCGGCGTGTGCTAAGTCGAATTATGTATATCTGTCATAAAGATGAGCAAAGTTTTGTACCAGGCGCTGCGGATTTAACGGCCTTTAATGAGGGGTCGCGGCGCGTGGGTGTGGAAATTTCTAATTGGATCAGGAACGATTTTCCTGATTTATATATTCAATTACTTTCGGAGAATTTAAAACATGTCAACAGCTAGCGGGGTGAGTAATGCAGGAACAAACAATGCCGGTGCAGCCGGAAGTGGTGCAAGCGAAGCGGGCGCAGGGGGAACGGGCGTGGGAACTGGTGAAGCTGCAACAGGGACGACGACTGGAACAGCTGCGGCTACAGGTGCGGGCGCTGGAACAGGATCGGGAGCGGCGAACGCTACTGGAACAGAATCCGGAGCCGTGGGCAGCGGAAATGCTGGAGCAGATGCCAGCGGCACTGACGCGTCTGGCTCTGGCGGTGCGACTGGAGGTATTGAATATACAGACTTTAGCATTCCTGATGGCTTAACCATTAATGCGGATTTGCTGGGTGAGTTTACGACTGCCGCTAAAACGTACAATTTAACCCAAGAACAAGCACAAGCGTTAGCGGATTTGGGCGTTAAACAGGCGCAGAGTATTTTGAAGCAAGTGGAAGACAATAAGATCGCGGAAACACTGGCGCGTGATACGGCCTGGTTGAATGCCAGTCAGTCTGATCCGGAGATTGGTGGCGAGAAGCTGCAAGAAAATGTGGCTTTGGCGATTAAGGCGCGTGATCAGTTGGCGACGCCAGAGTTTTCGAAGTATTTGGAAGACACGGGGTTGGGTAATCATCCAGAAATGATACGGATGCTAGCCAAAGTAGGTAAGCAGTTGGGTGAGGATGGGTTTTTGCCGGGTGGTAGTGCGGGTGGTAGTCATGAGGAACCGACTATAGCGGAGCGTATGTTTCCTAATGCGCCTAAGAAGTAGTTTTAGGAGTTTTTGAGTTGTGCGGATGGGATGAAGCGGTTAATCGGTAGCGGGTATCGAGTTTTTGGATTGAATCTTTTAGGGGTGTTTTTAATGAAACGATGGGGTGTGGCTTTTAAGGTGGCGCTGTTTGCGCTGTTGGGTTGTATTTCGGGGTTTGCGTATGCCGATCTGTTATCGGGCGTGGTGGCTGTTGCGGGTCATTGGCCTGTGGGTGTTTCGCTTGGCGCTGATTATTTAAACGGTGATTCGAGCTGGGCGCTGGGTTTTGTGGGTGCTGTAGCGTTGGGTAATGGACAGTTGACGTTAGCGGATGTGAGTAAGCGCACATCGCCGGATGGCAAGATTGATCCACTGGCGGAGTTACTGAGTCAACGAAATGATATTTTGGAAGACATTGTGTTTGTGGAGGCGAATCAGGCTACCTCGCATGTGGTGTCGCAACGTACTGGTTTGCCAGTGGTCTATTTTAGACGTTATAACCAGGGCGTTCCACCGAGCAAATCGACCAGTTCGCAAATTAGTGAGCCGATTGCGATGTTGGAAGGACGTTCGCATATTGATGCGAAGTTAGCCAAATTGAACGGTAATACGGCTGAGTTGCGATTGAGTGAGGCTACGCCGTTTATCGAGTCGATGGTGCAGCAAATGACACAGACCGTATTTAACGGCAATGTGGGGGTTAACAATGCGACGTTCTCTGGCTTGAGTACGCGTTATAGCACCTCACCGGCTAATCCAACACCGGCCGGTAATGCGGGTAATGTGATTTTGGCGGGTGGTAATAGTACTAATAACGCGTCTATTTATCTGGTAGTTTGGGGTAAGGAAACGGTGTTTTGTACGTTCCCAAAAGGCTCTACAGCGGGTTTAACCACGAATGACTTGGGTGAGGAGTCTGTACCCGATGGTAACGGCGGTTGGTACCAGGCGATTAGAACCCTGTTTCAATGGGATTGTGGTTTTGTGACTAAAGATTGGCGTTACGTGGTACGCATTGCCAATATTAACATTGCCGATTGGATTGGCGTGCAGAATACCCAGGCATTAACGGCGGCTACGAATGTGACCAATTTAATGCTGAAAGCGATTGCGCGTATTCCGAATATGCGTATGGGCCGCCCCTGTTTTTATGCGAATCGTACTATTGCTGAGGGTTTGATGATTCAAGCCAAACAAATGAGTTCTGCGTATCTCGGTATACAAAAAGCGGCGACTCAGTTTGGTGATGAAATGCTGGAGTTGAACTTTTTAGGGATTCCCGTACGTATTGTTGATCAGTTGGGTGTTGCTGAGTCTTTGGTGGTTTAAGGGGTTGTTGGGTTTTGCGATTTGCGCTTAACCCATTCTGTTTTTTTTTGATTTGAGGGTCTATATATGTCTCTTGTAGATTATTTATTGCAGGTGAGTTCTGCGCAAGCAGTGACGACTACTACGACGTCGACGTATTCGATTGATTTATCGCAACCTCGTGATTTAGGTCCGGGGAATGATTTATATGCGATGTTTACAGTGGATACCACAGCGGCGGGTGTGGGTGCGTCGGTGACGTTTCAGGTGATTAGTTCGGCGAGTGCGTCGTTATCATCACCGACGGTGTTGAGTGATATTCCGTCGATTCCGGTAGCGGATTTGTTAGCAGGACGTCGGCCTATTTCGTTGCCGATTCCGCAGGCTAATTTATCGGCACAAGCGCTGGGTCAGCGTTATTTGGGTGTGCAGTATACTGTGAACAGTGGGCCGTTAACAGCCGGTGCATTTAGTTGCGCGTTTGTGGCTGATACTCCGAGCCAAAACACTTATTATCCTTCTGGTTTTACGGTGGCTTAAGATTATGGCTAGATATATTGCGAGTGAAGATTTATTGCTGTCTCATGAGTGCCGCATTGTTAAGGCGGGTGAGGAGTTTGAAACGACTTTTCCGAAAGGAATGGTATTGGGGGATAACGTGCAGCTGGTAAAGGCGTCGGCGAAAACCAAGCCGGTGCCGACGGAAACCGATCCACTGGAGGGTGATGAAAAGACTTAAGTTTTAAGTCTTTAGTTTAAAGGGCTGGCGTTTGCTGGCCTTTTTTTTTAATTTTTTTTTATTGTTTGGGGCAAATATGAAACCAGTGTTTTTAGCGAAAACGGTGGCAGTGCAGGTGCAGTCTGCACAGATTACCGGATTAACGGCCACGTTGGATGATGGCACGACGATTCCTGTATCGGGGCCTGTGTCGGTGGGTGATTGGGCGGTTGAGGATACTACTAGTACGGTGGTATCGGTATTGGCTGCGAAAACGTATGCCAGTGAGTTGGCTTTGGCGGCTTCTATTACGGGTGCGAGTGGGCAGAGTGCTGCGGCTGGGGCGACGGGAGCTGCGTCGTAATGGCTACCGTGACGTGTCAGAAAGTGGTTGATCCGATTACGGGTGCTGTGACGTATACGGAGGTGCCGTCTGCACCGTCGTCTTTGGTGGGGGTGTTAACGGCTATTCAGAATACGGGGCCGCAAGCGTCGAGTTATGCGGGCGTGGGGTTATCGACGGCCATTGGTGCGGCTGCCGCGTATTTTCCGCCGGGTACGACTGATCTGGCTGCTAATGCGGCGGGTGCGGTATTGAGTGGGTTAACGGGGAATATCCCAGGTGCGTTGTTGGGTGGTATTGCGGTGGCGTCTGGGTTAATGGCTATTATCAGAAACGAACAATCAGGAAAATTAAGTAATGAACAAATACAAAGTGTGGTTTCTGGTCTTACTCAGCAACAGCTTATTAGCTTGCTCGACTCTCACGCCGCAACAGCAAGTGCAAGCGTTGCAATCACAGCCAGCCCCGTTAAACCCGCCGGCACAGTGCAGCCAGCCAGTGCCTAGTTATACCACGGAGCAGTTGAACGTGATGAGTGTGGAGCAGTTGCAGGCGGCGGCTGCTTTGAAACTGGAGCATTTAAGGGATTGCGGGGGCTAGCGTGACAGATTCTTATAAAGCCATTGTGAGTGCGATTGCTTCGATTGTCACCAGTTTGGGATTGGTGGCGAATGAGGTGATGACTTATTTGAATGCCAATGGTGTGGCATTTGGAGTGCTCTTTGGTGGGATTACCACCACCAGTACGGTTTATTTTCATATTAAAAATAACCACACCATTGCCAAAAGCCATATTGAGCGCCGTGCGGCGGAGCGGGGTGAGTTGTAATGTCGCTTGCAAAAAAATCGGCTTTGGCGGTGGTGGCGGCCTATCAGAATAAACCGTTTGAGGGACGGGCGATATTAACGGCTATTCCACAGGGGTTTGGGTTTTTTACCATGGCGCAGCCTGGGCATTTTCATCTTGATTTGCGGGGTACCCGGGATTTTTCGGACCTTAAAACCGATGCGTTGGTGGTGACCAAGGCGTATTTGGATGGTGAGGCGCATGCGGGGTTTGTGGACCGGGTTGAGCAGATTTATCCTGAGGTATTGCGGGTGTATAACCAACTTCCTTTAGATGCGGACATTACTATCAGCGGCCATAGCGAGGGAGCGGCGCTGGCGTTGTTGTTGGCGGCTTTGATTAAACCGACTCGGCTGATTTTGTTTGCTTGTCCGAAGACGGTGGATGTGACTTTGCGCGATGCCATTTTGCACATGGGTTTTGCCATTGAGCATTATGCGGGTAGATACGACTTGATACCCGACTTTCCAGTTGGTTTACACCAGGTGCTTGAACCTGAGCGACTTTATTTTCCTAATGTCTATAAGGCGGATGAATTAGGACAACATTCAATTGAACATATTGCAGAGGCATTATCATGAGTAAGTTAGGAGCATCACCAGTCGGTATTTATTCAGATGATGGTAATATTTTATTAGGTTCTATGGATCGGGCAGGAAATTTTTTAAGTTTGGTTAAAGTATTTACAACTTATACAGCTGCCCAAGCATATTTTTTAGCAAACCCCAACGTACCAAGTACCTCTGTCCTTATAGGTCAAACAACTTGGATATGGGATGGCGTAGGTTTAACACTAGATACACCTATTGAGAATGTGTTCACGGTACTCAGTATAGGTAATAGTATCAACGCAAAAAATCAAGTTGGGTACGCAGCTAACTCATTTTTTGGGGCTTCACCTTCTTATCAGGTTTCGCAGTATCAAAATGGTATTCTAGAGGCGATTAACACATTAGGCGGGCAACCGTTTAAACCTTGCAGATCAGTACCTACTATATTTCACCCTATAGCGGCATATACCGGCAGTGGCGGCTCAACAGGATACCCAGCGTGTATTGACGAATTAGGTACTTACGCTGCACCGGCATATTCGTTATCTGCACCAAATGCATCGTATGTTGGCGCATATATGCTGCAAGATTTTGACGGTATCTTTAAAACACTGATTGATACCCCAAACTTAGTGATACTACTAGGGATTTTTGAAAATGATATGGGTCAAAACCCATATACCGCCTCACAGTTAGCTACTATGCAACTTAGTTTGCAGCAAGCCATTAGTAAGATATTAAATCAATACCCAAATATACTAATTGTAGTGTTTACTCCAGGCCCAAATAGCTCTTATCCAGCCACAAGTAATTATGCTGCGATTACTAATTGGATGGTAAACACACTTCCTGGTCTGTACCCTGGCAATGTATTTACTTATCTTAACCAAGCAATTACAGATAATATAGTTACAGGTGCACCAATAACAAAATATGTAGACCAAGGAGTCCATCCTAATAGAGATGGAGCTACGTTGATAGCAAAAGACTTTATTAAAAAAATGTCTTTCTTATTCAACGTACCAAAATTTTTACCTAGCATTGATACAGCAAGCGGAGGTGTATTTGTTAATGACCCGTATATACTAAGTGCGTCAACAGGGACGTTAAACGCAGCAGCAGGAGCTAAAACAGCTGTGCCAGGCACAAGTCACTTGCTTTATACATTAGATGGTTACACTGGTGGACAGACACAGGCGAGTGTGACGAATGTTGGCACAAACGGTTCTGGAACCCCTGTTGGTTTGGATATTATGCTAGCTGGAAAAACGGTAGCCATTCCTTATCCTACCTCATCAAATGGAACAGTAGCAGGTATAACACTATCTACGGATAATTTTGGCAACTTCAATTATGTGCAGCCCAATAATGTATATGTTGCGTTGTGGCAAGTAAAAATAATTAATCCTACTAATTTAATAGAGTTGAAAGCCACATTAACGATGGACGACTCCTACCACACTTACGGGTTTGCGGGTCAAACAACTGATTTTCAAGATAATTATCAAGGTTGGGCTACGCTAAACGCAGGCGATATACTTAATATTGCTACGCCGCCCATATTAATTCCTGGAGTACCTACAGGTTCAGCACACCATCTGACTACACAGATGTTTTTTGGCGCTGCGGCTGCTACCCCGTTGGATTTCAGTACACCCGCTAATAATCCCCATATCCAAGTAAACCTTGTTACTATTTATCAAGTTGCTAATAATATACCAACCCAACCATATACTATAGTGGGATCTAATACATATATCAACCAATCCGAAGGTTTGCAACAAGTGCTGTTTCAGCCTGGAACAGCATCTTACAGCGGCACACTAACTGCTAACATTACAGCGGCTACAACAGGTACGCTAAATGCGCTGTTTACAGGACCAACAGGCCAGTATAGCTTAACGTTTACTACTGCTGGGGGTCCTGTAGTATTAACAGCAACGTTAACCAATAATTCTGCAGCTATTACTGCTATAAGTTCTGCTGTAACAACTACAGCGTTGGGGGTAGCTATTAACCAAACTGGAAGCATCACTTCTGCTATTTATGAACCTATTAATAAAGCAGGCTTCCCTACTATGACATATGACCCTTACCCAGCCTCTTACCCAGTTGCTGGAAATTATATTGTATTAAGACCAGGAGATCAGTTAGTAATCGTTGCAGCCACTTTAGCGCCTGCGCTTACAGTTGTTCAGTTAGTTTAAAAGTTTATGTACGCAGCAGAGGCATTATCATGAGTAAGTTAGTAGCATCACCAGTCGGTATTTATTCAGATGATGGTAATACTTTATATCTGCGATGTTATTTGAGTTGGCAATCAAATTATTTATTGATGATTTAATTAACGCTTGTGATTTGTTATAGTGACAATCTTACATGCCAGCTATGGCGCATCTTCTCATAATTAACATCTCAATTTTATGGACAAAAATTTAACACTGATTCAACACGCTAAAAAATTTAGCCAACGTTTTCCTGGTATTGTTCAAAAAAAACGAGAGCTCTGGCATAAATGGTTTAATTTTAACCGTATTAATGTTCAAGCGACTTTCCCATCGTTTGCTACAACCAGTGCGGGTGATTATAGGGATATTTCGGCTATTACTATGCAATCTATTAATCAAACATTTCCGGCACTTAGTCGGTTTGTTGATCATATACAGCTTAGAAAAGCCGACATAATCGAGATTGAGAATTTTGCGAAAAATGAGGCTGAGCGTAATAGTGTTAATGAAATTATTAAGAAATTTCAAGAGTACCGAAGCGATAAAGGTGGTCATTGGTATCATAATGCCTATGGCGCTATCCTTAGTAATACAACTGAAATTAGAAATGTTTTAGAAATTGGTATGGGAACGAATCATACTGATGTTGTTTCGAATATGGGTTTTTTTGGTTCACCCGGTGCATCGTTAAGAGCATTTAGGGATTATTTGCCCAATGCCAATATTTATGGTGCTGATATTGATACTCGCATTCTTTTTCAAGAAGAACGCATTAAAACATTTTTTGTAGATCAGACTGATCCCGCTGCTTTCGTTGCTCTTGATAACCAACTGCCTTATCAGTTCGATCTGATTATTGATGATGGACTGCATTCACCCGACGCAAATATCAATACATTGCAATTTGCTTTGCCTAAATTACGCGTTGGTGGTTGGTTTGTAGTTGAAGATATTGCATTAGAAGCGGCAGAAATTTGGAACGTAATTTTTGCATTGATTCCAACCAACTATAAGCTATCTATTTATAAAGCTAGGTACACATTGTTTGTTGCTATTCAGCGTGTTAATTAATAAATTAACTTAAATAATTAAAATCAGAAAAACCCGCTTCGGCGGGTTTTTTTATGTCTGGAGTTTTTAAATGGCATTACTGAATACGAATGAGCGGCGAAGTGGTCCGTTTTTAGGGAATGGCAGCACGACGTTGGTGATGAGTTTTCCATTTTTGGTGTATACCACGGCGGATGTGCTGGTTTCGTGGTCGGATTCTGCGGGTAATGCTACGTATTCCGGTGTTGATTTGGTGCTGGGTACGGATTATACGGTGGTGATTAATCCGGATCAGGTAGCTGCACCGGGTTGCACGGTGACGACGACGGCGGTGGTACCGGCTACGACGTCGCTGGTGATTACCAGTAATTTATCGAATACCGTGAATGTGCAAGTGGCGGGGGCTGCGGCGCAAGCGATTAATAGCGGTTTTGATCGGCTGTGTATTTTGATACAGCAATTGGCGGAATGGTTGAGTCGTACGCCGAGTGTGCCAGTGGGTGGTATTGGTAATCAGGCGCCAGGCAGTTTGGTATTCGGAGTAGGATTGGATGGCAATGGAAATCCAGTTCCGGTGTTATCTAAATTAGCTAATATTGCGCAATCTGCTGTTTCAGCATTTATGGCCAATGTGATTGCTGCGGCAAATTTGCCCGGCTTATTAGCCGCTATGGGCTTATCGTCTGTGATAAAAAACTTTTTACAGACAACTACCGCCACCAGTGCTTTGGCGGTTTTATCGCCTGGCGTACTGTGTCAAGCCTTTGTGCGATTTAATGGCGTGACGACGACCACTATTTTGGCGTCTTTTAATGTGAGTTCTGTGACGCGTAATGCGGCGGGGGACTATACGATTAACTTTACTACGCCGTTTGCGGATGCTAATTATGCCGCGTGCATTACTGCTAAACAAAATAACGATAACAACGGCAATATTAGTGTAGCCAATCAGTATTATGGCGGCTCTTCTGCGAGTGCGTGCGAAATTATTGTCTGTAATAACATCCAAACCAAAGTGGATGCCAATACTATTAGCGCAACTTTTTACAGGTAATACCATGACACAAGTAATTATTTTTACCAATGCAGCGGGTGGTGTTTCGGTTTGTTCGCCTACGGGTGCGATACCGATTGAAACGGTATTAACGCGCGATTGTCCAGCTGGGGCCATTATTGTGGATAACGCTACGTTGCCGACTGGAAATGATGCTGTTTTTTTTGATGCCTGGATGCTGAATGGCACCACCGTGTCGGTTAATATCGTTAAAGCACAAGCCTTTTATTTGGCGCAATACAATGCGGCGGCTATCGCTGCGGCGGTTATTAGACAAAATAATACATTGACCGGCATTCCTAATGCGGTATCCGATGCGATGTGGTTGGCCAATTGTGTGACCGATCGTGCCGCGATTGCGTCTGCGACCACTACAGCGCAATTATTAGCGATTAACTTACCCACCCCTTAACCTATGGCTACCACTGACGTTGATATTTGTAATGCCGCCTTGGTTTTGATTGGCAAGCCTGCGGTGATTTCGTCTTTAACTGATGGATCTGTTGCCGCGTCGAATTGTCAGGCGTTGTATTCGCTGTCTTTATCGACGTTATTGGCGGAGTTTGCCTGGACGTTTGCGACTACGACTGTGTTGTTAGCGAATGTGGATAATCCAAATCAGTTGTGGCAGTACGCGTATCAGTTACCCGGGGATGTCGTGACGCCTTTGGATATTTATGAATCGGATGCACAGGGTGATATTACCGGGACATTTTCGAACGCCTATCCTGCACCGTTGGGTTTGGTGAGTTTTTACCCGACGTTTTCGCCGGGCATGCAACTGGCCACCCAGCAGGACTTTACCTGTGAAACAGATAGTGAGGGTAATGGTTTGATTTTGACCAATCAAGCCAATGCTATGCTGAAGTATGTGCGGTTTGTGACCAGTGCTGCGAATTTTCCGCCGTTATTTGTGCAAGCGTTGAGTTGTATGCTGGCCAGTAAATTGGCGGGGGCGATGATTAAAGGGGATGTAGGTGTGACGGCGGTTGAAAAATTGTTGCAGACGTATACGTTTTGGCTGGATAAAGCCAAGGTGGCGGATGCGAATCGACGTGTGGAGCATCCACGTTATGTGCCAGCCGCACTGGCTATGCGAAACGGTGCTTAATTTATGCCGAATAGTAGAACGTTACGATTAAGTTTTTCGACCGGGGAAATATCGCCGTTGATGTATGAGCGGGTGGATATTGACAAAGTGGCGAATGGGTTGGCGACGTGTTTGAATATGCTGGTGACACCGCAAGGCCCTGTGATTCGGCGTTTGGGTACCGCGTTTGTGGCGGCGATTAAAAACGGCACGGCTTATGCCAAGTTGATTGAGTTTAACTTTAGCCAGACACAGAATTTTGTGATTGTGGCATCTGCGGGTAATTTTAGATTTTATGCCGATGGCGCTGTGTTGTTGGCAGGTACTTTGCCGACATGGGCGATTGTGACTGCGTATCATGTGGGTGATGCGGTGGTGGCAGGTGGTGTGAATTATTACTGCATACTCGCTAATACAGGGCTGGCCCCGATTGCTAATCCGTTGAATTGGTATGCTATGCCGGGTACGGGAGAATATGAAATACCGAATCCGTATAACCAATCAGATTTATCGACGTTGCATTATGTGCAATCGGGCGATGTGATTACGTTAGTGCATCCAAATTATCCGCCACAAGAATTGCAACGGCTGGGAAATACACAGTGGGTATTAGCGCCTATTGCGTTTTCGTCGGCATTTACGCCACCCACGGCCGTGACGGCGGTGGCGACTGCACCGCATGCGTCTGTTACTGAGACGTTTAAATACCAAGTGACGACTGTCGATAGTTTGGGGGTGCAGGAAAGTTTGCCCAGCACAGCCAGTGGTGCAGTCACCAATGATTTAACGGTGACGGGTGACTATAACACTATTACTTGGACGGCGGCGACAGTACCGAGCGGGCAGACGATTGGCGCGTATAACGTGTATAAAAGCATTAATGGCGGTGCGTTTGGTTATGCGGGGCAGGTGCCGTATGGCGTAAATACATTTACGGATAACAATATTACGCCGGATATGGGGCAGACGCCGCCGCAAAACACCACCATTTTTAATAGCGCGGGAAATTATCCGGGCGCTGTCTGTTATTACGAGCAACGTAAGTTCTTTGGTGGCACGATCAATCAACCGTCTAATTGCTGGGCGACGCAATCGGGTACCGAGAATAATATGGATTATTCGATTCCGAGCCAAGCCAGTGACGCGTTGCGGTTTGGTATTTATGCGCGGGGGCAGAATCAAATATTGCACTTAGTGCAATCGTTGGATTTGATTGCATTTACGGCTTCTAACGAGTTTCGGATTTATACCGCTTCGGGGGATGCATTGACGCCCTCCAGTTTGGCGATTAAAAGTCAGGCGCAGAATGGCGCTGCGAATGTAATGCCCATTACCAGCAATAATTTTGTGGTGTATCCGCAATATAACGGTGGCCGGTTGCGCGAGTTATCGTTTGACTGGACCATCCAAGGGTATAAATCCGCGGATTTGTGTTTGCTGGCACAGCATTTGTTTGATGGCGAAACGATTGTGGATATGGCGTATACACATACGCCGAATCCGATTGTATGGGCGATTAATAGTGCGGGGGTGTTGTTGGGGTTGACGTATGTGCCAGATCAGGATATTCGCGCTTGGCACCAACATGTGACGGATGGTGTTTTTGAAAGCTGTTGTTCCATTCCCGAAAATGGTGCTGATCGGTTGTATGTGATTGTGAAGCGTACCGTGAACGGAAACACGGTACGTTATTTGGAATATATTGATCCGCCTTTAGTGGTTAATTTAATGAATGCTTTTTACGTGGATGCTGGGGCGAGTTTTACCAGTAGCACGGGGCCTGTTTCGTCAATCGCTGGCTTGAATTGGTTGGAAGGCGAAACGGTGGCTATTTTGGCGGATGGTTATGTGATGAGCCAGCAAGTGGTAACCGGGGGGGTGGTGAATCTGGATTTTGCAGCGACACTGGTGCAGGTGGGTTTGCCGTTTACTGCACAATTGATAACGCCGCCGCCGATTATTCAGGGTGATGCGGATATGGGGCAGAGCCGCGTTAAAGATGTCAATGATATTTGGGTGCGTGTAGTGGATTCTGGCGCATTTATGGCCGGGCCTTATACAGGGAATGCGGCGGTAGATGTGCCGAATTTAGTGCAAGTGACTACTGGGGTGTTTGCGCCGAGTGCGCCTACGCCGTTAGTGAGTGATATTTTACAGGTGGCGATTACATCGAGTTTGAATGAAAGTTCGCAGGTGATGGTGTTGATGAGTGATCCGCTGCCGTTGACGGTGGTGGGGATGACGTTGGAAGTTGCGGTGGGTGGTTAGTTTTTATGAGGATTATTTTATGAGTGAACAAGAGATTGAGAATGAAATTCAAGCGAAAGGTTTAAATGCGCTACGTATAAAGCCGTCTGATATTGATACGGCGATTACTAAAAAAGCGTTTTATACATTTCCCGGCACCACTACTACAGTGGCCCTGTTAACGCTTAAAAACGGTTTTACTGTGACCGGTGAGTCTGCGTGTGCCTCTCCTGAAAACTTTGATCAAGAATTGGGAAACAAGATTGCTTTTGAAAATGCACGTAATAAAGTTTGGCAGTTAGAGGGGTATCGTTTGAAATGCGAACTTTATCGGGCAAAGCTTTTTCAAGATGCACAATTGGAGCTTGAGCAAAAATTAAGAGACAGTCCTTGCCCTGAATGTAATCCCAATGGCGTTTTTAAATTCGGTGATGATCGTTGTGGATTGTGTCACGGCAAAGGTTATCTATAAAAGTTATGTGTAAATGCAATCCATCCGTTAGAACCCCATTTTGTGGTAATCGTGGTTGTGAATGGCCTAAGTCTGAAAATAAGGTGGTTCCTTTTATAAAACCTGAAACCGACCTGGTTTATTCTGAACAGACGGGCTTTGGATTGGCATTCTGCCTGCATTGTAAACATGAATGGCAGGCAGTAGCACCCACGGGTACCACTAAACTTGAATGTCCTGCATGTTTAACTATGAAAGGCAAATACAAATTTGAGTTTCAACCGGAAACACGCAGGGTTTGTCAGTGTGAAAATGATTTGTTTCATCTAACACCTGAGGGGCATTTATGCCCTAATTGCGGTATTTATCAGAGGTATGAATGATTACGTCGCGCTTTCCGCAAGATAATGATTTGGTTTATCTGGCTGAGCATCTGCGGCCAGGGGATATTGAGGAACTGGAAGCCGTGACGGCGCTTAAACCTTGTGAGGCGGTGATTGCGAGTGTGCAGGCGAGTGATCCGCAGTTTCTTAGGGCTTGGTTGGCGGATGGTGAGTTGTTGTGTATTGCGGGTTGTTCGCCGATTAATACTACACGGGCGGCACCGTGGTTGTTGGGTACCGATTTGTTGGATAAGCATTTGTTGCGCTTGACCAAGGAGGCGCGGGCCGGGGTGGATGCCATGCTGGCAGTGTATCCGGTGTTGAGTAATGTGATTGATGTGCGCCAGGTACGGGTAATGCGGTGGTTGAAGCTGTTGGGATTTGACATGCTATATAGTCAAGAAGCGCGGCCAGGGTTTAATGTGATGCGGTTTGAGAGGGTGGCGCATGTGTGATGGATTTTCGGAGGCGTTTTTAGCGGCGGCTTCTGTTGCCGGGACTGAGGGTGGTACGGCTGCGGCGGGTATAGCTGCGGGTGAGGCGACGTCTGTGGGCTTGGCTTCTACAGCCACGGCATCGACTATGGGTAGTATTGGTGCGTATGCAGGTGCGGGTATTGGCAGTGTTGGTAGTATGCTGGGAACAGGTACCGCTTTGTCGTTAGCGTCATCTGGGTTATCGGGTTATAACCAGTATTTGCAATCTAACGCACAGCAGCAATCGGCTCTGTATCAATCGAAAGTAGAGGCGAATAACGCGCAGTTGGCGCTGGATAATCGTAGTAGCACTTTACAGGCTGGGCAGGCGGCGGCGATGCAGTCTGAACAGCAGGCGGCACAGGTGTTGGGTGAGCAGCGTGCAGGCTTGGCGGGGAATGGGGTGATGGCGAATAGTGGGAGTGCGGTCGATTTATTGACGACGACGCATTTTTTGAATAACGCGGATGTGAATACTATACAAGCCAATGCGGCCATGTCTGCGTGGGGTTATAGTCAGCAGGCACAAAATTATAGCGCGAATAGTGCACTATCAAATTGGCAGGCGAAAAACAGTAGCCCTGGGTTGGCAGCGGCGATGACGGGAGGCTCCACGTTATTAACGAGTGGCAGCCGTTATGCCATGGGTAATGCCGGTAATTTAATGTTTACGAATCGCGGCTAATGGATTGGTTGCCGATTGACCAAGCACCGAAAGATGGTGCACATATTTTGTTATGGTTTGAGCGGCCATCACCGGCTAAGCAAGGCGTATGCCGGGTGGGGTTTTGGCGTGATGATGATGGGTTTGCTACGGGTGGCTGGATGGTGTTTACATCGGGCGGTTTGTTGGTGATGCCTAAGATACCTGTGTATTTTTGCCCTATTACGGTACCGAGTGGTTGACTTGCGTTTAACGCGTATTTTGTTTAAAAAAGTTTCGTTTAAATTTTAGCCCGCGTTTGCGGGCTTTTTTTTTGTAAGGTGAATTTATGAGTGTGGCCAGTTATCAACGTTCGACTGAATTGGGTGCGTTGCCGGAGGCGCGGCAGGAGATTAACGCCAGCCCGGAGCGGTTATTAAATCCGAATGCGGCGGTGGTGGCGGGTGGATTGAGCCAGATGGGTGAGGAGGCGAATAAGGTTTATTCGGATATTTATTCGGCACAGCAACAGCAATTCTTTAGAGATAAGGCGTTAGATGGGCGTAATCAGAGCCAGCAGTTTTTAAATAAGCTGCTTTATGATCCGAATAATGGCGTGTTGAGCAGGCAGGGTGCTTCGGCGTTTCAAGCGGATGCGAATGGCGTATCGCCATTGGATAGTGCGTTGAATACGTTTAAAGACCATGCGCAATCGGTGGCGGATAGCCTGGGTAATGATGAGTCGAAACGCCAGTATTTGGAATGGGCGAATGAGCAGACGGCGCATACGTCCGGCTTAATATTGCAGCATATGGGCCAGCAGGCGCGGGTATATCAGCGTGGGGTGTATCAGGCGACGATTGATACCAACAAGCAGACCATGGCGGCGAATAATAATAATGTGACGCTGTTGGAGCAGCAAGTGGGGGGTATTTATCAAGCGGCGGGTGACTTGGCCAAGTTGGAGGGTTTGCCACCGGAAGCCGGGATTGCTGCAGGTACGCAACATGCTAGTGATGCGTTAAAGGGGGCGTTTGGGGTGGCTTTGGAACAAAAGAACCCGGCTGCAGCTAATGAGATTTTACGAAATTTTGGTAAGCATATGACGCCGGATGATTGGCTGGCGGCTAGTCATGCGTTGAATAATTACAGTACTCAGAGTGCGGCACTTCAAGCAGCGAATCAGGCGATGGTTGCCGCTGCGCCTTATTTGCAAACGGGCGACCAGGCGCGTATTAATAATATTACGGTGGGCAGTGAATCGAGCGGTCAGCATTGGGATGATACCGGCGCACCCACTAAAAGCGCCGCCGGAGCGATTGGTATTGGGCAGATTATGCCGGATACCGCACCGGAAGCCGCTAAGGCGGCGGGGTTGCCGTGGTTGCCTGAGTTGTTTAATGCGCACCGGAGCGGGGATGCCGCTAAAGATGACGCTGCGGTGAAGTATAACCGGGCGTTGTCGTCTGCGTATTTATCGACCCAGATGCAAAAATATGGAGATTTGCGTTTGGGGTGGGCCGCTTATAACGCCGGGCCGGGTAAGGTTGATGCGGCGATTGATCAGGCACGGGAGCAGGGTGGTAGCCCTTTGCAGTATTTGCCCAAGGAAACCCAAGACTATGTGCAGAAAAATATGACCGCGTACTCTACGGGTGGTGGTCAGTTTGCGCGGCCCACGGAAGAACAGGTTGTGAATGATGCGACGAATTTGTTTTTAAAATCGCAGGGCGGCAATGCTGATCCGCAAGCATTGCGGTTGGTGCGTGAGCAAGCGTCTAGCAATTTCAGGCTGCATGATCAGGCGATTAAACAGCAGGAGTCTGATGGTTTATCGGCGGCACAGCGCTGGATTGAGCAGAATCCTGGGCAGTTGGCGCAGATGCCGCCGAGTATCCGCTCTGCGGTTCCAGCAGGGCATTATGACGCTATGATTCAGTATGATCATCGAGTGGCGAATGGTTCGGAGCCGCCGGATAACTGGCCGTTGTGGTCTGAGTTGATGAATAATCGGACAAAGTTACAACAGACCGATTTACTGTCTTTGCGTTATCAGTTGAGTAACAATCAGTTTGAGCAGTTGACGGAGCGGAAGACTACGCAGAAACAGCCGGAGGCGATGACGCGTTTGCAAAGTAATGATGCGATTTTTAATGATTATGCACATCAAGCGGGTTTGGAAACGGGGGCGCGGTTTGATAATAAGGGCGTCTTACAAAATAAAGAGGTCGTAGATAAGGTCGCCACTTTGCAATCGAAATTTATTACTGCGGTTAGACACCAGGAGGATATACAGAAAAAGCCTTTGACTGAGGACCAGGTGCGGAAAGTGGCTGCGGGGGTGTTTACGCCGGTTAAGGTGGTGACGCCTGGGCGTATCTACGGCACTAATGAAACCGATACTATTGCGGGTTTATTAAAAGGTACTGAGAACTTAGCGGTACCCGCTGAGGACAGAGCGGCGATTGTGGATAAGTTTGCTCAGAAAGTGGGCAGAGCGCCGAATGAGGTTGAGATTAATGCGTTGTATCGTAAACATTTAGGACTGTAAACATGGCTGATAATTATGATGAGTTGATTGATCAGTATACGGCTGATGCGGCGCAGGGTTTGCGGCAAAATGTGTTTGCGGTGGCGGATAAAAATCCGGATCAGGAAGCGGCTTTGCAGTCTACGGCTAAGCAATATCAAGTGCCGGTGGATACGGTGCGGTTTAATCAGGCGGATTATGAGCGACTGAAAACGGTTGATAGTCTGGATTATGACAGTTTGGTGAGTCAGTTACCGGCGACTGGGGCTGTGTTGGGTGATCCTGAAAAAGCTGCGATATCGCATGATGATGTACATAATTTAGGCACATTGGAAAAGTTTTTGCAGTTTCCGACGAATGCGCGGCGGTCTATATCGTCGGGTATTTTTGCGGGTACCGAGGGTATTGCGGGTGTATTGCAAGCGGGTGCTGAGCAGGTACAGCAATTGCTGGAGCCGACGGCAGGTACGCTATTGCCTGTGAATATTGCTGAGCCTGTGGTCGCTATGTTTAAGAATATACGCGAGAGCCAAACGGCGTGGCGTAAACATTTGGAAGCGGGTGCGGGTGATATGGTGACAGCGCCTGATTCGCCGTTGCGGAATTTGGAGAGTGGTTATTATTCTGGTTTGCAATCTTTGAGTCAGAATGCGCTAGCGCTTCCTGCGGCTTTGGCTATAGATAGGCCTGATTTGGCTTTGTCAGGTATGGCGGCAATGACGGGCGGCCAGAGTTATGGCAAAGCGCGTGATGAGGGTTTATCGCCCAATCGCGCGGTGTTGTATGGCGCGGGTGATGCGGCGATTGAATATGCGACGGAAAAGTTTGGCGTTGATAATCTGTTTAAAAGTTTGAAAGCTGGATCGCCGATGCTGAAAACCATGGGCGATTTTTTGGCAAGGGAGATGCCAGGCGAACAAGCCGCCACCGCGCTGCAAGATATGAATGAGTGGTTGAATATTCATCCGGAAAAATCGTTTCAGGATTATTTGGATGCGCGGCCGGATGCAGCCATACAAACGGCGGTAGCGACGTTGGTGGGTGGTGGCGGTCAGGTGGCGATTATGAAAGGCCTTGATTCTGCTTTGAATGGTGCGGATCAGGCGCGTAACGGCATGGATGATCAACATTATATTGCGGCGTTGTCTGCGTTGGCGGCGGCTAATAAAGTACGTGGTCGGTCCATTTCGACGTTTCAGGATTTTGTTAAGGATGCCAGTAATGGTAGCAATGCGGAAAATGTGTATATTGATGCTAAGGTTTTGCATCAATCTGGGTTGGCTGATGATTTAAAACGGGTGTCGCCTGCTGTGGCTGATCAGTATGGGGAGGCGTTGGCCAGCGGTGGCGATGTTCGCATTCCGATGGATGAGTATTTAACGCATGTAGCCGGTACCGAGATGGACCGCGGGCTGCTGGAGCATTTGCGCTTGAAGCCTGAGGAGATGAGCCATTATGAAGCCGACGCGTTTATGTCGTCGTTTGAGAGTGGTGATGTGGTGCGCTCTGAAATGGAAAAAGCTTTGCAGTGGCATGATCGGCAAACAGTTGAACGGACGGCTGTGCAGAATGTGCGTGCTAATATTTTGGCGGATTTACAGGCGATAGGGGTGCATCGGCCCAAGGTGAATGAGGCGTATGCGGATTTGATGAGTGCGTTTTTTGGCACGATGTCGCGGCGCTTGGGTGTGGATGCTGAGGCGTTGCATGCGAAGTATCCTCTTAGGGTTAGAGCAGAGGGTTTGGGTAAGGCGGGGTATTATCAGACTGAGCTTGAGAATAAGTCCAGTATGCCACGGCAGGCGGTTAGTTTTAATGAGGCGCGGGCTGCGGCTAAGGATTTTCAGGGTACTACTTTAACAGGTGGACATGGTTTTGAAGCGTCTGTTTCACGTAATAATCTGGATAAGATGTTAAGCGCGAAAGCGGTGAATAAATCCAGTTCTGCGAGTGATCATGCGTTGGCGGTGGCAAATTTAGATAAGTTATTTGCTGAGGCTGTGCATGGTTGGAGTAAGGCGGATGATAATAAGCATCATAGTTTAAATGCTGTGCATCGTTTTTTTGCGCCGATGATGACTAAAGATGGCATGCGTTTGGTTAAAATGACCGTTAAAGAATCGTCGCAGATTGATCAGGGACGTAAGATTTATACGGTTGAATCGTTGAAAGTGGAAAAGGAAGGCTCTGCAACCATGTTGGTTGAGTCACTTGCCAAGCACGATGGTCTTGAACGGATCTCAATCGGCAATGCAGAGCCTATTGACAATCTAGCACAAGATATTCAGGATTACAATACTGTTTTTCATCAATCTACGTTGTATCAAAAGCGTAAAGGCGATATTTATACCCATGACTTATTCGGCAATGATTTATCCCAAGGGCGAGGAGACGCTGGAGCCACCCCGGCTGCGCATGAATCGCTATACCGCGATGATACGCCACCGGGTACGTATGCGACGAAAACTAAAATGTCGGAAGAGGGATCGCGGGAGCTGGGTGCGGCTGCGGTAAATTCGCCTGCTGAGGCGGCGCAAGCGTTAGCGTATTTGGCGCGTGGGGCTGTTGAGCGGTTAGATGCGTTGGTAACGGATAAAGATGGTAAACCGTTGGCTGTGGTAGGTGCGTTTAAAGGTGCGATTGCGTCTGCAAGTGTTTACCCGGCAACGATTGTGAGTGAAGCGTTTAGGATTAAGGGTGCGGCGAATATTTGGTTTGCGCATAATCATCCCAGTGGTACCGCTGAGTTGTCGCGTGCCGATCGGGATATATATAAAAAGCTTTATAACATTTTTGATGGCAGCGCGATTGCGCCGCGAGGCATGTTAGCAATTGGTGGTGCGGAGGGTGCTGGGCGTAAATGGGTGTATACCGATTATGTAAGCAATGATGAGTACGGTACTACTGGTACCGTGAATAAAACGGTTAAAACGCCTGTGATTGAGCGTGTGTTTGCGGACGAAAGTAAATTATCAGATGCGTCTGTTAATGATTTTAAGAATGCGGTTGCCGCTGCTGATCAGGTGAGTGGTGGGCAATCGGGTATTATGTTGATGGATACGCAACATTATCCGGTGGCGTTTGTGCCTATGCATGGTAATGATAGTTCTGTTTTACGCGGTAATGGTGGTATGGATGCGCTGTTTAGGGCGTTATCGATGTCGAATGCGTCGAATGCGATTGTGGTTAATCAGGGCGATATGCGGCCAATTGAGCAGCATAATTTGGCTAATTTTTTGCGCGGAGCAGATGTCTCTGTATTAGATGTGCTGGAAAAGCAGGGGCGTAAATTTATTTCGCATGCTGAAAGCGGCTTATTGACTAAGGGTACGCATTTTAACCAGGAAGGTGATAACCGAGGTGCTTTTACGCCACATGATCATACGATTACGTTTTTGAAAAAAGCTGATGCGTCTACCTTTTTACATGAAAGCGGGCATTTTTATTTGGAGACGTTGGCCGATCTGGCTGCACAAGCGGATGCGCCTGTTGAGATTGTGGGCGATTTTGAACGCATATTAGAGTGGTTTGGTATTAATGGCGGGGTTGATGCGTGGCATGCGTTGCCGTTTGAGCAAAAGATACCTTATCACGAGCAGTTTGCGCGCGGGTTTGAGTCGTATTTGTTTGAGGGCAAAGCGCCGTCGTTAGAGTTGGCGGGGATATTTAATAAGTTTGCGGCGTGGCTTAAAAAGGTTTACGAACATTTTTCGGCGTTGAATGTGGAGTTGTCTGACGAGGTGCGTAGGGTGTTTGATCGGTTGTTGGCGAGTGATGAGCAGATTGCTATTGCGCAGCGTAGCCAGTCTATGATGCCGATATTTAAGGATGCCGTGGAAGCGGGTATGACGCCTGATGAGTTTGCGGCGTATCAGGCGCGCGAGTTTGGGGCGACGGAAAGTGCGGATATGTTATTAGGCCGCCGGGCTGTGCAGGATTTGCAGTGGGTACAGAACGCGCGTTCTGGCATATTGAAGCGTATGCAGGCAGAGAACGAGGCCAAGCGAAAAGCGATTAGGCGTGAGGTACGCATGGAAGTGCTTGGTGAACCTGTATACCGTGCCTGGGCGTTTTTGACCAATAAGTTAACACCGGGCGATAAAATTATCCCACCACGTCCACGTAAATCGAATCCTGATGTGCTTGATCCAGAATTGGATAGTTTGTTTACGGCCATTGCAAAACTAGGCGGTTTGAACAGGGAAGAGCTGGAAAGCACTTGGGGATTCGATCCGGCACAAGCGCCAGCGAGTGGGGTATTTGGTAAGCCGGTAGTACGTAAAGTGGGTGGTCTTACCATTGATCATATGTTAGAGGGTTTAGTACAGCATGGGTATATTGTGCCTGGCGAAAAGGGTGCTTTGCCTAACCAGCTTGAAGACTTGTTTGATAAGGAATTGCGATGGGATAAGCAGTACAGCAATCAGGCTGCGTTTAACGATATCTTTACTGATGAAGCAAGACCCGGCGAGCATGTGGTAAATCCAGCAGGATTGGGCGCGGGGCGCTTAGATTTGAATGCGTTGAAAAATATGCAGTTGCCAGAGGCGATTGTGGCCAACCTTGAGGATGCGGGTATGACTGCTAAAGATGGGTTGCATCCTGATTTGGTGGCTGAGTTACCAGGTATTGATTTTGGCAGTGGTGATGAGTTGGTGCGGACGTTGGCAGCTGCCCCTACGCCACGTGAGGAAATTGAACGGCGCACCGATGAACGCATGTTGGAAACGTATGGTGATATTACCAGCCCTGCTGCGTTGGAGCAGGCGGCTAATTTGGCGATACATAATGAGGTGCGGGCGCGGTTTTTAAAATCGGAAGCGGATGCGCTGGCTAAAGCGTCTGGTAAAAAACGCATACAGGAACGTGCGGCCAGGGAGTTTGCGCGGCAGATTATTGCGCGGCAACGGGTGCGGGATTTACAGCCTGGTCAGTATACAGCAGCGGAGCGACGCGCTGGCCAAGCCGTGGTTAAGGCGTTGCGTAAGGGGGATATGGCGACGGCGGCAGCTGAGCAGCGTAATCAGATTTATAATTTTTATGCGGGCAAGGAATGCTTAGATGCGCTTGATGAGATTGAGAAGATGATTCGGTATTTTGCTAAGTTCGATTCCCGATCGATACGGAGTTTGGTGGCGGCGGATTATACGGATCAGATTGTGGAGTTGTTGGAGCGGGTTGAGTTGCGGCCGGTGAGTCAGCGGACGCGTGGACGGCGGGCGAGTTTGCAGAAGTTTGTGGAAGAGCAAAAGGCGATTGGTAAGGAGCCGGATATTCCTGATTTTTGGTTGGATGCGGCGAATAGGATTAATTATAAGGATCTGAGGGTTGATGAGTTGCGGGGGCTTAAGGATACGATTGAGCAAATTGAGCATCTTGGGCGCATGAAGAATAAGTTGCTTAAGAGTCAGAAGGCGAGGAATGTGCAGGAGGCGCAAGCGGAGATTGTGGCGTCGGTTGAAAAATATGCTGGTGACAGGGTATCGAATACACGAACGGCAACGGATAAAGCGGGGCGGCTACGTGAGTTGACCCGGTCATTTTTGGCTGCGCATTTTAAAATGCCGACGGCGGCACGTATTCTGGATGGTGATACGGACGCGGGGGCTATGTGGGAGTATATCGTTAGGCCGTTGAATATTGCTAGCGATTGGAAAACGGGCATGATTGCGGATTTGTCGAAAAAGGTGGATGCGTTAATGTCGCCGGTTTATGCGTTAGGGCGTATGCAGGAAGTAATGTATTTTCCGGAGTTGCCAAAAATTCAGCAAGATGATGAGCGTGTGAGCGGTTTATTTAAAGGTTGGGGTAAATCTAAACCGATTGGGCGAGGCTTGAACAGAATTGAACGGATGGCTGTAGCGTTTAATAGCGGTAATCAGAGTAATATGCAGCGGCTAATGGCGGGTGAAAAATGGAATTATCAGCAGGTGCAGAAAATACGCGAGAGTTTGACGCTGGCGGAATGGCAGGCAGTGCAGGGCGTTTGGGATTTATTCGAATCGTTGCGGCCTGAGATTGCGGCTAAGGAGCGTCGGGTTTATGGGGTTGAGCCTGCATGGATTGATCCGTTGCCATTTGAAGTGACGACAGCCGATGGTCATGTGTTTAAGGCGTCGGGTGGTTATTATCCTGTAAAGTTCGACCCCAGGGCTAGCCAGAAAGCGGCGGAACATGGCGCGGCCCAGACTTTAAAAGAGCAATTGCAGGCGGCTTATACGTCGGCGACTACACGCCGTTCGTTTACCAAGGCGCGGGTAGATGAGGTATTTAATCGTCCGCTGGTTTTGAATTGGGCTGGGTTGTTTGATGGTTTGAATGAGGTGGTTAACGATTTGGCCTTTCATGAAATCATGATTGATATGAATCAGTTGATGAAAGAAAAAGGCGGTGTTGATGAGGTGATTCGTGCGCATTATGGGCCAGAGGCGGTGGGTATTTTTAAACATGCGCAAAAAGATATTGCGGGTGGTGAAAAGTATATGTCGGATGTGGTTGGCCGTGCGTTTGGGGTGATGCGTCAATATGTGGGCTTGTCGGTGTTGGGTTTGCGGTTGATGTCGGGTGTACAACAGATTACGGGTTTTGTGCAGACTGCAGAGCGGATCGGTAAGGGTTGGATGGTTGAGGGGATTAAACAGTATGTGTCTAATCCAGAATGGAGCAGGGAACGGGTACATGAGTTGTCGAGCTTTATGGCTAATCGCCAGCGCACGCAGTTTAGAGATTTGAATGATGCACGTAATCGGTTGAATGATGATCCTGCGTTTCAGCGTTGGTTGAATGATAATGGGTATTTTCTGATTATTCGCATGCAGGAGATGGTGGATTTGCCGACTTGGGTGGGTGCTTATAGTAAGGCGTGTGCGGAAGGACGTGAGGAACGGTTGGCGATTGATCTGGCTGATCAGGCGGTGAAAGACAGTCAGGGCAGTGGGTTGATGATGGATCAGGCGGAGGTTGAGCGGATTCCGTGGGCAAAATTATTTACGATGTTTTATTCGTTTCAGAATACGGTTTTGAATTTAGGGCTTAATAGCGGTATGTCTGCGAAGTCTGCAGGGAGTAAGGCGGCTACGTTTTTAAATTTGTATGTGATGACGGCGTTTTATTCTGTTTTATTGCTGGCGTTGTTTGTGCCGGGTGATGATGATAAGTGGGAGGAGTTGCCCAGGTCAGTGGCATCGGCTACTTTGTCGAATATGTTAAGCGGGATTGTGGGCGTTCGGGAGTTTGATAGTGTGTTTCAGGAGGGTTTGCTGGGACATGGGTTTGATTATCACGGGCCAACGTCGTTGAAGATTGTTGAAGATGCGTATAAGTTGACTGTGCAGGGTCGGCAGGGTGAGTTTGATGATGGGTTCCGGAAAGCGATGGTGTCGTTTTTGGGTGATGTTGGGAAATTGCCGGGTGCTGCGCAGGTGAATGATACTATTTCTGGGGTGCAGGCGTTGGCGCAGGGGAAAACGCATAATCCGTTGGCGATTGCGTTTGGGTATAAGGAGGCTAGGCATTAAAAATATGATCCTAAAACCACTTCAGCAATTGTAAATTGTATTTATAAAAAACAGTCACTTATAAATAAAATATTTTTGTAATTGCTGAAGTGAAACCGATGTAATATACTGATATTGTTTTTATTAATGTCGGCCTTGAAAACCGTTGAGGGCTAATACCCCTCCTGGGGTTCGAATCCCTAGCTCTCCGCCATTTTACTTTTACTTGTTTAAGTCACTGATAAGTAAATAGCGTCACAAATTTATTAACTCTTTAGCCGTCCCGATGCTGAAGAGTTAAATTGATCAAATGTTCATAAATTAGCTATTATGAAATAGGTAAATTGATGTACATAAAATCTATTTCTTTAGTTTATCCAATAGTTTTCTATAATACTGCTCCTATGGCTTTAATCTAAGCGTATAGTGAATTATAGATGCCCGCTTATAAGCCACCCTACAATATTACGCCTATCATTTTAACTTTGGTGGCAGACATCAGTGAACAACTGGGGCGCTGGAGTGCATTATTGGGTGATGATGCTTTATCGCCGCAATTAAGGCGTGGCAATCGTATCCGAACCATTCAGGCCTCACTTGCCATTGAACATAATAGCCTAACGCTAGAGCAAGTAACCGCTTTACTGGATGGCAAGCGCGTGTTAGGTTTACCTCGCGAAATTCAGGAAGTGCGCAATGCATTTACCGCCTATGAAAAATTACCAGATTGGCAAGCGCATAATCCTAAGCATTTGTTGGCAGCACATGATCTGTTAATGCAGGGCTTGGTCGATGATGCAGGGCAATGGCGACAAACGGGGGTTGGAATCTACCGCGATCAACTACTGATACACATGGCGCCGCCACCCAGTCAAGTTGTGCGGTTAATCTCCGATTTATTAGTCTGGCTGGAAAAAAGTGCCGTTCATCCTTTGGTTGCCAGTTGTATTTTTCATTACGAATTTGAATTTATTCATCCCTTTAGCGATGGTAATGGTCGTATGGGGCGCTTATGGCAAACTCTGATCCTTTCAAAATGGAAAACGGCCTTGGCTTATTTGCCAGTAGAAACGGTAATCTGTCAGCAACAGGCAGACTATTACGCAGCACTAAGTGCCGCAGATAAAGCCAGTGATGCAACAGGTTTTATAGAATATATGCTGCAAGCCTTATTGGTTGCCATGCAGGAAGTGGTGTTGGCTCAGATTTTTGAAGTTGAGGCACCAAGTCGGCAGCAAGTAGGCACTAAGTCTGATTTAAACGCAGATCAGATTCGGCTACTTGCTCAGTTTAATGGAGAAATGAGTTTGCTTGAATTAATGGCTATTCTTAAACGCGCAGACAGAAGCAAATTTCGTCAGAATATCTTAATGCCATTAATAGACGCTGGTTTGGTAGAAGCAACGATTCCTGATAAACCGACCAGTTCTAAACAAAAATATCGGCTTATTAAAAGAGAATAGAATAAATGCTAGGTATTAGGAGCATTATTTTGGCTTTAATATGTTAGAGCGTAAGTCCATATATAGTGAGATGGTTAGATATAAGCTCATCGATTTTTTTACAAAAATTTTTTGATTTATAGGATATAAAGTAACCTGACCCCTTTTTTACACAAGAGATCTGATTGCGGAAGAGGGCGGGGTTAATTTATACACCTATGTTAACAATAACCCGCTAAATTATACCGACTCTACTGGGCTTTGCTTAGAAGACTTATGCATAGTCGAAGGAATCGCACTTTGGTCGGCAGGTGAGTTTCTAGTTAATGCAGCTACTGTGGCTCTTGGTGCTGCGATAATTGCTGATTCAGTAGATCAACCAAGTGCGATTGATAATATTTACAACGCTACCGATAATGGCAAGAATGAGAAACACGGGGATGATCAAGCTCTTTCAAAAAAACAAAAACAAATTGATGATCTTGAAAAACAATTGGAAAATGCAACGGGATCAGAAAGAGCGAAAATCAAAGCTAAAATTGAAAACATTAGAAGAATTGCTCAAAAAAATAGGAAAGGTGAAGAACATAGCCGAGGATGTAAACGATGAGCTGTATTTGGGAATGGGTGCCTAATTTTAGTTTAGGCATTATTAAATTAGGAGATCAGATTGCCAGCTATATTGACACATTACATTTATTGGATGACGATGATGAAGATGATGGGCATGCAACTGATTTAGTAGGCTATAAAATACCTAACGTTGAAATTTATATTTATGTCGATAACGAATCAATAATTTCGATTACTTCTTATGAAGAATTTATTTACAAAGATAAAAATATCATAGGTATGAGCGTAAATCAGCTTAGTGAAATTTTAGGTTGTGAACCAAGTGAAATAGGAACGTCTGTGCTGTTTGATAATGGTGAAATACAAACACCATTTGAATATTTTCACTTGGGTTTACAGCTATGGGTTAGTAATGAAATAGTTGCGTCTGCTTCTATTATGAATGGCCTCTTAGAATCATAACGAGTTAAGTAACAGGTTGGGTTGCTTTCTCTTGCAACCCAATATAGGTTGTGTCGCAAATTTTTCAGGAACCAAAAACCAACATTCCGCCGGACAGAGTTATCCTGCTAACGACATAAATTGCCGGTAAGCCGGAATTCCGATTTGCGACAACTGGCCCTTCCGGATCATATGCGCCGTTTCAATGCCGGCTAAGGTCGCTTGGGCAGAATGAAATGCCTTGAACCCTAGCATCGGATTGGTCAGCTTTTTGATGAACCGATGATCCTGTTCCACTCGATTGTTCAGATATTTGACCTGCAGGATCTCGATGAGGTAGATCCAACCGACCAGGAATAACAAGATGTTCATGTTCAGCAAACCGGCTTCGTTTGAACCGCTCTTGTCGATGACTACACGGTTCGGCAGGCCATTGTTATCGATCGACTGTTTGAAAAAGCGTGTGGACGCCTCTTCATCCCGGCGTTCTGACAGCATAAAATCAATAGTATCGCCATACTTATCAATGGCCCGGTACAGGTATACCCATTGGCCTTTGACTTTAATATAGGTGTCGTCCATCCTCCAGGAATCGGCGGCCGTTCGTTTGCTTTTCTTCGCGGCCTCGGCAATCATCGGCGAATACCGGATCACCCAGCGGTTGAGCGTTGAGTGATCAACGTGGACACCGCGCTCTTCTAAAATTTCTTCAAGATCCCGATACGATACGCCATAACGAACATAAAAATAAACAGCGTAAAGGATGGCATCTTTTGGATAATGGGCATCACGGAAATTGATCATGCTTTTGACCTACTCAAATTCCGGGCATTATCGCAAAGAGCCAGCAAAATTTGCGACAAAACCGTTGATTCCATATATATCACGAGAATGATACATCTGGGCAGCATTCTATTTAGCGTACCTTATCGGGGTTACACCGTTTTTGCATTGCAGCTTTCATTGAAAATTCAATTTCACTTTACCTGTGTGATTACGATCAACAAAATAATTTGTATTTTGGTTTTCTATAGCGTCTATTGCTGCATGAGCATTTGCCTGAGTTTCGCTATCACTAGCTAACAACTCTAATTCTTTCAAAACAGAAATTGCATTTTTATTTAAAGAGCAGGCTAACAGCATACAAGCTCTATACCGTACAACTTTTGATTTATCTGATAATGCTTCAATCCCTAACTGAACTGATTCTTCTACATCACGAGCATAACAAATGGAATGGTATACGCAAGAACTTCTTACCTGCCATTTTTTCGAAACACGGTACTTGTTTAACAAAAGAGCAGGTAATCCGCTACCTACTAATTTGCGAAGTTCACGAATAGCATTTATTTCTATATCAGAGCCTGAACCATCCAAATTATTCAATAAAACTTCCAAAGTCGTATTATTCATTTAATATTACTTCAAAAGATTAAGATCTACAATTGCTTTAGGGTCATTAGCTTGAATGACATTGCCATGATCAGCACTATTCTTGGGAACATTATCATATTCAACAACATAGTGATCACCATTTTTATCGTACTGAACATCAGGTCTATTTGTACCTACTTTATTGCCATTAACATCAACCTGTTGTTGGTTTTTACGAATATTTTCAACATCAGGGTTTTGCTTTAATTTATCAATTAGCTCATCTATTGCATCATTATGAGCGTCGCCACCATGCTTTTTCGCATCACCGTTATTGGGACATGCGTTGTAAACACTATCAACAAAAGCTTTGTTTGCTGGACTACCAATCCAACGAGGATCATTGGTATTTGGTAAAGGCAAAGTAAGGGGGCTAGAAGGAAAACTATATGTTGTAGGTGATGAATTCCCACTTAATCCAAGTCGGTCAGTATACCGAAGTGGATTGTTACTAACATAGGTGTAGAGATTAACACCTCCTTCTTCCGCAATCGGATCCCTAGAAATCCATTTTCCTGTAGACGGATCATACGCCCGATACTGGGTCAAGTAAAGACCCGTGCCTGCTGTGCCGCCCGGATTGGGCAGGTAAAACATACCCGCGTATCTAAAATCCGTTGCACCCGTACCGGCTGTTTGTACGGGGTTGCCATACGGATCATAATCATATTTAAAGGGGTCAGGTTAATTTAAATTCAAACTGCTTCCTTTTCTTTGTTATGCAATATCAGCGTTTTACAATGATAACCAATGTGGACAGTGTGAATTTATAATATGTTCAACCGAAACCAAGCAAATTTATTTTAGCAGTATTAAAGTCTACCCCAATTGATTTCAGGCAAAGGTGATTAAAAATGAAAAATCCTTTTTTTATATTTCTGATGGGGTATATTGCTGCACCGTGTTTAATGCTGGCAAGCAGTATAATATTTGGCGATGCCATTACGGTTTATATATATACGGCGACTTTAGTCATGTTATTTATCGCTGCAATTGTCTATGCTAGCATCCGTAAGAGCTGATAATTCAATAGGGCAGGCTAATACCCTGCATTTATTCATCCCCATTGTTTTTATTAATTCAACCAAGCCTAGAACATGTGTACCTCAAAGCATCACCCGTCCTTCTATAAAGGCCGGATGTAGATTCAGCAGCGTGGCGAATGCAGCTGCCAGTGTGGTTTTACTACCTGTCGAGAACGCTTTCAGCGTGCCAGTATTGCTGGCCGGGTTTTGTATTCCATCCTGTTCCAACAAGCGCAGCAATTGGCGTGCGACCGCTTCGCCGGTGTCGATGATGGTGACCGGGGATTTGCCAGAGCGTATCGCCGCTTCTTCGATCAATGTTTGTACAAACGGATAATGTGTGCAACCCAGTACCAGTGTATCGGCACCCTGTGCGATTAGCGGCGCGACATAGCGATGTACTAGCAACGCGGTCGCCGATGACTGCAAATCGCCTTTTTCGACTTGGTCAGCGAGACCGATGCAAGCCTGCGTTACAAAGCGCACGTTGGTCGCGGCGTTGATTTGTTCTCGTAGCAAATTGAATTTTGCGCTGGCTAGTGTGCGGTTAGTCGCCAGTACGCCCACGGTTTTTGATTGCGTCAGCGCCGCTGCAGGCTTTAAACCCGGCTCCACGCCAATGACAGGCAGAGCAGGGTAGGATGAACGCAAGGCCTTGATAGCCGCGGCGGTGGCAGTATTGCAGGCAACCACCAATGCCTTCGCCCCTTGTTGTATCAGGAAAGCGGCAATCGTCAGCGAACGCGCAACGATCACGTCTTCTGGTTTGTCGCCGTAAAGCGCAAAACCAGTGTCGGCGAAATACAGCAAATTCTCGTGTGGTAGTTGCGTGCGGATGTGACGCAGCACCGACAAGCCGCCGATGCCCGAGTCGAACACGCCTACCGCACTAGCGGCAGCCATCGAGCAGGAAGTCGTTCCCGCGATCTCGCCAGCCGAACGCGCAGTGATTCGGTCCTGCCACTCTTTCGGTCCGGAGTTATACACCGATGTTCCCTTGGAATGGACTCGGCTTTGTTGAATAAATCAAAAAATGGATAAACAAAAAAAAGCTCAGGTTTAAAAAATTCAGTTCAGTGTATTTAAAGCCATAATTCGCACTCAATAAAGCGTTGGTTTTTCATAGGGTGGAATAGGTACAAACCGTATTCCACCCTATGAAGCCAATCGCCTTGTAATTAAGGAAATGCTGTCATAACATCCCAAAGAATATTATTGCGAAACAGATGGCTTATCACGTATTTAAGAAAATGCCACCATAATTATAATAGCGATAGTCTGGCATGAATTGATATTTTAGCGATTCATGTGCTAAAAGTATTCGTAAACAAAATATGCCTACCCTGCATCTGTTGACGCCCAATGAGGCAACCGCTTTGATAATTGCGGCTTATGTCCTTGCCTTATCATAATGCAAAAAACTGATTTTATTAAGCGAATAAAAAGTTAATGATTGATTATTCTATAATAATTTGCGTTCCTACTTGGCGTAGACTACGCTGTGATTTTTAGACTGAGGTATAGGCTATGTATGCAACCAATGTCCGTAACTTAAAGAAAAATCCATCAGAAGCGTTGCGACATGCTGAGCAAGAACCTGTTTTGATTATGAAAGGCAATGAGCCAAATGCGATGATTTTTAATGTAAAGACATCTTTAGGCGATATCAATGAACAATTAAAACCGGCATTAGCGGCAAGTTTGTTCAAAGATCGTGTATTGTCTTTAGGTGCTGCCTCGCAAATTAGTGGCCTTAGCATTTCTGAATTTATTGATCACTTAACCCAGCTAGATATTGATGTTGTTGTGGCCGATCAGCAAACGAGTAAGGAACTGGAGACTCTGGATACGTGGTTGTCATAATTGCCGATGCTGGGCCACTCATCGCGCTGGCAAAAGTTGATCATTTGCAGCTATTACCACAGCTATTTATACACGTTACCATTACACAATTTGTCGCTGAAGAATGTCTTCGTAATCATTCAAAAGAAGCATTAACCCATTTTTAAGGGATTATATACATAAACTATCACATCACTTTTAGGCGTTTAGTATGAATTGGTTCTATCTCGCAATTGCAATTGTTTCAGAGGTACTTGCAACCTCAGCTTTAAAGGCTTCAGAAGGCTTTACACAGCTTTATCCGTCAGTCATAGTGGTGGTTGGATATGGCTTAGCGTTCTATTTTCTCTCCTTAACACTACGCACAATTCCGGTTGGTATTGCCTATGCCGTTTGGTCGGGGGCGGGGGTTGTGTGTATTTCTTTACTTGGCTGGATTTTATATGGCCAAAGGCTAGATACGGCTGCGGTGGTGGGCATGCTGCTGATAGCCGCAGGCGTAATCGTACTCAACGTATTTTCAAAATCAGTCAGCAATTAATAATTTTGTGGATTCACTCATGCAGCGGTAACCCTTCCATCACGACAGCGGGTTTTGGTCTAGTTAGCTAAACCTATTTTTGCGCACATCAAAAATACAACCGCTCATTTTTCCTATTTTTTGACAGGCAGTTGCCAATGTTTTTTCTAACGGCACAGCTTCACCTGCAAAATTCTGCTGTTTGTAATATAAAAAAGTAAATTCTCGTCTATGCTTACTGGGTAAATAGCTTATATAAAATAGCTGATTACCCATAAGCTTCTGCAAATGCAATTTATATACATCAAAGCTGTCGTTCCGGCATAGATTGCCAGAGTCTTCGGCGTAGCCTGGGTTGTATAAAAATAAAACCCATTGCCATGGGTTTACGCAATTCGCTTTGTTGTGTTTAGCATAAGCTAAGAGTAATCAGCTAAAAATATAATTTCTAGCCTGGTTTTTCTTTTATCAATCTTAATTAATCGTTATGGCAAATCTAAACCAATTATTTAACAACAATATTAACTGGGCTAGGCGAGTTTTAGAAAAAGATCCCGATTTTTTTAACGATATGATCAATGTGCAATCGCCAAAGTATCTGTGGGTTGGATGTTCGGATAGCCGAGTGCCGGCAAATCAAATTACCGGGCTAAACGCCGGTGAAATATTTGTGCATCGCAATGTCGCTAATATTGTGGTGCATACCGACTTAAATTGCCTGTCCGTCATTCAATATGCGATAGATGTACTGAAAGTTGAACATATTATGGTAGTTGGGCACTATGGTTGTGGCGGGGTGCTCTCTGCGCTAGAAGGTACTCATTTGGGGTTAATTGACAATTGGTTGCGCCATATACAAGATGTGCGCGATCTTTACCCCGCTTTCAAAAATATGCATATCGACGTCAATTTGCGCTGGAAAGTGCTGTGCGAGCTTAATGTAATCCATCAAGTTAGAAATATTACCAGAACCACCGTAGTAGGTCATGCCTGGCGACGCAAACAAAATTTGAGCATACATGGTTGGGTCTATGGACTCAATAACGGATTACTCAAGGATTTAAATGTGACTTTAAATGGAAATGCAGAAGATGAAAAATTAGTGGAATTGGCAATTGCAAATGCGATTTCTGCGTTAACTACATAAAGAGTGCTTCATGCTAAGCAAAAAAAACTGCACAGAAGCCGTCGGCGTATCTTATGTGTTGCCGCTCTGATACAGGATAGCTGACGTAAACACTAATACTTAGCCGCCTTGTTGCAGATAGGTGTCGATCAAAATTGTGGCTGCCTGCCGGGCATGATGTGTCGATCCCGAATGATGTTTCATCTGTTCGGATACGATACAGCCCTCAACCAGCAACGTTATTTGCATCGCTAAATTGTCCGCCTGTGCTATGCCGCATTCTGCAGCCAAACCACTAATATAATTTTTGAATTTATCGTAAAACTCGGTTGATAACTGATGAACCGGATTGGCTTCCAGCGGAAACTCAGTTGTGGCATTGATAAATGCACAACCGCGAAATGCAGGAATAGCCATCCACTCCTCAATCACCTCAAAAATAGCCAGCAACTTATCCTTGGGTAAATCCGCTTTGTGGTTAATGTTTTCAACAAACCACTGTGTAAAATCTGTATCTCGTTTACGCAAAAAGGCAATCACCAAATCCTGTTTCGAAGGAAAATATTTATACAGTGTCATTTTATTGGTTCCGGCATGTTTGACTATAGCCTCAATACCTGTGGCTTGTATGCCTTGGCTGTAAAACAGTTCGGATGCCGCATCGAGTAGGCGTTGGTGCAAATTTTTTGCCATAGGAAGTTACCGAATTTAGTCTTGTTTGACATTATACTGACCGGTAAGTTATATTCAAGTTTCTGACTGGTAAGGTTTATGTCCAGAGAGTCTCACAAGATGATTTTTGTGTCAGGTTTTTCTGGTTTTACAATAAAAAATAAAAAAGGTTGTTATGAGTGTATTACTTTTAGGCGCAGTTGCCTGTATGGCTGCGTTAATATTATCCGCATGGCTAATGACTTTTGCGCGCTGGTTCCCAATCGAGGGTATCGATGGTAAGTTTTTGGTAGATTACAAAACCATGATCAGGGCTCATGTCGATTACGCTTTAATGGCGCTATTCAATTTAGGTTTTTATGGCCTTGGTATCGATCTGCCCGTATTAGCTTGCTGGTGTGTGGCAATAGGTGGCTTTGCTAATCCCACTGTGTTTACAATCGCCGCATTTGATACCGATTTTTGGAAGAAACAGCATTGGCGTATCTATACTGCTGTATCTTTTGGCATTACCACTATTGGTTTTGTTGGGATTGGCTACGCATTGCTTAAACATGCTTTGTGAGCATTATTAAAAATTACCTGCAAAAAATAATTGTCGTTTAGGTTGGGCTGCTTTTTGGCTGCCCAACTTTATCGGCACCTAGCAAGCATTTATAGCCAACTTTTATTAAGGCTTTTATGTACAAACCTTGTTTCTGCCTGCCTGCTTGGCTCTATAGAGTGCTTTGTCAGCTTCATTTACCAATATCTCGATATTTGTATTGTTATCCACCAGGGTTGCAATGCCAATAGAAACAGTAAAGTCGATGTTAAGCCCGTTTGCTAAACACACCTCTGTTGCGCAAATAATTTCTCGTAATCGTTCTGCGATCAGCAGTGCTTCCTCAATGTCCGTTTCAGGCAGAATGATCGCAAACTCTTCGCCACCCATGCGCCCGGCAATGTCGATATTACGCAGCACTTTTTGAAAGATAAGGGCTAATTTTTTAAGCACCAGATCGCCGGCTTGGTGCCCATAAATGTCGTTGATTGATTTGAACTTATCAATATCCAGCATCAATATTGAAAGCGTTAGATCGTAACGCTGCGAACGCGATAGCTCAACTTTGCACTGTTCCATAAATCGACGTCGATTAGGAAGCTCTGTCAGGTAATCAAGATGCGCCTGACGTTTAAGTTCTTCTTCTAGAAATTTGCGTTCTGTAATGTCTACCGCAGTTGGCAGCAGCCCTATGATCTGACCAGAATTATCCAGAACCGGGGAAATTTGAAAGTCAATTGGAACCAATTCATCATTCAATTTCACAACAACATCATATCGACTGGATTTGCCGAGTTTGGCAGCATTAATGGCTGCGATCAGTTGTGACCGAACCTCATCGTTATAATTCCACAAAGGTGCGTCACAAAAATATTGACCAATAATTTCTTCACGGCGATAACCCGTGCGTTCTAGGGTGGCCTTATTTATTTCTTCTACCACACCATTGCTATCTAATAGGGCAACATAAGTAAATAAATTGTCCAGAATAGTTTTTAGTCGTAGGCTGTTTTCTCTAATCGCCTCTTCATTACGCTTACGATCAGTAATGTCTTCAAAGGTAGAATAGGCATAATCAACTTCTTCTGTGCCTTTTTTTAAGATGGGTGTGGCATAAACCTTTATCCATACCGGTTGTTCAAGCTTAGGCTGTTTAATACCCATCACCACGTCATAAACAGGCTTGCCGGTTTTAATTGCAATCATGGTGGGGTGTAATTCACCCAGATAGGGCGTGCCATCCTCATGAATGGCTCCCCAGCGCGGATCCATGGAAGTTCGGCCCTGCATCTGGTCTAACGATAAGCCCAGAATATGCTCAGCGGCAGGGTTAGCAGAAATGATATGTCCATTTTTATTCTGATACACCACGCCATGAGCAACGGTCTCAAACAAGGTTCGATAGGTTTCTTCAGATCGCTTTAATTTTTCTAAAGTCAGCTTGCGTTCGGTAGTCACATCAAATATGGCAACAAAATATTCGTGTTTCGGGCTGTAAACGGATAGCGAAAACCACATGCCAAGTGCATGCAGATAGGTTTCAAACTTAACAGGAGCGCCCCCGGCTGCTACACAGCCATATATCTTGAAAAGTTCGGGGTCAGATTGACGTATAGTGGGAATGACTTCTGAAACACGCTTGCCAGTTACTTTTTTAAGCCCGGTTAACTGCTCAAACGCTGGATTGGTATAGACATAAATAAAATCAATTGGCTGCTCTTCCTTATACAGCATTCGGCAATAGGCCACACCATTAAGCATCTGCTCCAACAGAGGCAGTAATGCCAGGTCAACTGCCGCACTTTCAGTATAAGCGGGGTCTTCGAACGTTTTATTTTCGTCTGACATACTTAAGACCTATTCAATAAAAACGATCAAGAAGAAGAATGCATCTTCCATCAGGAATTGTCTTCTCTATCTATACTTAAATTTAGAGCATAATGAGTGCTTTTAATCCCAGACTTACTTTGGTTGACAAATTGCTGTGTATGTCATTAAGCCTAATTGATAAATCAATATTAATCAAACCGTTCCGGTAACCAGCCGCTGGCGACACAATCTCGAAACGACCAATGCAGCATATTCTCCGTTTTATAACTCCAGAAAAACCAGCCCAGGTATTTTTCAAAACTCAGTAGTTGTGCGGCGGCATAGGCGCGGTAAGTCAGCGCTTGTTGAAAAGCATCCATACTACTTGCTTTAGGTTGTTGTGGGGCTTGTTGCCATAAATCCAGCATTTTTGGGTTAAGCCCCAAGCTCCATTCACCCACATAGGTCCAGCAGTTGGCATGGCTGATGATGTCATCCGCCTCTAGTCGCCAGTCTTGTGCTGCTTTAATCAGATGTCCATGCACATCGGTGTCTACATCTTCCTGCACAAAACATTGGTAGCGGTGTATATCAAACACCAGATTGTCGTAATTGGCGGCTAATAACGGGTTGTATTCGTGGTAGGGTCGGAAACCATCGTGAAAAACTACCGCTACTTGTTCGGCAGTACAGTATTGACGGATGCGTTGATAAGCTGCTTGTGTATAAGCTAGTAAAATATCGGTAGGAATATCCCAGCGTGGTTCATTAAGTACCTCAATACCCTGCAGGGCAGGGCGGTGTTGATAGCGTTCGGCCAAACGTTCCAGTACGGTTAAAGCATAATCCTGATAGTTTTGCTGGGTATGCCATTCGCAAATATCTTTAAGGCCGCCGTTATCAAAGCCATTTTGGCAACCCGGTGCGGTATGTAAGTCCAATACGATCAGTAAGCCCAACTCCTCAGCCCAATCGAAAGCCTTATCCAGTATACTCAGACCGCCAGTGACATACGGGTAGCGTGTGTCGCCAAAGCTAGGGTGGTAAGGGTAGTCCGGGCCAAATAACCAGTAAGGAATGGGAATGCGCACGGCATTAATGCCTATCTTTGCCAGCCAGGCAAAATCGTGGCGTTGTATAAAAGTTTGCCAATGTTCCTGTAACTGTTTTTCTGCCACAGCGCCTTTTGCCAGACACCAGGCGGTTTCGTCTTCGCCTTGGATACCGGCAAACAGGCTGGGAGTCATCCATTTTTCCAAAACCAGCCAGCCACCTAGATTGACGCCCCGGATTTTTTTACCGCGTTTTTGTGTATACACCGCTTTCATGGTTTTCTCAATGCCTAACGCAATTACGAATACGGCTGGACAAGGTTTTAAAACCCGTCTGCGCGCCTGCAAACAGCAGGCTCGCAGACTTTACAAATTAGCAAAGTGTTATTTTTCTCTGGTGTAGTGCTTGTATGGCTGGTTGCTTGCTGATGATAAGTGTAGTGGCATTTGGCAGTAATTTATGAATTAAATTTACCATGGCCAATTCTTCTTTAGGATCCAGTGATGCAAAAGCATCCTGCATTAATATCCATTTGGGTTTTTGTAGTATCAGTCTAACCATGCCCAAACGCTGTTGTTGTTCGCGTTCCAGATTTTTACCCCAGTCACCCGATTCATCCAGCAGTCTATATAAATCTTTTACACCTGCCAGTAAAAAGGCATCTTCCAAGGCACTTTCATCAAATATACTACTTTCATAAGGATAACAAATGGCAGCGCGTAAGGTGTCTGTAGGTAAATAAGGGCGTGGTGGCATAAAAAATAAAGATTCATCACCGGGAAGTTCAATACTGCCTTCGCCCCACGGCCACACACCGGCAATGGCTTTAAATAATTTGTTACCGGTAAAAGCATTGCCGTCGATGAGAATGTGTTCGCCCGCCATAATTTCCTGATTCAGATAAGAGACACAAACAATACCGTCCAGTCTGGAGATGCATAAATCGCGGAATGCCAAAATACCTTCTGAGCCTTTTACCAGACGGATGCGATGCGGATCGGGTTTGGCGATTTCGCGTTCCAGTTGTTCCAGAGCCTTACTAAGGCCAAGTACCCGTTCAACAGATGCCCGCCATTCTGCCACTTTACCCATATTGTCAACCGGCCAGGATAAAGACGAGACGAGTTGTTGAAAGGCTTGAGCAGATTGCATTAAGGTTCCCAAAGTAATACTGCCTAAAATATAACGCGGGGCAGAAACTAAAATAGGGAATGCCATAGATAACACAGAATAACCGGAGCTAAACATGATAATCCGTGCCCAGGATTTGGTTTGTTCATTCCAGGCGGCGACGATACCACCAAATAATTGCATGAAATGTGGGTTTTCATGATTTTCGCCTTTTATTAAGGCGATAGCTTGTGCGTTTTCACGGGCTTTGACCAGTGCAAAACGAAAATTGGCTTCTACGGTTTGGCGATTGTCGGTTGCCGTGGTCAGTGGTCGACCTATCCACCAACCCAATATAGAGGCACTGGCCGCATACATCAGGGCTAACATGACCAAATGGCCTTCAACCGGAATGCTAAACAGGCCCAGATTAAGGGTAATAGTGCCGGATAGTTTCCACAGTATGCTGGTAAAACTAATCAATAACAGGGTGCAAAACAATAAGGTATGCAGTAAATCCAGTGCGTATTCCGTGGCAATACGAATATCTTCGGCAATACGGCCATCCGGGTTGTCGTGCTGACCCTCAATATGTGTAACCAGATAATGGCGGCCATTAAACATCCAACGTCCTATCATGCGCTCTGTCAGCCATTTTCGCCAATCAAGTTGTAAGCGACGTTTCACCACTAAATGCGCCGCAGTGACTGCCATATTAGCGGCAAAAATTAAAATAATCAGGCCGATTTGTGTAAATAGCCGGGTCATGGAACGTTGTTCAAGTGCATCGAACAGATTGGCGCTCCATTCGGTAACAATCACAGAAATCGCAATTTGTAAGGCAGTTAGTACAATTAAGCCTAGGGATAGACCACGGATAGTGTTTTTGTTTTCAGACTGCCAAAACGGTCCTGCTAGTCGGATAAATTGGATAAAAAACTGGCTGCTGGTTCTCAAGGGTATTCTCCTTGTTATTATTTTATCGCCCAATATATCAAATTTAACCTTATTTTAAGCATGAATTTTTTATATCAGCACTTAATAAAAACAAAGGCAAACGGGTTAGAAAAAATTAAAATTATTTAATCGCGTTTGTTGTAGGGTTTTGACGGGGTTTTGCTTGAAGAGAGAACGCTGTGGGCTTTACTGGTTGGGCGGCCAGTCATTAACCTATTTATTGAATTGCAGCTGGCCTACTAAACTTTTAAATAGTGCCATTGCCAGGCAAGATATCAATGAAATGCTTAAGGAAATTAATCGATTTATAGGTTGATACCAAAAAATGACCGTGCATCTTTACACAAGCTTAGGACAAACGGTCTTTTTTCGGTATCACCTTAGAAAATAGTCATGTAGAAAGGTGGGCAATGTGGTTTTGCCCACCGTTTTCAGATTAACGTTTCATAGAGGTAAAGAAATCAGCAGTGGTTTTAAAGTCTTTTAATTTACCCAGCAAGAATTCAGAAGCCGCCAACTCATCCATAGGTTGTAATATTTTGCGCAAAATCCAGGTTTTTTGTAACTCATCTGGATCAACCAGATATTCTTCACGACGGGTACCAGAGCGATTGATATTAATGGCAGGGTAAATACGTTTTTCGGCAATTTTGCGTTCTAAATGCAACTCCATATTGCCGGTACCTTTAAATTCTTCGTAAATAACCTCGTCCATTCTGGAACCGGTTTCCACCAGTGCCGTGGCAATAATGGTTAAACTGCCGCCTTCTTCAATATTTCTGGCTGCGCCAAAAAAGCGTTTGGGTTTTTCCAAGGCATTGGCATCCACACCGCCAGATAACAGTTTGCCGGAGGACGGTACCACCATGTTATAGGCACGTGCCAGTCGGGTTATGGAGTCTAACAAGATAACCACATCGTGCTTATGTTCTACCAAGCGACGGGCTTTTTCAATAACCATGTCAGCCACTTGTACATGGCGGGTGGCGGGTTCATCAAAGGTGCTGGACACCACTTCGCCTCGTACGCAACGCTCCATTTCGGTAACCTCTTCTGGGCGTTCATCGATCAGTAACACAATCAGATAACATTCTGGATTATTTTCGGCAATCGCATGGGCAATACTTTGCATGATCATGGTTTTACCCGCTTTAGGCGGAGAAACGATCAAGCCACGCTGGCCTTTTCCGATAGGTGCAATCAGGTCGATGATGCGGGCAGTTAAGTCTTCACTGGTGCCATTACCCTGTTCCAGACGGAAACGTTTATTGGCAAATAGTGGGGTCAGGTTGGAAAAGGATATTTTATTTTTAGCGTTTTCCGGCGATTCGAAATTGATACTCTCAACCTTGAGCATGGCGAAATAGCGTTCGCCTTCCTTAGGGGGTCTGATTTTGCCGCTGACAGTATCACCTGTGCGTAGTCCAAAGCGACGTATCTGGCTGGGTGAAACATAAATATCATCGGGACCCGCAAGATAGGAGGCGCCAGGCGTGCGTAAAAATCCAAAGCCATCCTGCAAGATTTCTAACACGCCATCGCCAAAAATATCTTCGCCACTCTTAGCTTGTTTCTTCAAGATACAGAAAATTAACTCCTGTTTCCTGGCTCTATCGATATTTTCCAGTCCTAAAGACTCGGCGATTGCAATAATTTCACTGACTTGTTTTAGTTTTAGCTCGGTAAGATTCATATGGTTTATGAGAAATGATAGAAACGCAAAGCGGCAGAAAGCCGTTTACAGCGGGAGGTAGTTTTGGAATAACTCAGGGTGGTTTTACTAAAGGTGTAAGTACGAATAATTCTAACGCAATAACCGGACTTATCAAAACGTTTTATGATAAATCCGGTTCGACAATATAAAATTAAATGTTTCTATCGATAAAAGCGGTCAGTTGCGATTTAGTTAACGCGCCCACTTTAGTATCTTGTACATCGCCATTTTTAAAAATCATTAACGTTGGAATACCACGTACCCCGTAGTGTTGCGGTATTTTAGGGTTATCGTCGATATTCAGTTTAGCAACGGTGATTTTACCTGCATATTCAGTAGCCACTTGGTCCAGAACTGGGGCGATCATTTTACAAGGGCCGCACCATTCTGCCCAATAATCAACCAGCACAGGGGCATCGGATTTGATTACGGTTTCGTTGAAATCAGCATCAGACACATGAAGGACTAAGTCACTCACGCCATTCTCCAATTAGTTAGAAAGTCGAAACTATAGATTCTCAAGCAGGAAATTGTCAATCGATTTCAATCAAAGCCATTTTTAAGTTATCCTATTAGGCTATGAAAAAAACACATTTGACGGAAACACGTTTTAGTAATCTGGAGCTTTCCGACTCCATAATCAAGGGTTTGAACGACGCAGGCTTTATAAACTGTACGCCTATTCAGGATAAATCCTTGCCACTTTCTTTGCGCGGTAAAGATGTTGCGGGTCAGGCACAAACGGGTACGGGTAAAACCGCCACTTTTTTGTTGGCTACTTTTCAGCATTTAATTAACGATGAAAGCGAAAAAATCAAGAATCCGCGTGCCATTATTTTAGCGCCTACACGCGAACTGGCCATACAGATTCACAAAGATGCGCTGTTGATGAGTCAGTATCTGAATCTGAAATTTGCGCTGATTTACGGTGGTACCGATTATCAAAAGCAGCTCGACAAAATTAAAACCAATGTCGATATCATTATCGGTACACCGGGGCGTATTATCGATTTCTATCGGCAAGGGGCTTTTACGCTGGATAATATTCAGGTAACCGTCATGGATGAAGCTGATCGTATGTTTGATCTGGGCTTTATCAAAGATATCCGCTTTTTATTGCGTCGCATGCCACCACCAGAAAACCGGCTTAACTTATTGTTCTCGGCCACTTTGTCCTACAAGGTCACAGAGCTGGCGTATGAGCATATGAATAATCCAGTGCTGATTCGTATCGAAACAGAGGAAGTAACCTCAAAAGCCATTAATCAACAGGCTTTTTGTCCAGCAAATGAGCAAAAAATTCCATTACTGTTAGGATTGTTAAATCACTATCAACCCTTACGCAGCATAGTGTTCGTCAATACCAAACGCAGTGCGGAAACACTGGATGATTATTTGCAAGCCAACGGTTATAAAACCGCATTGTTAAGTGGGGATGTGCCTCAGGATAAACGCCAACGTCTGCTGAATGATTTTCAAGAAAACCGGGTGAACTTGCTCATAGCAACCGATGTGGCTGCGCGTGGTTTGCATATTGCCGACGTTTCGCATGTGTTTAATTACGATTTGCCTCAGGATGTTGAGGATTATGTGCATCGTATAGGCCGTACTGCTCGTTTTGGGGCCAGTGGTGAAGCCATTAGTTTTGTTTGCGAGGAATACGCCTACTCTATGCCGGATATTGAAGATTTTATTGGCGAAAAAATACCCATGCAGCAAATTACGCCAGAGTTATTGATGGCCGATGTCGTTAAACCGGAACGACGTTTACCTAGGGAACGCGTGATGCCGCATAGCAAAAGACCGCCACGAGAACATAAACCGCGGTCGCCGCAACGCACTACAACCCCAGCATCAGAGCCCGAAAGTCCTCAATAGATATAAAATCTTCAATGGTTTTTTTAGGTGCTTGACTATCCGGTTTACTGATCGATACCAGATGGGCGATGCCAAAAGTCTGAGCAGAACGCAGCACAGTTAAGTTGTCGTCAACCAATAAGGTGCGCGGTTTCTCAAACTGCTGCTGGTCTTGCAGAATTTGCCAAAATCCCTGTTGCTCTTTGGCCAATCCCAGATCGTGCGCACTGATGATGGCATCGAAAAATACCTGTAACGAGGTTTTTTCCATTTTTAGGTTTAAGCTGTCCTGGTGAGCATTGGTAACCAGTATCAGGCGTTTACCACTGCTGCGTACCGCGTCCAAAAACTCGGTTACATGCGGATGGATGGCTATCAGTCCCGACAATTCCTGCTTTAACCCCATAATGTTTAATTGCAATTCTTTTGTCCAATAGTCTAGACAATACCATTCCAGTTGGCCTTCCATCGCTTTGAAGCGCGGCATTAATTGTTGTTTGGCTTCTGCTACGGACAAGTTATGCAGTTGTGCAAATTTTAAAGGTACAAATTCTTGCCAAAAGTGATTGTCAAAATTCAAATCCAGTAAAGTGCCATCCATATCCAGTAATACAGTATCTATTTCTTGCCAAGCGATCATTTGGGATTATCCTGTTGAATCTGATGATTAATAATAACTAATCAGCTTTCGTGATTATTGCGCCTTAATTCATATTTATACGTCTATGCCATAGGAACTTTGGGCTAATATTTTTTAGGCTGTCGCTATTTTAGCGATATACTGAGTGCCTTAGCACCGTGTGGTATTTTGCCCTGATTAGTTGTTGTTATCCTTGCAGGTAAAACGCCTATTGCCTTTAGTGGCGATGCTAACGAAAAACCAGAAGCAATACTATCATCACTCTGTTACGATTGGTGTTACCAATCAATTCATTTTGTCAGGTCATGAGCAAAATTTTACCGCACATCCGTAGTCAATCAATTATCGCTCAAACCCGGCAGTTTCGGATTGAAGCACTGGAATTGGAGTTTAGTAGTGGTGAAAGTCGTCACTATGAACGTTTGGCCCGCTCAATGAGTATGGGGGCGGTTTTAATGGTGCCCATGCTGGATGAAAATACAGTGTTGCTGGTAAGAGAATACGCTGCGGGCTTGCATCGTTACGAATTAGGACTACCGAAGGGTAAAGTGGATGCCGGCGAAACGCCTATTGCTGCAGCCAACCGGGAATTGAAAGAAGAAGTGGGCTACGGAGCGCGAAAATTAAAGCATCTGCATACGGTGTCACTGGCACCCGCCTATCTTGAGCATACTATCGATATTTTTTTGGCCGAAGAGTTATATCCAGAAAAACTGTTTGGAGATGAACCGGAAGAATTGGAAGTGGTACCCTGGGATATTAACCGTATTGATACGCTGTTATTGAGTGGTGAATGCAGCGAAGCCCGTTCTATTGCAGCCTTGTATATGGCGGCTGCCTACCTGCGCGGCGCATAAATTTAACAGCGGCTGAAGCAACGCTCTTTTGATTTTTTCAGACATTTACCTGGTAACCATTGACCTTAATCGCTACGTCAATGTTAGACTATACTGGGCTTGATACAATCAAGATTTATGATGCCTTATTCGAGGAATAATCCCCCCTTAAATTAGCCAAAAAGGATGTAAAAATATGATACCCGTAATTTTATCCGGTGGTTCCGGTACCCGGCTGTGGCCGCTGTCTCGTAGCCAATATCCAAAACAGTTTTTACCTTTGGTTTCTGAGTATACGATGATACAAGAAACCTTGCTGAGATTGAACGGTGTCACACATCTAAAAGCGCCCATCGCTGTCTGCAATGAAGACCACCGTTTTATGCTTGCAGAGCAGCTAATGGAAATTGGTATCAAACCCGCAGCCATTGTGCTGGAGCCTGTGGGTAAAAATACCGCCCCGGCAGTGGCTATTGCTGCCCTGAGCGCAGAATCAGAAGATGATGTATTACTGATATTACCTGCTGATCATGTCATTGCCGACACCGAAAGTTTTCATGCAGCCATTGATGAGGCCCGTAAACTGGCTGAACAGGATTTTCTAGTGACGTTTGGTATCGTCGCCACTGAGCCAGAAACCGGCTACGGATATATTAAAGCCAGTAGCGTGCGGCAGGGTAATGCTTACAATGTGGCTAAATTTGTCGAAAAACCCAATCATGAAACTGCGCTGCGTTATCTGGAGAGTGGTGATTATTTTTGGAATAGCGGCATGTTTGCGTTTAAAGCCGGACGTTTTCTCAAGGAACTGGAAAAATTCAACCCAAAAATGTTAGAAGTTTGTCGGGCATCCTTGCAAGCGGCAAAGCAGGATTTGGATTTTGTCAGGCTGGATAAAGCCTTGTTTTCAACCTGTCCTGCCGATTCTATTGACTATGCGGTCATGGAAAAAACCGATGCAGCAGTGGTAATTCCTTTGGATGCCGGCTGGAACGATGTGGGCTCCTGGTCGGCATTATGGGATGTGACCCAGAAGGACGAATCTGGAAATGCTATCAAAGGCGATGTGCTAACTGTAGATACCAAAAACTCCTTTATACACTCCAGTAATAAACTGGTTACCGTCATTGGTTTAGACAATCTGGTAGTCATTGAAACAGATGATGCCATCATGGTGGCGTCTAAAGAGCGAGTGCAAGATGTTAAGCTGATCGTTGATCAGTTGAAAGCCAATCAGCGGGTAGAAGCGCAATCGCATCGCAAAGTTTATCGACCTTGGGGACATTATGATTTGGTCGATTTTGGTGATCGCCATCAAACCAAACAAATCGTGGTAAAGCCAGGTGCAAAATTATCCGTGCAAAAACATCATCATCGTGCTGAACATTGGATTGTGGTTAAAGGCACGGCTGCGGTGAATAAAAATGGCGAGGAATTGTTGGTGACTGAAAACGAATCCATTTATATTCCCTTAGGTGTCGTGCATAGCCTTGAAAATCCCGGCGTCATCCCGCTGGTGATGATCGAGGTACAATCTGGAAGTTATCTGGGTGAGGACGATATTGTGCGCTATAAAGATAAATATGGTCGTGTTTAAAAACTGATTAGTTTTTAAATGCGCAGTGTGTTTTACCCTGAAAATGCGACAGATCATGGATGATCTGTTTTGGATAAGTGGGTGTTATTTTAAAATTGTCTTCAAATTGTCATAAATTTTGATTAGATTTCTTTAATTTATGTTTCGCCAGCGATTAATCGAGTGAGTCAACGTATGAGCAATCCAGTCGAGAATATTAACAACACACATACTTTGCAGCAATTTGATGGGCAGTTGCAGCATTTAAACGAATTGAAACTGCAAATGGCAAAGCTAGTTGTGTTTCAGCTTGATCAATCTATGCAGGCATTGCATGATGGCGACCTTGAAATGGCTAGAAAAGTAGTATTGCGTGACCAGGACGTTAATCAGTTAGAAATTCTTACCGATGCAGAAGTGATTGCAATACTGGCTCGTCAATGTCCAGTCGCCAATGATTTACGCCGGGTGATGGCAACCTCTAAAATTGCCTCGGAACTGGAAAAAATCGGTGAAGAAATAGTCATTTTTGCCAAAGTCATCCTGAAATTGTTCGATCCAAAATCCAGTGACCCCAATCCCGATCTACTCACTGACATTGTTAAAATCGGCACTTTTGTGAAACTCATGTTACAGAATATGCTGTTTTTACTTGAAAATGAAGACGTACATTTGGCGTATAGCTTATTGAAGTACGATAATGATTGTCAGTTGGAATTGCAGGAAGGCATCAAGCATCAACTGGGTATTGTGGTGCAGGATGCACGTGTGATTAGCCGCGCACTGGATATTATGGAAATCATGAAAGCGCTGGAAGGTTGTGGCGATTTTTGTCGAAATATCGCCGAATACATGATTTTTATGATTGAAGGGCAAAATGTCAGGCATAGCGAGTATTTACCCAACCCTCGCGCATCCAAATAAGTAAAAAAATCAAATTTGCTTGAGTTTGTTGGCACTTTAAGTGCTAAAGTCGGTTATTATTAGCAGGTAACCGTATTTTTTTGGAGCCACTCGTGTCCCTGCAAACCGTCAACGACCTGCTGAAAAAACACCGGCTAGTCGAGAGCATGTTGCAAAATCAACCCATGCATCGACGTAAGCTGGTCACATCGCTAGTGCAAAAACAGCATATGGTGGAATTACACACACTATTGCGCCGCCTCACCGCCATAGAAATTGGCCAAATTCTCTCTTCACTGGAATTGGACGATGCTATTCTGGTGTGGGAGCAAATTCAGGTTGAGCGGCAAGACGATGTACTGTGGGAAATTTCCGATACCCTGCGCGAAGAATTGGTGGGGGATAGGGAGCCGCATTGCGGCGAAGGACAGATGAGTGCTTTCGAACTGGTTAATGGTCGTCTGTCTAAAGTAGCGATTACCTGTCGTCACGATTTAGCCTCAATTAATCCTATCTGGATTGATTTGTTGGCACCCACCAAGGCACAGCGCATACTGATAGGTCAGCATTACGGACTGGAATTACCCGATCCTGCCGAATTGACAGATCTGGAAGCCAGTGCGCGCTTTTATGTTGAACAAGACGAAATTCATATCCACTCTGATTTTTTGCTGGATAGGGAAGGCAAAGCCCGTAGCATACCCGTGGCATTTGTGTTACGTGGCGATATACTGTTTTCGGTACGTGATGAAGAGTTGCCAGTATTTCGTCTGCAACGCTTACGGGCGCGAACCCAGCCGGGGTTTGTGTCAGATAGTCGTGATATGCTGCTGGATTTATATGGGGCAGAGGCAGAATATTCGGCTGACTCGCTTGAAGATATCTATACAGAACTGGAATTGGTTAGCAAACAAGTATTAAGTCATAGCATGACTGACGAAGATGCCGCACAAATTCTGGCCGATATTGCTGAACAGGAAGATTTAAATGGTCGCATCCGGCGTAATATTCTGGATACCCAGCGCGCCGTGTCTTTTTTATTGCGTCGTAAATTGTTAACCTCTACGCAACTGGAAGATGCCCAGCAAATTCTGCGCGACATCGAATCATTGAATAGTCATACTGCATTTTTATTTGGTAAAATAAACTTCTTGATGGACGCCACTGTGGGTTTTATCAATATTAACCAGAACAAAGTCATCAAGATTTTCTCGGTGGCCTCTGTCGCGTTACTACCACCCACCTTAATCGCCAGCATTTATGGCATGAATTTCCAACACATGCCAGAACTGGAGTGGATGTTGGGCTACCCGTTTGCCTTAGGTTTGATGATCACCTCCGTTCTATTGCCGTATCTGTTTTTCAGACGTAAAGGCTGGTTACGTTAAACCCTCGTTGGCTGGTTAACCATCGTAGGCTGGGTAGAGGCGAAAGCCGAAACCCAGCATTGTGTTTCAACTTATCTGACTAATCTCGGCGCCCAGCCCAGCATCAAAAGCCAGGTAACTGATCAACCGGGTGAGTAGTTATGGCTTAGTTTAATCTAACCGCTTAAAACAGAATTTCTGGTAACGGCACTATGCAAAACAAAACTATCGCCATTTTCGGCGAAGTATTATTCGATTGCTTTCCCGATGGATTGCAGGTATTGGGTGGCGCACCTTTCAACGTAGCCTGGCATTTGCAAGCCTTTCGCCAATCACCTTTATTCATTAGTCGGGTAGGGGATGATCATGCGGGCAGCCAAATCCGTAACGCAATGCAAGGTTGGGGAATGAGCGTAGCGGGTTTGCAAATTGATGCCACACATCCTACCGGTATTGTCAGTGTCAGCTTGCACAAGGGTGAGCCCAGCTACCAAATTGTAGATAATCAAGCTTATGATTTTATCGAATCACAAGCATTTCCTGATCCTCAGCCAGATATTCTTTACCATGGCAGTTTGGCTTTGCGACATGAGACTTGCAGACAAACCTTGCGTAGCTTAAAAATGCGCTTTCAGGGCAAAGTATTTGTTGATGTTAATTTGCGTAGTCCGTGGTGGGACAAAGCCATGCTGGAGAACTGGCTAGCCGAGGCCGATTGGGTAAAACTCAACGAGCAGGAATTACAGTTACTCAACCCAACTCCACTCAGTCTAGAAAGCAAAATGCACGCTTTTCTGCAACAGTATCAATTAAGCGGATTGATAGTCACCAGAGGTAGTGCTGGGGCAGTTGCTGTTACCACGGCTCTTGATTTTATCCATGTTACACCTGAATCGCAGGTGACAGTCGTTGATACCGTGGGTGCAGGAGATGCTTTTTCGGCTGTGTTACTGTGGGGTATTCAACAAAATTGGACTTTGCCTATCACCTTGCAACGCGCCCAAACGTTTGCCTCCGCTTTAGTTGGGCAACGGGGCGCTACAGTGGATAGTTTAGCGTTTTATCAGCAGTTTCTTGAGGAATGGGCGTTATAAATAGCCTATCCGGCACAGATGATTAGCGAGTTAAGCACGTCTTTCAGTTAAGCTGATTTATTTTCTTAACCCCCACCTGCCTAGATGCTAATAAAGCCAAGATTTGGGTGGGTGGCTTAATCCCGGTAACAATAATTGTTCCGATTAATTTATACCTAAATGATTCAATAATAATAACCTGAAATAACAAATTATGAATGCTATCAATAAAGCACAGCTAGGTTGTGATGAGTTAGATGTTTTGCGCGGATTGGCTGCGCTTTTTATGATAGTTAATCATGCCGGATATAACCTAGTAGAGCCAGAGTTATACAGTCATTCAATTTTTGATCTTGTTTTAGTTGTCAGTAGTTATGCGCCTGTATTATTTTTTTTTGCGACAGGGGTTGGTGCAGGTATACAGTCAACGTATAAATTAAAGAATTTTAATTGGTATCCGGTTTTATATAAAACAGCCGTCCTGCTATTAGCTGATTGGTTGGGATTTTGGAGTTTAGGCATAGCCTGGGGAATAGATTTTCTGGGGTTTATCGCTATATCGGGAGTTGTTCTTGAGTTTATCCGGTGTTCGAAGAATCCCATTATTTCATGCCTAGTAGGGATTTTAACTTTTTCGCTGTTTCGCTATGCAATTGGGCCGCATCTTGATCCAGTTACCGAAAATAATTTCATCACAAATTTACAACATTGGGTGTTTGGGAATATTGGCGTTCAAGGTGCAACTTATCCGCTTTCTCCCTGGATGGTTTATCCGTTATGGGGTTATATAGTTGGATTTTACATTATGCATTACCGTCCAATAATCGAAACCCATAAAGTTAAATTAATTGTTACCCTTATCTGTTTAGCGCTTTTACCCGCAGTGTTGAGTATTGTTGCTGAAAGGCGGGGTTTTTCTTTCATTAGATGGGGTACTGTCGGTGTTGGTTTTTATATCCGTAGCTTTGCAGTAGTTTTGTTGAGTTTAGCCTTTGTGTGGATAATCAGTGCGTTATCAAGCCTAACAGCTATCAAGCATGCGCTATCATTAAGAGGTACATCGTCCTTGGCAGTTGTACCCATACACTATTATATTATTTATCTGGTTTCTTTAGTATTCGTAGAAAAAGACTTAAACACATTTTTTCCGCTAATATTAGTTATTTTAGCACTCAGTTTTTGGTTAGCAAAAGGCACTAACTCTCTAGGTAATATGATGCGTCAATCATTAAACCCCCAAGTTGGAACGATAGGGCTAATGGTTTTATACATCCCTGTTGCCTTTCTAACTTTTTATTATGGCTTTCAGGCTTCCAGTTTATCTATCGAATACAAGACATTAGGCCAACTATTATTATCTTTGCTATTCGTTTTGAGAAAGCCATGATATATAATCCGCACTATGCGCTAAACACTTCTTCCAGTGTGTTGGCGTCCAGTATGCGTTCCCCCCAGATTTCCAGATGTTCGATTTGTGCTTCCGCCAGTTTTTGTTGTGCCCATAACGGTAATGGGCCAAAGCGTTTGTTTAGTAGTCGAAGTAACAGCTGGGTTTCGCCCTCAATCTTACCTTCTATCTTACCTTCTATCTTACCTTCTGCCACTACTTCTTGATAAAAACGGGTTTGTTTTAATTGCACATCATTTAAGGCTAGCATGATTCTGATCTCCTCTCGACTCAAATTCGGTAGTTTATAGACTAGTACAGTCTCAATAAATTCCAGCACATCCTTACTGAGTGCAGTTCCATTCTCGGTTTGTTGTGCCAGCAAAGTTTGCACTAATGGCGCAGTTTCTGCAACTGTACAAGCTAGTAGTTTTAATAATGTGAAAGCAGGGTCATTGCTATGTTGATAATCTTCAAGATAAAGCCGCTTCACTTGTGGTAGCGTGAGTAAAAAAGAAAACTCTGCTGCGGGTGGTTTTTCCGTTGCCCGATTAGGATAAACCACAAAAGCCAGCCAATCCCGTCCTGGTTTTTGCTGGTATAAATACAACATGATCTCGCTGCAAAAACGGCCATAAAAGTGCTGATCCGGTTGGTATTGCACTTCAACAAAGATTAGCGGTAGCGTAGAATCGTTAGCAGTTGGTTTAAATATGCCATCGATTCTAAAGCTGGTTTGTTTGATTTCTTCGGAAACAAATTGATAACTATCGGCCTGAAACGGTAATTGCAACATGCTTAAAGCTAACTGCGGCCAGTTTTGGAACAAGCGGTAGAAAAGGCTATCGGTTTGCACGGGTTGGTATCTGTTGGGATGATTTTGAATAGGTATTATAAGCTATAGTTAGCTCTGGAGGCTTAAGCCGTAACTTAAAAATATATATTAATTAGATATTTAATATGTCATCGAAAGACCTGACTTTGTATTTTCTACCAAACTAAAAATTTGAGCTTGATGGCGGCGATTAAGGCTTTATGGTGCGGTTCGTAAACTCTCCACATCCTTCGCGCTTTGTACCCATTGCTCAAATAATGAGTTATCGGCAAGTAAATACTTGTCATTTAGTCATAGGAGGAATACCTGCCAGAATAGAAATAAAAGGTATGGAAACATTCAGCATAGCCAGAAAACTGGAATTATCGGGAACATTTGTCCATTGCCAAGCCCAGATCCAAATTAGGTAGTTTTCACCCGGTTCAAGTATGATAGTAAAAGGTGTTAATCTATCTGAACCAAATGGGCCAAATAAACCTATGTTAGCTGTGTCGGATAGCAGTCCATTACCGTTTATGCCTGAAAATGGGGTAAAATTACTATCACTCCACAATGCAATGTTGTTGGAAAAAGTCGTTAAATTATTACTGGTTTGCACAACGGTTACTCCTAATCCTCCTAGAGACGAATAATCAGGATGATGATTTTCAAATGATATAACACTAAATTGATAATTTCCCTGCGGTGTTATCTCGGCCATTAATCGCGTTGATGACTGTAAAATAAATCCAACACCAGCTGCCGATATATCGTATGGTTTAGGCTGTAACGTCAGAAACTTCCCATCAGCTTTTGCGCCGAAAGCATCCGCAACGCCCAAACTCCATTCCCTATCATAAGGCGGAGAAATAATTTGGCTACCCGCCTTTACCTGTAAATCTAAAGATCGTATAGGAGCGGCTCTACCAGCACCAGTTCTCAACCAATCATTTAGTTTGTTATATGTTCGTGATTTTAGTAATGTGGATTGTTCCAAGCTAATAGTAGAAGCTTTATGATGTATGGTTGTGCAATGTGAAGTAAGACCGATAAATCTGGCTTCTACATGTTTGGTAAGCAAATTTACATCATCATCACCACTTTCTTTGGGCTGATTTCCTCGACTAATAATCCCGTGCGATTTTGATCTGAGGCTATCTCGAATCAGTTTAATATATTCATCTGACATGTTTTTCTCCTAAAAAATTGAAAAATACACCAACCTAGATATTTTCTTAATTACAAGAATCGAAATTTAATGAAAATACTAAATTGTTTGTCTGTAACTCTTGATAAGCAAAGTACTGTAGATACTATAGCTTAAATTGTTAATATTAAACCAATTATCGCCTATGGGTCAGCTTCACTCAGAATCAATATGGCCAGGTCTTTCAATAACACATATTTGTCTTAAAATAAGTATTAATTAGAGGTTAAATGTGTCATCGAAAGACCTAACCATGTATTTTCTACCAATCTAAAAATTTGAGTTTGATGGCGGCGATTAAGGCTTTATGGTGCGGTTCGTAAACTCATCACACCCGAGCTAATGACAATCGCGGCGCTCTAATCCAGAATATTACGTAAGCTAAACAGCGACTCTAGCGTCTGAATCACGTATGCAGGAACAGTCAACATGACATCCTCCAATTTCAGCTATTGATTCGGTTTGGATGATATTCGGAAAGGAAAAATTCTTGCAGTTTACAAATTTATTGTTGCGACACAGGTTTAGGGACAGATTTACTGTTATCAGCTTAATAACTTGTTGGGCATCATGACAAAGCAGCTTATCGGTTATAGCCTTTCGAGTCACGACAACGTCAGCTATATGCTCGGAGAAGAAACACAGCGTGCACTAGATGGAGAGCGCGAGTTTTTTGACTGGCGTTTTCTGAAAAATGGTGGACAACATCCTGCGACTTGTCCCAAATGCGGAAGGAAAATTAACCATGATTATATTGATCCAAGCTTTAGGCTTCACAAGAAAAGCATGGACATCAGTTCAACATATGATGGCTACACAATCGTTTCGGATAAATTCAAGAGTTTTTGCGAGAACCATGAGATAAATGGCATTGAATTTATTACCTTGCCATCTCAACCAAAACATTATTGGCTTGTTATACGCAACATTCTAGAAGTTGATAAGAGCACATCATTGGGGATTCGGTTTCTTTACTATTGTGATCTATGCGAATGCTACGCAGGTGTTTTTGGCACAAGCCGACTTCGGTTCAAAGGTGTCGAGTTCCCCATTTCTCTAGGTATGTATCGCACAGATTTAGAGTTTGCACAGGCTCATGAACAATCCCCTGTTATTGTTGTTGGTACTGAAGTCGGAACTGCAATTAGAGCAGCTAAATTCAAAGGTGTATGCTTAAACAAGATCGAGTACGTATGACCTCCAACCCAATGTTCAAGCAGGACGCCGTAGAATCGCGGTGCCCCTTAACTTTACGTTAGGTGCTATGGACGATCTATGGGATTCAATTGATGCAGCGCGATGGAAAGAAGTACAATTGTCTCCGCCCGCGTTGCTACCCACAGAGACTCCATCACCAAAAGTCGGGTAGCTAAGCAGTTATGGTTTGCTTGAAAAGCCGTTGCTTGGTAAATCTTACCCCTTTTAAAACGCCAATCATCTCTAGTGATCCCCCCCACACCCCGATACACCCTTTCTAATATCCGCGACACTACACTGCCCAAAGCCCAGAATTTCAGTGTCTAAAATAGCCACTTTTTCAGATTTGGCCGATTGTTTGGTTAAGGTATCATCCTCCGTATTCAAATTCATACTGACCTGCTTGGTAATACCTGCCAAAGCAGAACCTGTGCTATCAGTTGCGATAACCGTACTGGGTGCTTGTGGAATACCCAGACTAAAGCCAGAGTTCTGTATATTTCCTGGATTACCGATAATCAGTGCAGCAATGATGACATTGTTACCGCCTATGCCGGCCTCACCAGCATTGACTTCACCATGCGGTGCAATCAGGCTGATATTGCCAATCTCAGTGCTGTTATAGCCGGATTGAGCGCGGATACCGCTGCCTGAAACCGTGGCAGGGTAGGTCAGGATCAGATTCCCGTATGCATCGTAGTTAGCAATGGGGAATTCGCTAGCCAGAGATGATTTAGCCCCGCGTCCGGCATCGATATTACCCTCGGAGGACCAGACGGTTATATTACCCGCATCAAGCGTAAATATTCTTGATTGATTTACTTGTACATCACCGGAAGTGAGAATGTTTACATTCCCTTGGCCTTGGGCAACAATACCCAATTGATCAGCCGATTTGCTGATAGAAAGGTCTGAGGCATTCAGACCAACATTCACTAGTCCGCCGGGTGCCAGCAGATTAATATTGCCTCCTGCCTGCGTTTGGATTTCGCTAAAATTCAAAGTGATATTACCCTTGCCCGGATCAGGAAACAGCAGCTTTATGGCATCATAACCGACTTGATATGCGGCTGTTCCCTCGCTGGTATTCACCGCCGTATCCACCCAGTTAAATTGCGAAAATAACACGCTGATTGCGGCTTGTAAGCTGCTATTGCTGTTTTTAGCCTGTGCCAGATTGGTTTTGCTGGTATTGATCGCGGCAATCAGGTTCTGTAAAGCCGTTGCTAAGGGAACGGATTGTGATGTTTGTAATTGTTGCTGTAAAGAGGCTTCATAATCAGGATTGTATACATAAGTTTGCAGGTAATCGTCTACCGATATACTAATTTGCAGTGCCGGTTGCCCAGCTAAAACAGTAATATTGGCACCCAGGCTGGGAAGCGCGGTGTTGTATAGAGAGCCCACACTAGTGATACCGTTTGAAATACCCAGATCAATATTGCCACCCGCCCACACATTCAGCCAACCGGGGCCAGCGATTTGTATGCCGGGCGATTTGGAACTGGTAAAAGAACCAGATACCGGATCTGGAGTAGCGGTATAGCTGATATTGCCACCCACGCTAAGGCTACTGACATCCTGATAAGTACTATTCAGATTTTGCAAAGATAAATTCAAATTGCTTAAATCCAGAGCCGCACTAATATCGGTGGCTTTGGCGGAAATGATAAAGGCGCTGTTGCCCGTGCCAAGAATACTACCTTTAGCAGAGATTATTTTATTGTGTTGGGTATCGCTGTTATGTACTGGAACGGCGGCATGGGCATTGGTGTTTTCGTAGCTGTTTTGATTTAGCCAATAAGCAGTGTCCAGAGTAAAATTGTTGGCATTTAACGGTGTCAGAACCGCCAGATACTGTGTCGGGTTAATATCTAATTGGGTTAAATCCACGTTATCGCCCAGTATTATATTGGCGGCGGCTTCCAGGCTAAAACTGCTGTTGGCCGCAGCATACAAACTCAGATTATGGTTAATTGCCAAATTGCCGCTTAAAGCATAAGCATGTAAATTGCCGGGATACATGGCTAACAAGGGTGCAATTTCGGTCTCGGCGTTTAAATACGGGTAGACTAAATCCGTTTGCTCACAGGCCAAATCGCTGCAAGTGCTGATTTGATTCTCTATCAAACTGATGTTGTTATTCAGATTAATATCGCCAGTCAAACTTTGTAAGTTAATCCCGCTTTGTTCGGTATAAGTGCTGAAATAATTCGTTTTAGAGCTTTGCACACCAGCTTGAGCAATAATAAACGGATTGAGCACTGCTCCCACATCCAGCCCAGTTGCAGCGGTAACATTAAATTGTGTATCACCCAAAGCGAAAATCGGGCCAGACGAATATTCTGTGCCGCCGGTAATCGCACCATTAGCAGAGATATTTGCAGTTCCTTTTTCGACATAGAAAACACCCCCTGCAATATTACCCCCCGCAGTTACTAGTAAATTACCACCACCGTTTTCCTGTAGTGTCATACTGCCGTTCTGTAAGCTGGCAATGGCGGTGGTGGGCAACATGACCGATAAGTCCTGAATATTGGCACCCGCATGCACAGTGACATTACCGCCCCCCAAAGCCCCTATATTTTCCATAAAGCCCAGGCTGGAATTGACGCCATAGGCACCTGTAATGGCTGCCACCGAGCTGCCGAAATCTATGCCCCAAGCAGTTGGCAAGTTGTTTCTATTCACCGTGCTACTATTTGCCGTCCAACTGCCGGAACGTTGTAACCAGTCAGACATTAATTGCGGGGTACTGGCACCCACAATATTACCACCCGCGTTCAGCGTCAGATTGCCGCCATTCACAGGATATTGAACACTGAAAGTTGTGGGTCGGTAGGCTTTATAAGGATCTTGGATAGAGCCACTTTCGCCAGCCGTAAAAATAGTCGAGGTAAAATCGGTCAGGGTAATGTCGCCAGCGGCAGCAACATAAATATTACCGGTACCGGTTCTGACACTGGTCTCACTGCCTATATGCACAGAGCCGTTACTGCTGGCTAAGGTGTCTTGATTGTTTGCACTGCTTAAGTCGGCACCTGCCACAATGTTATAGCTCCAGGAAGGGCCGCTTTGTAAGGTTAGGGCGGTATTACCCGGTACAAAACCATCACTCAGCGTTTTCTGAAAATTGATGTCGCCAGTGGCTCTTATGCTAAGTAAGCCCGGTGTGCTGACCTGATTGGTCAAAGCTGTAGAGATATTCCAGTTTAAATTCCCGTGAGTTTGTATATCCAGTCCGGGTAACAAGTTAAAGCCTGCCAAGCGGGTGTTTAAATCCGTGTTAGTGCTGGCCGCATTTAAATAATGCTGAGTGTCTGTCAGCCATTGTTGAAAAAGTGCATCGGTTGGGGTAAGGTCAGCATAATGCGCCATGACGTAGACATTTAAAGCCCCGCTGCCCAATACGGTATTATTGGCAATATTGACAGCAGCATCATGGTTATTTAAACGATTAACCAGTACTTCAACACTGCTTTTGCCTGCGTCTAGTGTTGCGCCGTTGTAAATCACCACACCAATACCTTTATTTATACCATTAACAGGTAACGGATCAGAGCTTAATTTGATACTGCCATCGGCATGTGTGGTCGTTGTCGAAACTGCTTTCAGCGTTGCGCCGCTTTCTATCAGGATGCCCTTATTTGCGGCCAATTGCAGGCTACCCGCCTGAGCGCCACTCACATCCAGTGTTCCATACACCTTAATCAAGCCATTATCAGTGATCAGAGAAATATTCTGTGCCTGTACTTTGTCAGTTGCGCCAATCGTCAGATTGCCTTCACCCAGTCTGAGAGCTAAATCACCATCAAAACCACCCTCCTGCAATAAAGAGTTAATTTTGGAAAAATTACCCAGCATATGTTGTGCGTTTAAATTAAAACTAGCGCCCGTGCCGCCCTGATAAGCAAAGCCTTGTAGAGTGCCGGCTACATTGATCGTACCCATAGCGGCATTGAGTGACACACTGCCCGCATTGGCACCCAATATAGAGCCGGACACATTCAGATTGCTTCCCGTTTCTACCGTCACATTACCTGTATCACTCTTTAACGAAATACTACCGCCACCCGTACCGATTTGATCGTTACCCAGCTGTATAACTTGGCCTGATGTATCAATACTGCTGCCCGTATGCAGATTTACATCCTGTGCTGCCTGTAGATTAACCACCCCAGAGGCTATTGCAATATTGCCATACAGATCAATTTGTTCGGCGGTCAACTGCAGTTTGGCGCCTAGCGCAGCGTTGTTAACCGCACTGCCATCGGCCAATGTGGTTAAATGGCCATTTTCAATAGTCATAGTCGTATTGGCACCCGCCAATGCAGTCCAGACTGGCGTGGTGATCGTCATGTCACCCACACTAGTTAGGCTGCCTGTGCCGCTGTCTTTCAGGGCAGCATTAGCATGCTGATTAGCTTCTAAATTAATTTGCTTAAATCCACCTAGAGCATAGTGACCGCTACCCAGCGTAATGGTATTCGCCAATAAATTTAATTGTTGTGTACCCGCGCTAATGGGGCTGCTAGCCTGATTTGTACTGTTTTGTAATACCACGCTATCGGCATTGATGGTGGCGATTTGCCCATCATGAGCTGTGCCGATCAGCCCGCTGGCATCCAGCGTTAAATGACTGAGATGCAAATTAATGGTATCTGCAATATTGATAGTACTGGCGCTGAGCAGTTGCAAATTAGCAACTTTCAAGGTATTTAAAGTGTTGTCTGCTAACTGGAAGCCAGTATTTGCTGTGGCGGTACCGCCCAGTGTGATTAAACTACCGTTTAAGGTTAAAGTGTCTAAGGTGGTGTTGGGTGTACTGCCTTGAATACTGCCTTGTAAACTGCCACTACCAGTGGCATCCAGCAATATGGAGCCAGCGCCGCTTAAGCTTGCACCACTTTCAATGGTGAGCGAACCCGCAAGCGGATCTGTTGCGGCATGATTGCGCACGACGCTAGCTTGGCCAGCATTCGATACTCTTAACAAAGCACCATTGCCACTGTTGTTATTGCTACTACCGTTAACAATAGTCAGTTGTGTGTCGGTGCGGTTTAAACTGCCCGTCGCGCTAATGCTGGCTCCTGAGGCGACATCAATAGAATGGCTGGCTGCTAAAATAATTTCCGGTGCCTTTAAAGCAATATTGGCCTCCACATTCACGTTTTCGGCATTGACTGTTACAGTCGTGCCAGTGCTGCTGCGTTTGCGTTCGCCGCCCACTAAAATACTGTCTACACCCAATGCATTTAAGCCACTGGCAGTTAGAGTAATATTAGCGCTCGGTGTAGCAGGGGCACTATTGGCGATATCGATGTTATTGGCACTAATGTCGAGCTGCCCCCCCAAACCACCCGTACTGGCTTTGGCCATAATGTCGGCATCTATGCTTAAAGTTTGGCTGGCTAGTAAACTTAGATTGCCTGCATCTTCGGGTAATGAAGCAACAGCAGTACTGGGCGTGTGGCTGGTAAAGAAGCTGCTGGCTGTGGTGACTTGATAGGGCGAATAATCAAAAGCAACTTGTCCAGATTGCACCTCAACACCCTGCCAATGGCTGGCTACGACATTACTGCCTGCCGTTTCCGTATAAGCTGCAACTACCGTAGCACCATCGCTGCTGGTATAGGTGGTTCCTGCGGCCATATCCAGCATACTGGCTTGCGGTGTAATTAAATATGCGCCGGGCAGCAGGGCATAAATGGCTGGCAGTAATACATAATTTCCAGCGGCCAAGCCATCTGCGCTGGCACTTAAATAAATGTTTTCACCCAGACTCAGGCCGCTGCTTGCAGTGGCCAAGGCATCGTATGGCGCATAGGCAGCGTTTAAGGTGGGTACTATTGCATAACTGTGCTGATAACTGGCGCTCAGATAATCCATACTGCCGCCTGGGCCAGGAATAAATTCATAGGCAGATAAGTTGCCACCGCCATTAAGATTAATAGTAGCCCCCGTTAACAACTTAATATTGGGGCTATTCAGACTGATGGCTTTTTCCGGAGTACCGCTTAGAATATTTTGTGAGCTACCAATGGGATAATACCAATAGCTAGCATTGCCCTCTGTTTTGCCGAAAGGAATAGTAACAGGCGGAGCAATGTTTTTTCCCTGTGCGGTATCAATGCCAAAATCACTCACAGAGGTAAAACTACCCGCTTCCAAAGTTAAGGCTGAAGATGCAGCCAGATTGATGGTGCCAAACGGTGCCAGCATCACCCCGTAACTATCAATAATAGGGGCATTAATGGTTAATTCACCACCTGCCGACAACGGGGTAACCCGGTTTGCCTGGCTGGGTAAAATTTTCACCAAGCCATTTGGGCTTTGCGTAGCGTCAATAGTAATGCTGAATTGCGTCATAGTGGTTGGAAAAATAGCACGCGCGCCCAGATCCAGTTCGCCAGTCAGTTGCAGACTACCCAGCAAGTTATTTTGTCCGTTGGGATTAACGCCAATTAAACTGATAGCATCGCTGCTTAACAGCTGTGTCTGGTTAAAACCACTCAATGCACTGGCGCCCTGTAAATTAATAGTGTCAGCATTCACGGTTAAAATGGCGGGTGTTTTGCCATTAAAAGCGTTACTGGTGGAATTAGTCAGGCTTCCTGGCAGGGTGGTTTGATTTTGGCTGGAACCCAAAGTAAACATATCGGTGGTAACCGTTACTTGGCCGCTATCCGCTGGTCCAGTCCAGCTATGCGTGAGAATAGGGGTGTCAAGGTCTATGCTTAGTTTTACTGTCAAATTCAAATCACCCACAATTTGCACCGCACCCACTAAGGGCTCAGGTGCAAACATGCTTTGAGCATTGATAAACGTGTCCAAGCTTAAATGATCGAAACCCGCAGTCTGAATTTGGCTGGCAGAAATATTGGCAAGACCATTAATACTGGCAGGGATAATGCCGCTACTCATTTGCGCATCGCTGAGTAAAACGCTGGGCTTGGCACTTAGCTGAATAATACGTTCACTGGTTGGAAAGCTGACATTCAGGGGTTCGCCGCGATTTTGCGCATTCAGAGAAATATTCAGGCTGCCCCCGGCAGCAACACCGTTGTTGGTGGCTACTTGCCCGTGTCCAGCCGCTGCATAAAACTGGCCTTGTAAGGCCATGCCTTCGGCAGCAGTCAGATTAATGCTGCCACCCGCTGATGCTATGTTTTCTGTTTGCAGACCCTGGGCATTGCTAATATTTAATAAGCCTTGGCTACCGGAAACATCTAAAGTGCTGCTACTTTCCATTAGAATGTAACCACGGTTTGCAGCAAGGGTAATCGTGCCACCATCCAGTACGGTTCCCAGTAACTGATTACGGTTATTGGGGGTTAGTAGTCTGCCGCCACTGGCGTTTAAATAAGCGTCAGCACCTAATAAAATGGCTTGGTTGGCATTGTAACCGGGATCAGAGCTACTATTGGCCGGGGAGGTAATACTTATATCGATACTACCACCCAGTGTATTCAAACGGCCATCAATGTTGATATTGGCGTCGGATGTGAGACGGATACTCGCCAGTGGATCTGCATTGATAACTGCATTTTTGCCTATGCTCAAGCTTGCTGCAGGATTAACGCCCTCTACAGTTTGCGATAAATTCAAATTTAAATTGACCGGATTGCGTTGACTACCGGACAATTCGATAGGCGCGGTTAAATTTTGTAACGGCGTACCACTCGCCATGTTATAAGCCGCCGCCGTTAATTGCCAATTAGTTTGCTGTAAATTCAAAGTGGTATTGGCTGCGACAGATAAGTCGCCATTATTGGCGGTAAGCGTATAAGTACTGAAGCCACTCTTTTCGAAAAAGTGGTTAGATAGAAATAAGGTGCTGGACGTTGTGCTGGTTAGGGCAGGGTCTGCAACAATATCAATACTGTTGGCAGCAATAGACAAATGTCCATCCTCACTCAAACCAAAGGCAGACAAATCAGCACCCAGCAGTAAATGAGTATTACTATTAGCGCCGATACCCGCTGTACTGAGACTGATGTTTCCACCTAAACCAGCGCTGAGTGTAGTATTGTTTTGTAACCAGGCACCCCCATTGGCATTCAGTTTTGCGCCTTTTTCCAATAATAAATCGCCTTGTGCCTGTAAGCTGATGCTGCCGCCATTGATGGGTAAAGTCTGTAATGGCTGGTGATCATACATTGCCAGCAAATCATTCACCCATACGCCACTGCTATCAATGACACTGCCTTTCGCTAGCGAGATAATGCCATCCGGTTTAGCTCCAGCCGGATTGTTGCTCACATTAGTGCTAAGAGCCACGGTGCCTGCGGGTACACTAATATTGCCTTCAACAGAAATAGACCCGGCTTGTACAGTTAAATTTCCCAGTGCGGGCAAGGTCAGGTTCGTATCCTGGGTTATGCTAACATCGCCACCCGTTTTCAGATTCAGACTGCTTAAACCCTGGCTGAACAAAGTATTACTCAAATACAATGGCGAAGTAACCGCGCTGGCTAAGTCGGGTGTAGTGGTCAGGTTTTGTGTGTTGGTAAAAATCACATCTTGTTGCAATAATCCTGTCCAGCTGGTATCGATTGCCAGTTGCCCCGCGCTGGGTAAACTGCTGACATTGCGTTGATATTCGCCTGCGATGGTTTTAGCCTGAATGGCACCATCCAAAAGCACATCACGGCTAGTGATATTTACTTTGCCGGCATTCATGCCTTGTGTATAAGCGGCTTGATAGGTATTAACTGTAATCAGTTGCTGATAGTTTAAATTCTGGCTGGCAGTAGCCATGCTATATACCACGCCATTTGAGACTAACTCAGTGGTTTGAATCTCTCCCGCCTGATAAGCGATAGAACCGCCGGAAATATTAATATTAGCGCCATGTTGTACGATAACATCGCCTTCAGAGGCTAAATTAACCGTACCTGCTTGGCTGTTATGGTAGGCAACCGAATATTTGATAGCCGCTTCTGCTTCAGAAATATCGGCCAAGCTAGTACCTTGCCGCATATCGATCTCAACATTTTTTCCATACAGCAGCCCGTGTTTTTGAGTGGGATCATTACGCAATTCATAACTGTATAAACTGACATCCAGAATATTGCTGGACATGGCCATTGCCACGTTTTGTACCCCAGAAACATCAATGCTACTGCCTGTTTCTAATAATATGCGGCTAGTATTGTTATTGCTGGCCGTGAGAGTGGGAGGGGTGCCAAAATGGCTATTACTGGTAGTGGGCGACTGGTTGGCTGTTAAATTGACCAAGCCATCATGCGCCACAATTTGTGAGCCATTTTGCATATCAATATAGCCAGCCTCCACATCGACTATGGATTGCGGTTGTTTAGATCCCAATACGGCACTACCGGCTGAATCATCCAGTGTCACTGTGGTGTTACTGGCTTTGCTCATGGTCACTGTTGCTTGTTTACCCAAGCCATCACCCAAATCGTTACTGCGCACGGTACTGTCACTGGCGGGTTCCAGCAAATAATTCGTGGTGTTAGATACCGAGGTATTAACCAGTTGCGCACCTTCTCTAGCCAACAGGCGCACACTGCCATTTAAGGCAACTGAGGTGCTGGCAGAAACCACTCCTTGCTGAGAAACGGCAAAACCCATCATGGTTGCATTGCCACGTTCAGCGATAATAGTACCCAGATTTTTTGCGCTGCCGCCAGTTTGAACCTCTACCAGCAAGCCGCGTAAATCCGCAGAACTGGATTCCTGCAGAAATACTTTATCTTTTGCCGCCACCAGAATAACTTGGCCATCCGGGGCGCTGATGGTGCCATCATTTTCAACCACGGGTGCCGCTAAAATTACCCGGCCTTTATCAGCAACCTTAATATTGGCACCTTTTTCCACCAATATTTCCACGCTATTATTGCTATTGCCACTTAAAGCAGCAACGGGCGTTGTTGTCGAATTACTGCCCGTGTTGGTGGTGGGGGCGCCATTAGTCACCACATTGGTGATGCCTTGCTGAAAAACATTGTCACTGATTTCCAGACTGCTTGCCACCAGCGTATTCGTATTGACTACAGAGTGTGAGCCAAATAAAAAACCATTGGTATTGACCAGATACACCTGACCATTGGCCAGCAAATGACCCATAATCTGGCTGGCGTCACTCTGGCCTATTTCATTCAAAGCCACCGAGGTACTGGTGGGTTGCACAAACTGCACGGTGTTACCTTGTGCAATATTAAAACTGCTCCAGTCCAGAATAGCCATGCCGGTGGTTTGATCAATGGTCATGGTATGCCCATCGCTGCTAATCGAAGCCGTGGCTTCCCCAACCGTACTCACATTCACCGTGTTGTGCAAACTGGGATTAGTCAGATGATTGAGACTATTCACCGGAACCGGTAAGCCTGCAGGTTCAGCCCAACAAGCCGTCGCGTTTGAAATGATTAAAACCCCGCTTTTAAATAGGCAGCAGAAGGTTTTATTCGCTATTTTTTCAGTCTGGCTGGATGTTTGATCGGGTAATTCGGATTGATTTCTGTGCATAGTTGCACCCTGGTTTCAATATATATTCATATATATATCACTGTTTGGGTGTATACAGCAATATGTTGATATTTAAACAAGGTTAAATCTCATAAATGAGTCGTAGAGTGCATAATTTGCGGTATGTTATTTTTGAATAGCGGTACTGTTTCACAAAAAGAAACAATATATTTGCTATGAAATATTTGACACCCTATACAAAAGTGTTTTACGTTATGTATTAATGGACATAACGAAACAGGCGGATTATTCAGTTTTTTGTTTTCGGTGCAAGGGATGCAATAGGGTGAGACATAGGCAATTTAAATCAATCTAATGGCAAATTACGCTAATGAGGTCTTTATGAAAACGGAAAATTGGGGTTTTTACCAGAAACTGACACTAGGTATAGTGTTGGCGAGTAGTGTACAAGCCGCCCAAGCGGGTAGTCTGGTAGCAAATGATGTATTTTTGAATGCGTTCGATATCAACACGGGTTATTCCTATAACGCAGATTTGGGTGTTGTTGTGGGTGACTTTGTAGGTGCTGCTAATTCATTAAGCGGTGGTCAAACTTTAAATTATACCCTCGATCCTACCTATAACACTTGGGTTAGCGGGGCCTTGGCAGCAGGGGATACCATTGAATACAACATCGCAGGTGTCAATGCAGCTACTGGCTACAAAGATCCCAATCAAGGCCTATTAGTCACTAATGTGCCACCCTATGGTGAATTTACTTACGCACCTGCTGACATTACCTTTACTCAGGATGTAGCCTATTTCGGTAAAAGGGTGTCTGCCATCAATTTAACCGGTACCGGCTTATTGACTGACTCAACCTCATTGCAGGAAGCAGGATTTAACGCCAACTTTGTAAGCTGGGGCATTGGTGAAGGTTTGGGAACGAATGATTTGAGTTCTACCTATGGTAATGGCGGCTTGAATCAATTGGTTGCCCAATATCTGTCTTCTCCGGGCGCTACGGTTACTAAAAATGGTCCTGTCAATATGTCACTGTTGCCAGGTTATTTTTCGTTGAGCAATACTGGCGTGATTTGGACATCAACGGCTGCGGCTACTGCTGTTCCACTTCCAGCTGCCAGCTGGTTGTTCATAGGTGGTCTGTTATCGCTACTGGTTGGTAAAAAACGCAATCAGGTTACTGCTATCACTTGCTGATCTCGGTATCTTCTCCTAAAGGCAGGCTTTTATATTAATGGTTACTAAAGTATTTGCGGTTTATTTTTAAGGCTGATAATGAAAATAGACCGCTCATGCAGAGCGCTTAGTCAGTACTCAGTAACGTTTTGGCTAAGGATACGCGGTTATAACTGATGTAACGATTAATTGTTAAGCCTTTAGGAGGATTTGATGCCTATCCACTTATTTTTAAATTGAGGGTAGCACCGCTACTCCTTAAGCAAAGGTTATGTTCCATGAAAAAATCATTCAAATATCAATTAAACGCCGTTGCTATGGCATTGGCGCTGTCTGCTAATGCCTGGGCTTTAACTCCACAGGACGGCACGCCCGATTTATCCTTGTTTATTCCTGGCTCGCAGGCTAACGATCCCGCATTTGGTTTTTTAGTTAAAAACACAGTAGTGGCCAATGCAGTTTGTTTGGATAAAGCACTGCCTGGCGCGTTATCAGGTACCAGTGCAAATACCGATACCACGACACATATATATTTTAACTATTTGTCTGGTTCACCAACAGCGGCTATTAACGACAACTACTCAGCCATTTATTGCTATACCGATGATACAAAAATACCCGGTTTAACCACAGGTGATGCCAGTAATCATCATAAAACCAAACTTTGGATTTCCAGACGCCGTTTAGGCGCTTCCTATATTGGTTTGAATGCAGTCGCGCATCCCACCGATGCCAGCGCGGTATTAACCTACCTGGCAGATCCAACCACTGCCGGATGTACAGCTATTAACGGTTCTTATAGTACCGGCGGCTCTACCTATCAGTGGAATTATTCGTGTTCTACAGTGAGTGCAACGGGCACAGCGAATGGTATTACCGGTAATATTCCAGCCAGTGCTGCCACTTCTGATATAACCCCCGATGTATTTTACGCTGCGGATAACGTTGCCTTACCACCAGCAGGTTCTACGCTTAATTATGCCCCTATTCAACCGGGTCAGATACCCACCGCTAATATTCATGCGCTGGGCGGACATATTATCGGTGTGCCTGTCACGTTAGTGTTACGCAATGCTTTGCAATATGCAGAAATTTCAACGGGGCAATTACCTTCAACCTGTACTGTGGGTAATGATACCAATCCTGATTGTATGCCTACCTTAACCAAGCAACAATTGACCAGCCTGTTCACCGGGGCTGTTTCCGATTGGTCACAGTTTCAGATCACTGCAACTAAAACACTTTACGATTTAATTGCGGCTGCTCCGACAGGGTCGGGCGTGTCAGCACCATTAGATACGCAGGTGCATTTGTGTAGACGTGAAAATGGAGCGGGACAACAAGTGGCTGTTCTGGCCAACCTGCTACAGTATCCGTGTCTGGGATCAACCGCACCAGAACTGGCGACACCGCAATCGGCTCCATATACCGATGTGGAATATGCCACCAGCTTAGGTGCAGTCGATAAATGTCTGGCCGATTTTAATGATGGCACCAATGGTTGGTTTGGTACGACAAATCCCTCTCCCTACCCACAACCGCCTTGTTCATCCGCTGTGAGTAGCTGCACAACAAAACACGGTAATCAGTGGGCTTTGAGTATCCAGACCACAGAACGCAATGCCACCAACGGTGCTAACTATCGGTTTATTGCCATAGATGGCGCTGCGCCGACTGGCGAAGCAGCCTATTTGGGACATTATCCGATAATAGGCACTTATGCATTGTCCTGGAACCAAGCAAATGTGACTGCCAATCAACATTTGGCTTTAAACGCAATTGCTGCCTATAGTAAATTGCCAGCTACCATTGCATCAAGAAATAACAGCTTGAGTCCGCAACTATTTGGGCAAGCCGGATATCTGTCTTTGGTGGATAATGGCTTTCAACCACCTTTGGTTTGGAATACTTCAAATCCAACCACGCCTTACAGCCGATTGGATAGTGGTAATCATCCTAATGCTTGTGTCATTCCAACCGTTAATAGCAGTTATGGTCAAGCGCAATTGTTCTAGGCCGATGGTTTGCTAGCGCTTAATTCGCTAGTTAAAAAGAATTGGAATTAAAGTTAAGCCTATGCGTTAAACTTTAAACTGCACAGGGATGTGCAACCTAGCTTAGAGGCTTTTAGCCTGTCTAACTCGCGCGGGTGGCAGCTGCCGTTATTGGCCTGTTGTCTTGACTAAATTGATTAGGAGTAAAAGCATGCGGTCAGCAAAAAATAGTTTGATACAACGCTTACTGGCATTAGTGCTGCTATTGTCAATGCAAGGCTTACTGGCAGAAGAAACACTGCGACAAGCTGAAGTTGCTAAACGTGGCGCACAGGTAATGCCTTTTGAACTGGAGAAAACCCAGCACCAGTTTAGCAAGACCGAAACTGGTGGTATCCAACGCGTGGTGGTTCGCGATGCAAATGATGTCGCACAAATTCAGTTAATCAGGCAGCATTTGCAACAGTTGGCAGAAAAATTTAAGGTGGGGGATTATTCCGGTCCAGAATCGATACATGGTGCAGACATGCCGGGTCTGGCAACTTTAAAAAAAGCCAAAGCGGATGATATACAAATTGCATACAAGCCAGAACCGCAAGGTGCCAGCATCACCTTTACCGCGCAAAAACCCGAATGGGTTGCTGCAATACATACTTGGTTTGATGCACAATTACACGATCATGGGCATGATGCCATGCTAATGCATCATCAGCATCATATGCAGCCATAATCCAATTAATAGTAATTGTGAGTGTTAGAGTACTTTAGTTGCTGATAACGCTTAAATAACCACAAACTACTCCATGCTAATGCCAATAGCATGATGAAACTGCCAAAGGCAAACACCATTTTAGCCAAAGTATGGTCGTAAACTAACAGGCCAGATTCGGTTAACAAATATTGCCAATCATGAAAGCCATACGGTGCAGAATGGCCGAAGTTGCCACCTAGCAGCGGTAAAGTGCCACTTCTGGCATCATTCATATACGGCGCAATATCAAGAAAGTTTTCACCTATCCACCATAAAGCAACTGAGGCAGCAAACGGATCACGGTTTTTTAGTAATAACACCCCCATACAAATAGACGGCATTAACAACTGCCCCAGCGTACCTCCCAGAGAGGTAATAAATGCGCCAAAGGGCCGGAAAATGATATGTCCTGCCTCATGAAACGGCAGATTAACCATATGCAGAAACGAGTTTCCAGCCGCATTCGCTACAATAGGCGGGCCTATCAATTGCCAACTCCAAATAATCAGACCCGCAATAATAATTAACCCGCCAATAAGGTTGGCTGGATTGCTTGGCTGTGTTTCTGTTAATAACTCGTTGCTAGTGGCTGTCAGGCGGGGAGGGATAGCTTCTGCTGGCGTCTGAAAATCGCCGTGATCACTAAGTTTAGGATGATACTTAAAATACTTTTGAAAGACGATCCCGCACTGCGGACAGCTTGGCGATTCTACCGATAATTTATAGTTGCATTTTGGACAAATCATGGCTTCCAAATGTCATTAGTGATTCAGCATGCTAGTTGAAAAGTAGTGGCTTGCTGCATAGCAAGCACAATAATTTCAACTTCTTGCCCCCAAAATTGCTGGGGCAATTGCAGATGAACTTCGCCGTTTTTTACAGTCAGTATGTTACGAATGGCTTCCATAAATTTATACCTTATTTAGAACTTTGGTCACTGTTCAATTTCAATTCATAACGCAGTGTGTTCCAATTTGCAAACGCCTTATTCTGCATCTATGTTCTATCGGGTTTTCTTTTATAGTCATTTGCGACGTTCAAAAATTGTGCTACTGATTCTAGATTGTAACTGTGTGTCTAGCAAAATCCTACGGTAAAAAATGCATCTGCAATAAATCCGCAAAAGGCACATTGGCAGTGTTTTCATTTTTACCCTGATCCACACCGGGCAAGGTCAGATAATCAGACCATTTAATCTGATCACCAATGTCGTCACTACTGGGTAGCATGTTTAAATTCCAACTGCCGCCCAATGCCGTGGTCAATTGTACTGCCGCATTCAGGCGCTGACCTTGCAATTGCACAGCGGTAACCCGATTCGTTAATGCGGTAGCCTGCGCAGTCATTACATTAATATAGCTGATGGTACCAGCCTTGTATTGATTAATCGTTAAAGCCAAGGCTTGGTTGGCGGCATCAACCGCACGCTTTTGTACATCTGCTTCTTCTTCCAAGATGCGTAAGGCGGCCAGATTATCTTCAACCTGTTGAAATGCAGTTAAAACGGTTTGCCGATAATTAGCAACGGTGGCATCGAAATTGTTGATAGCCATTTTATACTGGGCATTTTTCGCGCCGCCATCAAAGAGTGTCATGGCTCCGGAAGCAGGACCTAAAGCCCAGTAATTTTTGGCTAGTGTATAAAAAGTATTAATATTTAATAAACTGCTTTGATAACCATCAGATATGCTCAGATTTAAATTAGGGTAATATGCGGCTTTAGCTGCACCGATTAACGCATTCGCAGCCGCCATTTTACGTTCAGCGGAAGCAATATCCGGTCTTCTTTCCAGTAATTCAGAGGGAAGTTTTAAAGGAATGGCCGGTGGTTGAGCATCCAACGGAGCCACTTCCAAATTCAATTCCTGTGGGGCTTTCCCAATCAAAACCGCAATCGCATGTTCATATTGCGCGCGTTGCACGCCTAGATTGATTGCCTGGGCGCGTACCGATTCCGTTTGTGCCAAAGCCTGTTCTACATCACTTTTTGCCGCCACACCCACTGCATAGCGGTTACGAGTAATCTCCAGCGTTTTAGTGTAACTGGCTACAGTTTCATCCAGTAACACTTTTTCGGCATCCAGCATTTTAAGCTGAAAGTAATCTGCGGCTAAAGTGGTTTGTATAGAGAGCTGTAAAGCCTGCATGGTGGCGGCACTGGCCTGTGCTGCATTAACATCAGATTCGATTTGGCGACGAACATTACCCCATAAGTCCGGTTGCCAGGTAGCCGATAAACCATTGTTGATCAGGTTTCTAACCCCGGCTGGTGCAATACTGGTACCACTGGCGGCTACAAAGCGGTTAAACGAACCCGTACCCGTACCGGTTGGAAATAATTGCGCTTCCGCGCTTAATACCAAATGTACTGCTTGTTGGTATTGCGCTTCCGCCTGAATTAAGGACTGATTAGCCTTGGCAACTTGTGCCTCCAGTTCATTCAAGCGTGGGTCGTTGAATATTTCCCACCAATTTCCAATCACTACGTTATCGCGTGGTTCGGTTTGCTTCCAACCCTTTACCTCTTTAAATTCTTTCGGCAGATTGACATCGGGCCGCACATAGTCAGGCCCCATCATACAAGCTGTCAACTGCGTGCTAAGCAAGGTATACAACAGCGGACGTTTTAAGCAAAATATCATGCAAAATTATAATGGTTTATGCGCTAGGCAAGCGGTAGGGTTAAAAATGCGCTTATAAATGACTATGCAGAAACGATACATATATCAATAAACGATAGCGTTGTGGACAAAATCAGCATTTGACTAAAAATCAGGCCATCAATAATAGGCATGTTCAAGGTGGTTATCATAATAGGGCATTAGTGTAGCTAGTCAGCCGGATACAAAGCAGTATGGGTTTCTAAATCTTGTTCCCGTTAAGTAAAGAATACAAAGTCTATCATCATTATGGCATTTATTTTGACGATGCTGATTTTCAGAATGTCCCCATTTTTGTGGCAACACAGTTTACAGCAAGTGCTAGGTATCAATTCATGCTACGACAGATTTCCGAGTGTTTTGTTCCAGAAGCCAAGCTGTATATCAGCATAATTTATGCTGCTGAGCGTCTGAGAAAAAGTATAGGTCTAGATTGTGTAAATAGTATGCAAGTGATTGATTATTTTCTGAATAACCAGTTAGTATTCAAGTTTTTGTAGCCATATTAAGGGTTGCACATGCCTTAGTGTAAAAGTCCAAAATGAAGCAGAAAACTTAGGATCGTAGGTGTAATGAGCAACTTGCACTGGTAAGAAAGTTAGGTTTGATTACGCTTTGCTAGATGCGCTGAGTATTGCGTTATCAGTTTGGGTGTTGATTGACTAGTAGTGTAGGATGCGGTGAGGCACGAACCGCATCATGATGACTTGCTTATCAGCTGTAAAAGTATCAGCTGTAAAAGTCCAAACCAAATCTGATATTTAAGTTTTCATGCTCAGATCAGATTGGACAATGACTGACAAAGTTCGGCCATTACCTGCCTGTTGGAGTGAATTTCTGAATGGACGGTTAATGCTGGAAATTGCTCATATAACGGTCATGTTCAGGCGTGGTTGGAAACGATGTGCAGTTTGCAGAGCAAGGGGGCTCAGCGGGTCAGACGTCGCTTGCAACGATTGTGTGGCAACTACACCCTATTATTAATCACCGTGTAACAGCTGATAGATGGTTCCCCCCAAGGCATCCTGAAATTCCCGACCGCCTTCTTTCACATTCTTCACGCTCTGATCAATGGTTCCGCCTAGCGTTTCGTTCCACTTTTTGGCACTTTCCCGGATATTTTCTTTGGACTGATGCAATGTGTCGCCAATGTTGTTCTTGATTCGAGCGACTACTTCTTCGGCGCTCGGAACCTCCATGCCACAAACCTTTGACTCATCAACCCTCTCGTTTGCTTCGTCCAGAGAATCCAGAATTTCGTTCACGTCACGAACGGTATCGCAACCATCATTAACATCCATCGCAGTATCGGCGACAACGAAAGCAATACCAATGTATGGTGTAGCCTCTGCGACCATGTCAGCCACATCAACCGCGACATTTCGCGCGGTGCGTTTGGCAATTCTCTTAGAAACGGCTCGAGCATTCTTGACCTTCGCCCGATATCGCTCACGTTCAGCGAACATCTTCTCATTATTCTCACGTAGGCTTTTGTTTTCCGCTTCTAGCATCTTTTGTTTTCGACTCGGACTGCCTTCCAGCAGGCTTCCTAATGGTAGCTTAGAAACGAGACTTGACGCCACTGAAAAGAAAGCGGAGTTGGTAAGCAGAAGAACATTTGATGCAAATAAGGCAACGATAAAAATTACTAGAAGACCATTCCGTAGAGCACCAAATGTCGCACCTACCAGTTGGATTAAATGGTTCATCATGCCGTCCAACATAAAAGATTAGTTGTGCCGTTTTTTGGCGTCGGCTGGAGCGCTTTGTTAATGTTTGCTTTCTCGATCATCTAAGTTCTCTATCAGCACATCGCATGATGAATAAAAGTAGCTAGATTGGCTGGATTTCATAATGGCCGAGTAGGCATTCTTAGGTTTTTCGTTTTTCGCGAACTCGAATTTGAATTGCAACGAATGATACAGCTGTTCATCCAAATACAGTTGCATGGGCGGATGTATTCTTGATTTAATTGCCGCTTTCGCAGAACTTTCGATAGCAAGAAGCTCAGCGAATGGCACACCCAAACTATTTAAACAAATATGATTTTTACTTTTTGATATGTGTAACAAGGGTTCGCCATAGTACTCATTACCACCCTGCGTAAGTACTGCATAAATCGGCAGACCAAGTACTTCTTGGTAAATACGATCAAGCTCTTTTATTACATAGAGTATTTTTTCAGGTCTGTATGAGCATTTAATGCCCTTGTGAAAATATCCAACATCCCAATTGGTTTTCAGTATCAAACTGTCAGCAAACGAAATGAAAGCTATTTCGCTTTCATTGTCTGCAAGCTCATCTATTCTGGTTCTTAGCTCTATTAGCTTATCTTTATTAAGGGTATTATCTCTTATCGCATTTTTTACACCGATAGCGTCAACCAGCGCAAATACAGAATACTCCCGCAGATGAAGCTGCTCCAACCATTTATGTTCAACAAATATATAAGGCTTAATATCGTACTGCCAGCAGCCCACACAAACTTTGATTTTGTCTTTGGGGAGGGTTATTGAAACCTCATGAAACCGTGTGAATGTATTGGGATACCAAGACAGATCAAGAGAGTTGCTGTTTATTTTTCTGACGGCAACTGGGCTTACATAGCCGACCTCATAAGGGTTGCATTCTTCTCTCCGAAGCATCTTTCTAAGCGCCACATCAAACTCATTCATGTAGATTTCGCTCATTAGAAAGCAATCTCTATCAAGAGGAATTTCTTCAAAAGGGTATTTATCTATGTCGCTATCTTCAAACAATACTAATATCTCCAACAAGAACATTAACAATTTATTTAACTGTTAACAGTATATCTACCTAAAAATGTTCTTTGACATGCTAATTTATTGATTAGCTGAGAACTTTGCCTTCTGTTCTGTAAATCATCGCTGTCCGTTGATTATGTCTGGTAATGATGCAGTTGCTGTCATTGAATCAGATTAGGCATTAGACAGCAATGGGTCGAACCTTGTCTTTCATTGTACGATTAGATTGCAACTGGTTTTCTACATTGTCATATTTAATTCTGACTTTTACACAATGCGTCTCGTACTGCACCACATCCACGTAATTGAATTAAAATTAATTAAATGCTATTCAGGACGAACTTTACCAGTCATTGTCCAGTCACCTTAATGCTTGTTTTTTCTGTGCTGATGCGTCTGTTTGCCAGACGTTTTGCCGCTATGTGGCTGAGCTTTATGATGTCGCTTATGCGGAGCGGACGATTTTTTAGGTAAATTGCCGGGTTCAACTACAGAGTCGCTAGCCTGTGTTTGCTCGGTTTTCTGCTCCGTTGTAGCCGCATTGTCTTCTGCCAAAGCCGTGCTGGTGTGAGAGTCCGCGCTGTCCTCAAGCGGGGGTTTCTCACAATCAGGCAGGACTTCGCCCTCAGGGCTACAAATAACCCGATAAGTAATTCTATGCTGATTGTTGGGGGCAGGGGCTATTTTATCGGCAGTCGGTTGTTCCGTCTCATCAGAAATTTTGCCCAATAATTCCGCTTTCACTGGCAGTGTAAGGCAGGCAAGCCATAGTCCAAACAATAGTTGCTTAACAACTAAAGTTTGTTTTTTGGCGAGTTTATTTTTCGCACTTAACGCAAAATTAAACAGTGGGTACATCAGACAGATTTCTCGGTTTGTTTGGCCTGATTCCATAAACCATCCAATTCATGCAATTCACAATCGCGCAAGGTGCGTCCAGAAGCGGCAATCTGCTGCTCTATATAATTAAAGCGGCGGGTAAATTTTTTGGTAGCCGCTTTCAGAGCCAGTTCTGGATTGACATGCAGATGTCTGGCTAGATTAACAGCCACCAGTAATAAGTCGCCAACCTCTTCATGTATATGGGCCTGATCGCCAGATTGCCAGGCTTCGTGTACTTCTTGTAATTCTTCTTTAACCTTATCAAAAACCGGTTCAATTACTGGCCAGTCAAAGCCATGGCTGGCGGCACGGTTTTGGATTTTTTCGCACTGTACCAAGGCTGGCAAATTGTTAGCTACGCCAGCAAGTACGCTTTCAGCTTCTGCTTGTGGATTTTTTAACTGCCGTTCCTGCGCTTTGGCCGCTTCCCAAGCCTGCTGGCGCTGGGTATCGTTGTCGTACTGCACGTCAGCAAACACATGCGGATGGCGACTGATCAATTTTTCGGAGATGGCCGCCGCTACCTGTTCAAAATCAAACAAGCCACGTTCCTGGGCAATCTGAGAGTGAAACACCACTTGCAATAATAAATCGCCTAATTCGAAGCGTAAGTCTGCAAAATCATTACGTTCTATGGCATCAGCAACTTCATAGGCTTCTTCAATGGTATACGGTATCAGGCTATGAAAATCCTGCTTGATATCCCACGCACAACCCGTTTGCGGATCCCGCAAACGGGCCATTAAAGCCAATAAAGTCTGGGTGTTGCTTAAACTCAAAATGTAGAACCAAAACTTTGTTGATAACGCTGTTTAAATTCCGTCATGGTGAACGTGTGATTCTGGGTGCCAGCATGCTCGATTTTAATCGAACCCAATAAAGAAGCGATACGTCCGGTAATTTCCCAGTCATAATCATTCATTAATCCATACAGCAAGCCAGCCCGATAAGCATCGCCACAGCCGGTAGGATCAACAATTTGCGCAGGTGCCACAGCCGGTATATCAATACACCCACCCTGAGTATAAATTTGCGAACCATGACTACCCAAGGTAATAATCAAGGCATCCACTTTTTCAGCAATTTGTTCCAGCGTCAATCCGGTACGGTCTTGTAACAATTCGGATTCGTAATCATTAAACGTGGCGTAATTAGCCAAATCCAGAAAATGTAACAATTCCTCGCCGTTAAACATCGGCATACCCTGGCCGGGATCAAAAATAAACGGAATACCCAGTTCGGCAAATTGCTCCGCATGTTCTTGCATACCTTGTTTTCCATCTGGCGAAACAATGCCGATACCAATTTCCGAATCGACAGGTACAGAATTCAGATGAGAGAAGTTCATGGCTCCCGGATGGAAAGCGTTAATTTGATTATCGTCCACATCGGTGGTGATATAGGCTTGTCCGGTGTAGTGATCGTCCAGGACTTTGATATAGCGGCTGGCTATGCGGTGCTGGCTAAGCCAATGCGCATAAGGTTCAAAATCATGGCCCACAGTCGCCATAATGAACGGTTCTTCTTTCAACAGTTTTAAATTATAGGCAATATTACCGGCACAGCCACCATATTCTCTGCGGATGGCAGGTACCAGAAATGAAACATTAAGAATATGCAGCTTGTCAGGCAATATGTGGTTTTTGAATTTGTCATGAAACACCATGATGGTGTCATAGGCCATAGAGCCGCAAATTAATGCATTCATACTTTTCCTTCTTACAATAAAATTAAAGCCCAGGTAATGCCAGCCCAAAATAACGATAGCATGACAGCCGCTGAACCGATGTCTTTGGCCCGCCCAGACAACTCATGATGTTCAAACCCAACGCGGTCGACAACAGCTTCCACTGCGGAGTTTAATAGTTCGACCAGTAGCACCAGAACCACACTACCAATTAACAATACTTTTTCAATATTGTCGGCTCCCAGCCATAAGGCCAGTGGCGTGGTTACTACAAATAACATGACTTCCTGACGGAAAGCTTCCTCGTGTTGCCAAGTGGCTTTGAAGCCAGCGATAGAAAAAAAACACGCATTAACTAAGCGTTTAAAGCCTTTTGCATTTTGGTTTGCCATTATATATCCTCTATTGTCCAATCATCTGCTGGTAAGCGTCAACATTCATCAGTTGTGCAAGTTCGTCGGGATTATCCGCTTTAATACAAAACAACCAGTTTGCAAACGCATTTTCGTTCACCAGTTCAGGTTCGTCTTGTACGGCACTATTGATGGCGATGACAGTTCCGCTGACCGGGCTGAATAAATCAGAGGCGGTTTTTACAGATTCTACCACAGCTATATGCTCCTGATAGGCCACCTTACGACCAATCTCAGGTAGATCAATAAACATAATGTCACCCAGCTCAGACTGTGCAAAATCGGTAATGCCAACTCTCACTATCTGCTCATCTTCCAATTTTGCCCATTCGTGCGTTTGTGCAAATTTTAAATTCTCCAACATATCAACCATCCTTAACTCCTCTTGATTTCAATAGTGTGTTTGTTGCATTGAATCGCTACCTGTTACTCGTTCAGGTTTTACGCCTGTTGCTACGTACCGTTTTATGCCAGTAGTCTACCAAACTTAGCATAAGGAGATGACAGTTCGAGATCAACTGCTTTTGCCCTGCTCACTGGTGGACATAACAAAAAAAAACCGTGAGCGGTTTCGTTCTTTATAATCCGCAGTTAAATCTTATTTACTCGTCAGTTTAAATGCGCAAATATATAATTATCGCTGTGTTCAGCATTGCTTTGCAAAATAGTTTTGCAGTCTCTACATGGGCAGCAGATTCACAGCCGGATGCCCCTGCAAACACCGAAGCGCCAGACATGCTTCGATTAGATTTAAAATCCCAACAGCTGGCGGGTATCAAAACTCAGCCATTGATCTCGGTACAGCAACAAGCTGAATTGACTACCTATGGCCGCGTGCTGAGTCCAGAACCCTTAGTACAGTTACGTCAGCAATATCTGGCCGCATTGGCACATCAAAATAGCGCCAAAGCCCGCTATAACGAAGCCCATCTCAATCTTAATCGTACCGAAAATCTGCATCAGCAAGACATCGTTTCCACCCGGCGATTACAAGAACAGCAAGCACAATGGCAAACTGACAAAGCCAATCTGGATGCAAGTATTGCCCAACAAAACAGCATACTCGACACAAGTCGCCTGGAATGGGGCGATATTTTAACCGACTGGTTTGTCAGAACAGCGGATAAAACCGCTAGCTCGTTTTTAAATCATACCGCACATTTAATCCAGATTACCCTGCCAGCTAATCAGCAGTTGCCCGCGTCTGTACAGACAATTGCCGTTGATACACACGGTCAGCGTGCATCCGCCATTAAAGCCACTCTTATTTCCGCTTCGCCACGCATCGATGCACTGACGCAGGGACAAAATTATTTTTTTAAAGCCACCGGTCGGCAAATGCCTGTCGGCGCCCATATTACCGCCTGGATAGCCAGCGACGCACAGCAACTCAGCGGTGTCAGTGTTCCAAAAACAGCGCTGGTGTGGAATATGGGGCAAGCCTATGTGTATATTAAAATCGGCGATCAACAATTCAGTCGCAGAGCTTTAGTCAGTTACACAGCCGGGGAAAATGATTATTTTGTGACCGGAACGCTTGCTGCTGGCGAAGAAATTGTTACTACCGGCGCACAAACTTTACTGTCCCAACAATTGAAAGCACAGATACCTGACGAAGATGATGATTGATTCCACTCGCAGGCTAAACACTTAAGCGTAAGTGGCACGCTATAGATAAACCCGGTGCTATTAATAAAATTACATCAATAGTAGCGCCGGGTTTTAGCTAACCACGCAGTAGCGGTATTTTTACCGTTACTCATGTTTAATTTTCAAAACCTGCACACTATCCCAAACTTTTTCGATAAACTCACTGTCCATTTCAGGCATGCCGTCTTGCAGCCACTGCACCAGAATTTTAGCAATATTGGGGTAAGTGATATGAATGGCATGCGGATTATGTAGCCAATCTTCAATGACTTTAGCATTTAAATCAAACATGGTTTGACCGTAGCCCAGTTGTTCCAGAGCAGCCGCATTGGAAATTTGTTCCATTTGCGAATGCAAAGGTTTTACCAGAATTTTTTTGCCTAATTGTAAAGACTCACTGGCCAATTCGAAGCCGGCATTACTGATAATGCCTGTACAGTCATACAAATCTTTCTGAAAACCCAATCTGGATAGCGGCTTGCAGTGTATATGCGCATACTTTGAAGAAACCACTTCCGGCGAGTAAATGTGAAACTCAAAACTCTCAAACGGGCATAACAGGTCAATCACCTGTTGCGGTTCTTCAAAGGGTAAATACACGACAATTTTTCTGGCTTGTATTTGCGTCGGAAAATCAGGGGTTTCAATAATCGGTGGCAAAATCGGTTGCCCAAAATGATGCCAATGCAAACCCACGCCCCGATCAGCAGGGGCAAAGTATTGCATCACTTTATTAGCAATAGGATCGGAACCTTTACGGGGTATATTGTGAGAAAATGCATATTGATGACCAATGCCCAGCACTTTTATATTTTGTTTTCTGGCGGCCCAGGCGGTAACGGGTTCAAAATCAGAAATGACTAGGTCATAACCGCTTAAATCCAGGCTGGAAATATCTTTAATAAATTGTATCGGGCTGGCTTCCAAAGCCGTTTTTAAGTAAGACACTTGGCCTTTAGAGGTGTTAAACGTCAAACCTTCTCTGATTTGATAGCCGTTAAAGATTTCCATATCAAAAAACTTATCAGCTGGACGTCCTGTGAACTGAAACTTTACATCAATACCTGCTGCCAATAATTCTCTGGCCATTACTCTGGCGCGGGTAATGTGACCATTCCCCGTACCTTGTACACCGTAAAAAATTTTCATAGTAAATTAATATTAAGACTGTAAATAGCTGAACACACCCCTAAAGCAGCCCCCATCAATGTATCGGTAGGAAAATGTACACCCAAAATCACCCGCGAAAAACCAATAAGTGCCGCCCAGATAAATAACGCTATCAATAAGTACGGAAAATAAAAGCTCAGCAGTGTAGCCATCAAACACGCTGCAGAAGTGTGTCCAGATGGAAAACTAAATTGATCGGAAGGTGTAATGACACTACGGAAATCTGGTAATGCTTGCTGTGGACGATGCCGTTTAAAACCATTTTTTAAAATAAAATAAACTGGTCTTTCAATCGCAAATGCCAGTAGCATGTTTTGCAGTAACGGATCGTTGCCACCTTGAAACCAAAACAACCAGCCAGCCAATAAAATATACAGCAGGCCATCGCCAGTTTTGGAAAGATAACGACAAATACGTACCAGAGTCGTGTGGATGCTGACATTGTTTAACCAGGTAAACATGAAAACATCAAATTGATGGATGGAGTTAATCAGCTTCATGGCTATATCCTCTTAGGTGCTGTATCGGTCGACCGCGACCTGGTAACAGCGGTGGAAATCATTGATTTTCCGTTTAGTGTCGATTCCTTAAGTTACTTAGCCAGCTTAAATGAGCTATATGACAGATAGATGAAGATTTGTTGAAGATTTTGTGACAGCGCTGTAAATATTGAAATGCTAAGCACTATTCGCATATGCGAATTATTGCTCTGGCAAAGCCAAGCGCTATTGTGTGTTAAATAGTTTTTTTTGCGTGCCAATAGGCAACGCAGCGTTTACCTAGTGAAATACACGGTATTTCCAGATAATAAGAAAATAAGGATAGCAGTTGTACCACAACAACAGTTAATAGCCAGCCGCCAAACCAAAGCAGGGTATGTTCAATGCGTAGCCACGATTAGTGAAGCGTAATCGTGGAAATCGGTAGCAAGTCAATTATGTAGCTAGCTAAATTCCCACGATTACACTTCGAAAATCGTGGTTACGTCTTCTGTAAGACTCTTTTAATAGCAAAACTAAATCAGATCGTCCACATCAAGACCAAGCGTCTCAGCAAGTTTTTTATAGACACTAATCGTGCCACCACGCTTGCCACCTTCCATTTGCGCAATAGTGGATTGCGCAATTTCACATCTTTCAGCCAGATCTGCTTGGGTCAATAGCCGGAACTCACGCCAAACTTTCAACTTATTTTCGCCGCTTAAAATACGTTCTACAATTTCGCTGGGTATGCGTTCATCATTGCCAGCCTTTGCTTTATCATAAGCCAACACATCTTCGGCCATTTCAGCCAGATCGATCAGCTTTTCATACTCATCAATCGGCAATATAGCAAATTCGCGCTTCCCGTTATTTTCGATATATTGCACACTCATTTGTAAATATCTCCACGGCTACCAATCTTGATAACCTCAATTAATAACTCATTTTCAAACTTTTCATAGATCACCCGATAAGACCCCATTCTTAATCGGTAACCTGATCTACCCTCCAGCTTCTTAATATCCAAGCCTTCTTCCCGGCATTCAGCAATGCGCTTCATGCTAGCAATGATGCGTTGTCCAAATGGTTGCGGTAGTTTCGTAAGGGCTTTTACAGCGGATTTTAAGTAAGTGATTTTATACATGCCTAAATTATAGCATTTTGTAATAAATCTTCATTGCCTAAAAAAGGTGTTTATTAATATGTAACTATTCACCGTAAAAGTAAGTCTAGATAGAATGTGCCGACGCCAGGAGGCGCATCAATCGCGACAAATGCGCTTTACGTTGTTAAGTACATCTTATAGTTCATTGATTTTAATTGAAAAAAAACCACGCTGAATAGTTACATTAATATTAACTCTATCGATTCCGTGCAAAGTTGAACTCATGGACGCGTATTCGAAAATGTGTTTATGCAAGACCTGATAACTTTATGTTTGCTGTTATGTTGTATACAGCAGTAGTAGAGCAGAACCTATTATCCGTTCATTTGGTTTTGATTGAATACCAATGCTGAACGAGTCGTTTACCTAGTGAAACACACGGTATTTCCAGATAATAATAAGAAAATAAGGATAGCAGTTGTACCACAACAACAGTTAATAGCCAGCCGCCAAACCAAAGCAGGGTATGTTCAGCGCTGATAGTCGCCAAACCTTTTAAGAGATAGGGGGTAACACAAAGCAAAACCGCAATATGCACTAAATAACTACTGTAAGATACTTTGCCCAGCAGTCGAAACAGCCACCAACACAGCACCTTTTGACAACGTTCCGAACTTAAGGCATACATTAATAACAAACTTGCACCCAAGCCAGAGCTGGTCCACAGCAAAGGCTCTGGAATCTGTAACTGAACGGCATCACCCAATGTATAGAACATAAATCCAAGCACCGCTATCAAGCGTCTTAGCCACGGTTTTGCTCCTAAAAAGTCGGCAATTAAAGCATGCTGTTGTGCAAGCAGTAAGCCCAGTACAAAATGTATGGCAAATACCGGCAACTTTAAAAAACAAACCGCCAGCAAGGTAAAGAACACCAGCCAGCTTGTGCCACGCGTTGTTATTAATAATGCCAAGGGTAATAACAGCGATAAACACAATTCTATACTCAAGGTCCAGGCTTGCGGTAGCAGCACATCCACCTCAGGAAGTTTTAACAAAAATGCTTCGCGCAGCATGTCCAGAACTTTCAGCGGGTGTCGCTGCCATAAATCGGTAATCCAGTCAGAAGCAGGCAAGGGCGTCTGACTTGGTGGGTTAAGTGTAAATTGGTTATAAAGTAGGGCGCTAATTGCTAATACAGCACAATACGGTAGCCAAATTCGACACAGTCGCGCAATGGTATAAGCCATTAAACTAAACTGGTTTAAATCGGCTGTTGGCCTGTTACGAAAATATTTCAACGATAACACCAAACCGCTGAGTACAAAGAACATGGATACCGCCGCACCGCCATCCCACCAAAAATGCAAAGGCGAATAATCCAGAACATATTGACAAACGGTCTCCTGACAAGGTAAGCCATAAGCAATTATAAAATGTTCACTGAGTACGGTTAGCGCAGCAAGACCACGTATGGAATCCAAATAGGCTATATGTTGTTTAGTTGGCACAAGAATGGTTGATCTTTAAGTATTTAATAAAATGACTTCGGGTTAGCAATAAGCAGTAACCCAGTATGTCAGTTTAGCAGCTTCCCCGCTTTTGCTACTGGGATTGCTGACAGCAGACGCTGTAAATACGTTCATGGCTTGGTACAAACGAACACCTCTGCCAACAATCCCAGCAACAAAAGCCAACATTGTCAGCAATTTAGTGGCTTAGAAAAATTGGGCGAGTAGTTTCATAAACGGCATCAAAACCGGGTAGCTGAGCAACTGAGTGAGTAGTTACAGATTAAAGTTAACTTAATCAAGTCGAGCAACAAAAAATAAATGTGTTGAACAATACTTAGCATACACAAATAGATACAGACCGAATTAATGGCTCTTGCTGGAGCCAAGAATGTCAACAGAACGCTTTAATAGGGTACATTCCTGTTCACCGCATTTTCCGGTTCTCACTAAGATGTGATCAAGATTGTTATTTACACTTTGTCAGATTTATTATTATACTTCTGACAAAGCGAGGAATTAATTATGAGTCATCTTGTTGAGAAAATTTTGTATGCAGCCAAAGGCAAGCCTGAGGGTGGCTTACTGTCACCAAAGGAGTTTTTACATCTGGGGTCGCGTGCGGCTGTGGACAAGACCCTATCGCGACTGGTTCAGGAAGGCAAATTGATGCGTGTAAGTCGCGGTATTTATGTTGCCCCATATGAAGGTCGGTTCGGGGTGCGTGCACCATCAACCGAGTCAGTGGTGCATGCAATTGAAACCAGTTACGGTGAAACGGTGGTATCCAATGGCGCAACAGAAGCTAATGCATTAGGATTGACTACACAAGTACCGACACGCGAGGTATTTTTTACCTCTGGCCCATCTCGCCTATTGCAATTAGGTAATCGTTGCGTGGAACTCAAACACGGAAAGCGCTGGGAATTAGTTCTAGGGAAACGCCAGGCAGGTAGGGTGGTTCGCGCGCTTTCCTGGTTAGGACCTGAACAAGCACCTACAGCATTAAAGACACTTCGAGAAAAGCTATCTAAATCAGAGTGGGATGCAATGCATAACGTGCTTTCACTTTTGCCCAGTTGGATGGCGAAAGCTGTAAGCGAAGAGTTAGCGCATGGCTGAGACATGGTTCGAACTTAGTGCAGACGTTAAATCTGAAGCGCTTGAATATGCAGCTACAAAAACTGGGCGACCAGCACATTTGCTTGAGAAAGATATTTGGGTGGTTTGGATAATATCAGTTATTTATGAATCAGAGTTAGCCCAAAAACTTACTTTCAAAGGCGGGACTTCCTTATCTAAGGCATATGGCATCATTGATCGATTCTCGGAAGATGTCGATCTAACTTATGACATTCGAGAATTGCTGGGTAATTTTTTAACAAATGGAAACCCTATTCCCAAAAATACTAGTCAGCAACAAAAGATAAGCAAGCTGGTGCGTGATAATTTGCCCATCTGGATTGAAACAAAAGTAAAACCAATTATAGAAAAGGCTTTGCAGCGAGAGGGCATTGAAGCTGAAATAACGCAAACGGGGAATGAAAGCGAAAAGCTGGTTTTAGGTTATCAAGCCGTAAAATCCGGCAATGGTTATTCAGCACCCACAATCCAGTTAGAATTTGGTGGTCGAGCAACAGGCGAACCTCACCATGTTCGCTCAGTGATTTGTGATATTTCACAGACAATTGAAAATGTGATTTTTCCAAAGGCTAAGCCGCTGGTTATGACTGCTGAGCGGACATTCTGGGAAAAAGCCACAGCAGCTCATGTGTATTGCTTGCAAGGACGTTTGCGTGGCGAACGATACTCACGTCACTGGTATGACTTAACCGCTTTAGCAAAATCAGCTTACTTTTTTACTGCTTGCAACGATGCCGAACTGGCCAATATGGTGGCGGAGCATAAGACAATGTTTTTTGTGGAAAAGGATAAGCACGGCTCAAAAATCGATTATTACGCTGCTACAAGAGGGCAGCTTTTGCTTATCCCTCAGGGTGAATCACTAACTGCATTAGAGCGTGATTATGAAAACATGCTGAAGGACGGTTTGCTGAGTATTAATCAACCTAGCTTTGCCGAGGTTATTGACAAATGTCAAGATATCCAAGATCAAGTGAATAAACATCGAATATCTTGATTGTGTCATCATTATGATCATGCTCAAAATAAGATGGCAGACTTAATAGCTTTTTAAGTCGGGATTTAAACCTGCTGGCGCTGCGGCTAACCAGTAGCATTGCGTCTGATAGCTGCCATCGTCTTTAAGTTCAAACACCCGGTAGCCAGGAGGCTGTTGTGTAACGCCAAAACAGGTACTTCGTGGCGTAAACTGAAAACAGCTGGCAGGTGCAGAAAAAAATCCTATACCGTGCTGATAGCGGTTTGTCTCTTGATGTATGTGTCCATAAGTCACTATTTTAACTTGCGCAGATGCGCTGATACAATCCAGCAGGGTATCACTGTTTACAATCTGCATGGTATCCATCCAGCTACTCTCACTGCTAATGCAATGATGATGCATGGTCAGTAATGTCGGCGTATCGGGGTAGTCTAGCAGACAGTCGCTTAAAAATTGTAATTGCGTTGGGCTGATTTCACCGACAGCACTGCCCGGTTTTTGGGACTGTAAGCTAATAATTTGCCAGTTTTCCAAGATAAAATGTGGATGGCAACTAACCCATTCTGTGTTTAACAGCGATTCCATCAAGGCAAAGTCATCATGATTACCAGGCAAGCACAGGGTTGGGGTGTGGTAACTGTTTAGAATATGCAAAATTCGCATATAACTTTCAGAGCAAGGGTGTTGAGCCAAATCGCCTGTTACTAGTATCAAATCAAACTTCACATGTGTCGCGTGTGCTTGTTGTATAACTTGCTGAAAATAAAACTCGGTATTCACCCCCAGCAGCGTGTCAGCCGCATCAGGAAGTATATGCAAGTCCGAGATTTGCAGGATTTTTAGCATACCGATGCCTGTATAAATAGAGTTAAGTAGCCGTGGGGAGGGCAGATTTTACGCCCTATTTGCGATACCATAGTACGAAAAGCGTCCGTGATCATGTAAACTGCCTATTGTAGTTTAGCCCGTTTTAAAGTAATTGACAGACCTAGATACTTTAAGGTTTTTTAGAGTGGCAATCCGAAAAAAAATGTCTATGCAGCGGATAAACAATAACATTAAAGAAACCAAAGTAATGGCGTTGTGCTTGGATTAAAAACTTGGTAACTATTCACCGTAAAAGTAAGCCTGGATAGGATGTGCCGACGTCAGGAGGCGCATCAATCGCGTCCGATGCGCTTCACGTTGTTCAGTAAATCCTATAGCCCATTGATTTTAATTGAAAAAAAACTACGCTGAATAGTTACAAAACTTGTTTGTTTTGAACTTGTCACAGCATGGATAGACTTTTTTACGCCAGAACTTATGAACCGTAAAACCATGTGTTTAAAGCACTCAATCAAATAATCAGTCCCTTATTTAACTGCTAATCATGAAAAAAACCACGCATTTTTTATTAATCGCCAGCCTGCTGGGTCCTCTAGCCAGCCAAAGCCTGCAAGCCGAAACCGTTTTCATTACTCTGGAAAAAGACAATGCTCTGGCTGTAGTGGATCCTGTAGCAGGCAAATTATTACAAACCATCACTATAGGCCAACAGCCACGCGGTATTGTGGCTAGTCAGGATGGCAAAGTTTTATACGTTGCGACCAGCGATGAAAATACCATTAAAATGTTTGATAGCGATAGCCTAAAAGAAATAGGCCGCCTGCCTTCTGGCGAAGATCCAGAAACCTTTGCCATCAGCCCGGATGGCAAGTTTTTATATGTTTCCAACGAAGATGATAGCGAAGTGACGGTTATTGATATTAACGCCCGTAAGGCCGTACAAAAAATTAAAGTCGGAGTCGAGCCGGAAGGGGTGGCGGTCAGTCCAGATAATCGCTGGGTGATAGTAACCTCCGAAACCACCAATATGCTGCACTGGATAGATACCAAAACCCGGCAAATTGTCGAGAACACCTTGGTCGATACCCGGCCACGCGCTGCCAGTTTTACCGCAGACAGTCAGCAATTGTGGGCAACATCCGAAATGGCCGGTACCCTGCAAGTACTGGATACCAACACTAAACAAATTATCCACAACATTAAATTCGAAATACCGGGTGTTACGCCGGAACAAATACAACCCGTGGGCGTAGTTATCGACACAGAACGACGCTTTGCTTATGTGGCTTTGGGTCCCTCCAACCGCATTGCGGTGATTAATGCTCAGACCTATAAGGTGGAAAAATATTTTCTGGTAGGGCAGCGGGTTTGGAATATCGTGTTTTCGCCCGATCAAAAACATCTGTATAGCGCCAACGGCCTAAGTAACGATGTATCCATCATCGATTTGCAGGAGCAGAAAGTCACTAAATCCATAGCTGTGGGTCGTGAGCCTTGGGGCTTAACGGTAAAGCCATGACAGCCAGCGCTTTAACTGTTGATAATCTCAATTTTGCCTATGGGCAAAAAAAAGCATTGGATAAACTGAGTTTTAATGTGCAAGCCGGTGAATGTACGCTGTTGCTCGGCCCCAATGGTGCCGGTAAAAGTACCCTGTTTTCCCTGATTACCCGCCTGTATGACAGTCATGAAGGCCGTATAGCCTTATGTGGTTACGATCTTAAAACCCATAGCTGTCAGGCTTTAGCGCATTTAGGGGTCGTCTTTCAGCAAACCACGCTCGATCCAGACTTGTCGGTTATGCAAAATTTACGTTATCACGCCGCATTACACGGCATAAGCCGTAAACAGGCAGACTTGCGTATTCAAAACGAACTGGAACGGCTTGCCATGTTTGAACGCCGCTTCGAAAAAGTCCGGCAACTGAATGGCGGCCACAAACGCCGTGTCGAAATTGCCCGCGCCTTACTGCATCAACCGCGCTTATTATTACTGGACGAACCCACCGTGGGGCTGGATATGCCCAGTCGGCAAGCCATAGTAGAACACGTACACGCCTTGGTTAAAGAACAGCAATTGGCAGTCTTATGGGCCACACATTTAATTGATGAAATTAACGAGGATGATAGTTTGATCGTTTTGCATAAAGGTATTATTCGAGCGCAAGGCAAGCTGAGTACGGTGTTGCAAACCACAGGAGCCGCCAGCGCCGCCGAGGTGTTTTCGCAACTAACCCAGGGGCAGAACGCATGAAACTCATACATTATTGGCGCGCCCTGTCTGGTATCGTTGGCCGCGAGTTACTGCGTTTTTTACATCAGCGCGAGCGTTTTGTATCCGCGCTGGTTAGGCCGTTGGTGTGGTTGTTTGTATTTGCAGCGGGTTTTCGCGCCGCATTAGGTATTGCCATCAGCCCACCTTACGAAACCTATATCCTTTACGAAGTGTATATCACACCTGGTTTAATAGGTATGATTCAGTTGTTCAACGGTATGCAAAGTTCTTTGTCTATGGTGTATGACCGGGAAATGGGCAGCATGCGCATGTTAATGGTCTGCCCATTACCACGCTGGTTCCTGTTAAGCAGTAAATTGATAGCCGGCACTGCGGTTTCGGTATTACAAGCTTACGCCTTTCTGGGTATTGCCTGGTTATACGATATTCAACCACCCTTAATGGGATTTGTATGGATATTGCCTGCTCTGGTTTTATCCGGCATGATGTTGGGCGCGTTGGGTTTACTGTTATCCTCGTTCATCAAACAACTGGAAAACTTTGCCGGGGTAATGAATTTCGTTATTTTCCCGCTGTTTTTTATGTCAACAGCCTTGTACCCGTTATGGAAAATCAAAGAATCCAGCGAATGGCTCTACTACATAGCCCAATACAACCCATTCTCGCAAGCCGTAGAATTAATCCGCTTTGCCTTATACGAACAATTTAATCAGTCAGCACTCATCTTTACCGCAAGTGCTTTTATCCTATTTATGGGTGCGGCCATTTTAGGGTATAACCCGTCTAAAGGGATGATGGTCAGGAAGGGCGGGGGCGGAGACTGATTGTAAAACAATAGCTTATGTTTTTATTGATGTCCTGATTATTTATTGCGTCACACTCACGTCACAGTTGAATAAAACGCCTTGCATACGCACAAGAAAAAAGCCGATAGTCTTAATTGATTATCGGCTTTTTTTCTTAAAGCATTGTGTTAATCCAAATTGATAAGACTTAATTAATCATTAACTACAATTTATAATTAAAACATTTGCTTACAAACCTATAAGTGTAATATAGGGGTAAAATTTGCACCTATATTTTTTCTAAACCATATCATCAGTTATTTATTGAGTAAATCAATTGTTCGAATACTGACAGGATGATTACAAATCAGTTTAAAACGAAAAACCATAGATCAATATAGCAAACAGTAATAAATTCGAATTTGCAATTTAACAAATCCCCCTAATATAAAAATTATTTTTCATTGGAAGTTTGTGTCTAAAGCAATCGATTTTAAACGCCGAAATAGACTGGTTATTTTCCCAATTCCTCTGGGTGGACCCAACTGGTCACTATTCCAAGCTGACATCTATCAGGTTACACATTATGTCTGGATGTGATCGACTCCTGTCGATCAAAAGGAGGCGTAGGACGTGGGAGTTTACGAACTGCACCAATCGTGATCGATGATCTTCACGCTGTTCAGCACCTATGGCCCTGATGGGAAAATCCCTTCATTTCACGAATTTATTGTCGTGAATCATTTTTAATGGTAAAGAGATGTTTGGGATTTGTTGAAGAAACGAAGGAGATATTTCTATCATATGGTATCAATAATGGTATTTCAGAGCATGAGCTATATGGTTGTAAAGCATTTAATAAGGGAAATTAACATAGATGCTTCGCAGTCACTCAGCGCCAGTTATTTGCGTAAGTTGAATGACAGCTCATTGGATGCCTGCCGACATTGAGCGCAAAGCTTAGAATGTCAACTTGGTTCGACACCACCGAGATTGGCGGCCACGGGCAACACCGGCGATGCTGGACGTGATCGACAACCACTGGGCAGCAAAATATCAATGTCCCAAGGGACACTGGCGGGACAATTGTAGATAAAATACAGTAAAAAACCACAACAACCAGCAACAAAGAAAATACGTTAACACATTGAATTTATTGTTATAGTTTGTTATGACGTTTTATGGTTTTTCATTTGCAACTGATTTGTAATCAGCCGGTCAGGAGTTCGAATCCCCTCACTAGCTCCATATAAAAGAAGGCCTTAGGTGTGAATCTAAGGCCTTTTTTATTGCCTTTAGCTAAAGCAACCTATTTCTAAAAACGCCAACCAGCGCACCACATATTTGACCAAATACTGACTTGATAAATTAGCGTTGCGTCACACCCCTCTATTTCGGAAAAACATTCATTGATGTCTTAACTCTGTATTGTCTTAACTAGGCAGTGGTTGAGTTTAAGTATTAAAACTAACCTGACCCCTATAATACTCTTAGTTTCTGCTTGAAGTATGCCAGACTAACAGATATATTAATCAGACGATTTAACTTTTTAAGCATAATTTCATGAATGATCAGCACCGTCAAATTGATCAAGGAAACAAAAGTATTTATGCCGAAGGCAACGTCTCTGTAACTTACGGTGACAAGCGGATACCAAAAAATCTAACCGCGCCGCCGTTTATTTCTGATGTGTTTATCGGCCGGGATGCGGATATTCAGGCGGTTCATCAAAAATTTCGAGACGGTCATTTGCTGTTGCTGGTGAATGGAGAAGGCGGCATCGGCAAAACCACGCTGGCGGCGCATTATTACCGGCAGTATGCTCAAACTTATCAACATCTGGCCTGGGTTTTTGCCGAAAGTAGTCTGCTGAATGCATTGTTAAGCTTGGCGATATCCTTACGGCTTGAATTTCCGCCGGAATGGCAAGCCCAACAAAAGTTAAATGCTTTATTGGCTGAAATGGCTGATTTGCAACAACCCTGTTTGCTAGTCATCGATAACGCCAATAATTTAACCGAGCTTAAACGTTACTATTTGGCGCTTTCCGCCTGCCCGAATTTTCATATTCTGCTCACCACACGCATCTCCGAATTCGAGCAGGCGGCCTATCATCCCATTACCAACTTGCCCGTTGAGCTAGCTATCGAGCTGTTTATAAGACACTATCCACAACACCAACCTGAAGAAAACACTGTATTGCATAGCATTCTGGTAGCTGTCGGCTACAACACGCTGGTTATTGAGCTGCTGGCGAAAACGCTAGCTATCAGCAATCGGCTTAAAACCCGTTATCGCTTGGCTGATCTACTCGCTGACCTGCAAAAAAAAGGCCTGCTGGCGATACAGAATCAAGTAGTCAATACCGCTTACCATGCCCAAGGGCCTGCCTTGCGCGAGGAAAGCCCGGAATCTATCATCGCCGCCATGTATGATTTAAGCGAGCTAGATGAGCAAGAAACTGTGTTGCTTTCTGTATTTGCCGTGCTACCAGCGGAAAATATCCCCTACGCCGTGCTGGAGACTTTATTGGTTGGCATGGAGAATTTGGATGCCGCGCTACTGACCTTAGCGCAAAAGGGCTGGCTGGCTAACCACGCCAACAGCAGTTTTAAAGTCAGCCCGGTGGTGCAGGAAATTACCCTGGAAAAAAACCGCCTGCGACTGTTGACGGATTGTCTGGAATTGATGGCCGCGCTGATAGCACAACTCGACTATGAATCCGGTACCGGACACTTCATACAGGCCAGTTATGCCGAGGCAGCTGTACTTGCCCATTATGGAGAAAATATACTGCAACGTTTAGCGGATAAAGACGAGAACCTAGCCTTACTTTGCGAAAGACTCGGAAATTTTCATAAGACTACAGGTAATTTAGGACGGGCGCTGGACTTTTTTGAAAGCTATTTCAGCATAAGCAAAGAGCTGTATGAGGCCTACCCCAACAACGTGTCCTTTAAAAACGGGTTGGCGATTTCCTACGAAAAACTGGGTGAGACGCACACCGCGCTGGGCAATTTGGAGCGGGCCTTGGGCTTTTTTGAAAGCTATTTCAGCATAATCAAAGAGCTGTATGAGGCCTACCCCAACAACGTGTCCTTTAAAAACGGGTTGGCGATTTCCTACGAAAAACTGGGTGAGACGCACACCGCGCTGGGCAATTTGGAGCGGGCCTTGGGCTTTTTTGAAGAGGAAACTGACTTATTCAAGGAGCTGTATGAGGCCTACCCCAACAACGTGTCCTTTAAAAACGGGTTGGCGATTTCCTACGAAAAACTGGGTGAGACGCACACCGCGCTGGGCAATTTGGAGCGGGCCTTGGGCTTTTTTGAAGAGGAAACTGACTTATTCAAGGAGCTGTATGAGGCCTACCCCAACAACGTGTCCTTTAAAAACGGGTTGGCGATTTCCTACGAAAAACTGGGTGAGACGCACACCGCGCTGGGCAATTTGGAGCGGGCCTTGGGCTTTTTTGAAGAGGAAACTGACTTATTCAAGGAGCTGTATGAGGCCTACCCCAACAACGTGTCCTTTAAAAACGGGTTGGCGATTTCCTACGAAAAACTGGGTGAGACGCACACCGCGCTGGGCAATTTGGAGCGGGCCTTGGGCTTTTTTGAAGAGGAAACTGACTTATTCAAGGAGCTGTATGAGGCCTACCCCAACAACGTGTCCTTTAAAAACGGGTTGGCGATTTCCTACGAAAAACTGGGTGAGACGCACACCGCGCTGGGCAATTTGGAGCGGGCCTTGGGCTTTTTTGAAGAGGAAACTGACTTATTCAAGGAGCTGTATGAGGCCTACCCCAACAACGTGTCCTTTAAAAACGGGTTGGCGATTTCCTACGAAAAACTGGGTGAGACGCACACCGCGCTGGGCAATTTGGAGCGGGCCTTGGGCTTTTTTGAAGAGGAAACTGACTTATTCAAGGAGCTGTATGAGGCCTACCCCAACAACGTGTCCTTTAAAAACGGGTTGGCGATTTCCTACGAAAAACTGGGTGAGACGCACACCGCGCTGGGCAATTTGGAGCGGGCCTTGGGCTTTTTTGAAGAGGAAACTGACTTATTCAAGGAGCTGTATGAGGCCTACCCCAACAACGTGTCCTTTAAAAACGGGTTGGCGATTTCCTACGAAAAACTGGGTGAGACGCACACCGCGCTGGGCAATTTGGAGCGGGCCTTGGGCTTTTTTGAAAATGATCTTCAATTAACAAAAGAGCTGTATGAGGCCTACCCCAACAACGTGTCCTTTAAAAACGGGTTGGCGATTTCCTACATAAAATTGGGTAGCTTTTATGAAATAGCAGGTGATAATCAGCTAGCCAAAAGCTTTTACCAAACAGCAGAGCGACATCTGGTCGAGTTAGCTGATTCTTTTCCTATGTATGTCGAATTCCAAAACAACCGGGACTGGGTTGCCGGTAGATTATTAAAATTGTGATGTGGATATATCATGAATAAAATTACTGTATATAGGGGTCAGGTTAGTTTTAATACTTGTTATGGTTAGCAAGACAAAGCTATGGTCGTCATGTGCAGGCCTATTACAATACTACCCGAAGAACTAAAAGTGTTTTGCAACTAGACTAGGTTGTTTGTGTTGATGGCAGGCAACGTTGACCATCTTGTTCCAGCCTGATCGACATAGACAGTTTGCTCTGCATTCCTCACTCGCCAAATGGGCAAAAAGGGTGACATTGATACCTTGCTGGGGAACCAGACTAAATCCGCTTTAGCATTTGTACCTATACCTGCCAGTTTAATTGCAGCCAGCTCATTTACTGAAAATACAGTATGACTTCCAGCCAATCTAAGGTGTCCAAGTACACGCCCCGTGCCTTCCTCAATTCTTACCATAGCCATTAGAGTCTGGTTATCACTCAGTTTGACCAAGTAGTAAGCGTTGCCGCCATCCAGCCGTTCAACAAAAAATATATAGGGGTCAGGTTAGTTTTAATACTTGTTATGGTTAGCAAGATAAAGCCATGGTTGTCATGTGCAGGCCTATCACAATACTACCCGAAGAACTAAAAGTGTTTTGCAACTAGACTAGGTTGTTTGTGTTGATGGCAGGCAACGTTGACCATCTTGTTCCAGCCTGATCGACATAGACAGTTTGCTCTGCATTCCTCACTCGCCAAATGGGCAAAAAAGGTGACATTGAGACCTTGCTGGGGAACCAGACTAAATCCGCTTTAGCATTTGTACCTATACCTGCTAGTTTAATTGCAGCCAGCTCATTTACTGAAAATACAGTATGACTTCCAGCCAATCTAACATATATAGGGGTCAGGTTAGTTTTAATACTTGTTATGGTTAGCAAGACAAAGCCATGGTCGTCATGTGCAGGCCTATCACAATACTACCCGAAGAACTAAAAGTGTTTTGCAACTAGACTAGGTTGTTTGTGTTGATGGCAGGCAACGTTGACCATCTTGTTCCAGCCTGATCGACATAGACAGTTTGCTCTGCATTCCTCACTCGCCAAATGGGCAAAAAAGGTGACATTGAGACCTTGCTGGGGAACCAGACTAAATCCGCTTTAGCATTTGTACCTATACCTGCTAGTTTAATTGCAGCCAGCTCATTTACTGAAAATACAGTATGACTTCCAGCCAATCTAACATATATAGGGGTCTAACATATATAGGGGTCAGGTTAGTTTTAATACTTGTTATGGTTAGCAAGACAAAGCCATGGTCGTCATGTGCAGGCCTATCACAATACTACCCGAAGAACTAAAAGTGTTTTGCAACTAGACTAGGTTGTTTGTGTTGATGGCAGGCAACGTTGACCATCTTGTTCCAGCCTGATCGACATAGACAGTTTGCTCTGCATTCCTCACTCGCCAAATGGGCAAAAAAGGTGACATTGAGACCTTGCTGGGGAACCAGACTAAATCCGCTTTAGCATTTGTACCTATACCTGCTAGTTTAATTGCAGCCAGCTCATTTACTGAAAATACAGTATGACTTCCAGCCAATCTAACATATATAGGGGTCAGGTTAGTTTTAATACTTGTTATGGTTAGCAAGACAAAGCCATGGTCGTCATGTGCAGGCCTATCACAATACTACCCGAAGAACTAAAAGTGTTTTGCAACTAGACTAGGTTGTTTGTGTTGATGGCAGGCAACGTTGACCATCTTGTTCCAGCCTGATCGACATAGACAGTTTGCTCTGCATTCCTCACTCGCCAAATGGGCAAAAAAGGTGACATTGAGACCTTGCTGGGGAACCAGACTAAATCCGCTTTAGCATTTGTACCTATACCTGCCAGTTTAATTGCAGCCAGCTCATTTACTGAAAATACAGTATGACTTCCAGCCAATCTAAGGTGTCCAAGTACACGCCCCGTGCCTTCCTCAATTCTTACCATAGCCATTAGAGTCTGGTTATCACTCAGTTTGACCAAGTAGTAAGCGTTGCCGCCATCCAGCCGTTCAACAAGATAGCTACGCATAGATGACACAAACACCTCGGGAACTGCTGCCAGAGCGATTTGGATCAATTCTTCCTGGGTAAGTGGTGTCGATGCTGTTGACATGATATTAACCTCTTGTGCTGGTCTGTATGTCATGCAGATCGTTGTAGGGCGAGATTAATACCTTGCCGCATATTATGTTGGTCAATTAGGCGATCACTGTCAGACTGCTGGTACAGTAAAGCCAAAGCCAAAGCCAAAGCCAAAGCCAAAGCCAAAGCCAAAGCCAAAGCATATAACATGTTGTTAATCCAGTTGTAATATAAAAACCCAAAAAGGATGCAACCTTATTAGATTTACCTCATAAACTAGTAGGTTATAGGCTAAACACGTGTTTAACAATTAGTAGTTATACCAATCAATTTTTAGAAAACCAGGAGACGGCGGGAAATAATCGCCCGCCGCGCTCTATACGACCAGTCTAAACCGGATGCATAAAATCCAGGTTTTGTATGGAGAAATTACGTAGGTTAGGAAAGTTAGCCAGCAGTTGCGCGTTGTTAAGACCAAACCAAGCCGTCAGCGTCGCGGCGTACTGATCCACCGACGTAGACGGTATCCAGCGTCCTTCGCTGCTGGTATCGTCTGTGCCGCCGAGTTTTAAGGTGGGGAATTTTCCGTAGAAATCACCACCCTTAACTGAGCCGCCCATTATCAGGTGATGGTTCCCCCAGGCGTGGTCACTGCCACCGTCTGTGTTGGGTTGTAAGGTACGTGCAAAGTCGGACATGGTAAAAGCAACCACTTCGTTGGCTACGCTTAATTCCACGGTTGCCTGATAAAAGGCATGCATAGCCTGGCTGACTTCCTGCAATAAACGGGCTTGAGTGGCTAATTGGCCCGTGTGGGTGTCGAAACCACCCAGAGAGACGAAAAATATTTGCTTCTGTCCAGCCAGAGTTTTACGCTCGGCAATGGTTTTTGCCACCGACAGCAGTTGGTTGCCAAGATCCGTTTTTGGGAACACTGTTTTCAATGTGGGTTCCGGCGTCATCGCGTTATTGTAAATAAGGCTATAGTTAATCGCAGTGCTTAACAGTTTGTTGGCAGCAGCGGTTAGGGTAGGTGTGCCGCTTTCGTTAAGAATGTTGTGCAAGGCCTGATAGCGGGAACTGCCCGACATTGGATTTGGAAAACCCGCCAAGTGGTTGCCCGGTGCGAATGGATGGGTTTTCACCCCTTGCGTGAAAGTGTCGTTTCCAGCGAAAGTAAGCATGATCGGCAAGCCGCTACTGAGGGCAGTGTCGGCCAAATCATCGGCGCTACGCCCACCCCAGCCTGTGGCAGCCAACGGATCGTCGGAATAAGTGGTGGCGGATTGCCATTCCCTTTGCTGGTCTGCGTGCGAGTAAAGCTGATCGGGTAGGCCAATTTTGTCCAAATATTGAGTGCGCGTGATGGGCTCTATCAGCGGACCCGTGTTGCAAAGTACTGCCAAATTACCGGCATGATAGAGATTTTGCAGTTCCGGCATATTGGGGTGCAAACCAAAAGTCTGGTTACCCTGGCTGGCGGCCTGAATTTTTAGCAGACTGCTTTGCGGAATGTTCAATTGCGCGGACGTACCCCTGATGCGATTATAATCGGCGTATCTGTCATAAGGAATAACCATATTATTGCCATCGTTACCGCCATATAAAAAAATGCACACCATGGCCTGATAACTGGATGTGCCAGAAACGCCAGAGGCAATTGTCGATCCCCAGGTACTGAAGCTGGGCAGCAAAAGGCCAGCACTTAAGGCGCAACCACTGGTTTTCAAAAAATTTCGACGGGAGTGGTTCATCCTGGTTACCTCTGTATTTGATATTGTCCAGACGCTAGCACCAGATACAACGCAGTTTGCGCGCGTAGTTTGGTCTCTTTGGCAGGCACATGGTTAATGGCGGTCAAAAGTTCGGATTGCATATAGGCTGACATTGCTCCATGCATAAATTGTCGATTAAGCTGGGCAACCAACTCGGTGGGATTGACGGCCAGCTTGCTCAAAGGCGTCAGGTCAAAGCCACTGCCGCTGCTGGTTTTGTCGGGTTGTATTTTGCCGAACACCAGTTCATTAACAAAATTTTCATGCGCCAAGGCGTTGGTCGAGGAATCAATGCCAAATTCCGGTCCTTGTAGCACTGTACCGGGAGCCTGGTATTGATGCGGATAGTAGTTGAACACGGTTGCCGGGTAAAACAGGTCTTGCCCCATAATATGGGTATACGGATTGAGAAAGCCATCACTATGCGCGTTTAAAGTCTTCAAGGTGTTAACCACGAATTGTACGGGTTCCCGCAGGTGACCAAAATTAGCGCTAGCGGGTGCCGATCCTCTCGCCGATGGGTCTAGTAAAATAGCGGCGATAACTGCCTGCATATCGCCGCGCTTACCCGACCCAAAGCCATGGCTTTTTCCTGTATTGAAAGCCTGAGTGACACGGGAAACATAATCAGGACTAGGATTGCTTGTCACCAGATGCTGTATTAATTGCTTACCAATATAGGGGCCAACATTGGGGTGATTGAAGATGTTGTCCAACGCATCCTTCAGGTCTAATTCAGCATCCTGATTGGCGGGCAGGGTGGTTACCATACCCCCCGGCGTTAGGCTAAGTAAGGTTTTGACGGATTTGTCATGGTGGATATCCTGCCCCTTGCTATCGCGATACAGTGCCATTGGGTCGGCGTAATTAACCGGGTTGGGGAAATGGCTGGCACTGCTTGAATTGCGGTTAGCAAAAGTCCAGCCAGTGAATACATGCGCAAAGCCCTCAATGCTATCCTGATCATAAGTGGGGATAGGCTGGTTTTGTTTATCCAATAGGATGGAACCGTCGTCATTCAGCCAGTTTAGACCAATAGAAAACAGTTGTAGCACCTCGCGGGCATAATTTTCGTTGGGGCTGGTTTTGCCATTAGCGGATGGCTTGTCGTTGTTCACCATGTCCAGATAGTGACCCATGGCTGGATTAAGGGTTATATTCTCCAATAACTGACGGAAATTGCCAAAGGCGTCGTCCAACAGTACGTTCAGATAGGGTGCGTAATAGCCGGGCTGAGGAATTTTAACCCCAGATACCACTAATATTTGATGAAGCGCATAAGCAACCCTTTGCCGCAATTGGTCGTGGCCGGTTAAAGCGTGTTTAAAAAACTCCACCTGATTGGGATACTGAGAATAGTGGTCGCGAGGACAGGTGGCCGGGCTACCTTTTGGGCAACCCAGGCCAGAACTTGGCGGCATTTCCGCTGGCACTCTGTAAAGGGTGGCTGGGATTTTAAATTCTGCCGCCAGGCACTTGTCGATGCTGCCCAGTTTTTGGCAGGCCGTAACCGCATCCGAGGTTGGCCCCCAGGTGGACTGTTCCAGATAGCGAGTGACATCTGCTTGGCTGATACTGCCAGCGGTGGCAGCCGATCCCATCGTTAGCCCTGCGAGTGCAAAATATAATAAATGTTGTTTCGGCATGTTATTACCTTGGTTGTTTACTGTATGGCTATGTCGTGGTGTGGGTAGTCTAGGGGGTATATGAGCCTATAACTGTGAGCAATTTGGCATTATCCTAGAAATAGCGGATTTAACCGCCCAAGGCTTATTTCTACCAATTAGGCGCGTAACAGGCTGTAGCGCAGCACCCTATGTTCGTTAAAGCACGGACATCTGTTAGCCATTCACCTATGTTGTTAAACCTAAGAGAGTGCGCTGGCAGTTAAGTGTACTGTTATCGGTTGCAGTGCCATTTTGGGTAGCCCAATAAAGGTGCTGGTTATTTCAAATTACGATATTAAGAAGACTTATGAATATTAATGCAGAATTTAATGTAAGTAGCGAAATAAACCAGATTCAACTAAAAATACGCGGTTATCTGCAACAACATTGGAAATGGTTGTTTGTGGAAGGGGTGTTTTTAATCATCATGGGAAGCGCTGCGATTATTGTGCCTAATGTGTTTACCTTAGGCATCATCCTGTTTTTAGGTTGGCTGTTGATAATCAGCGGCATACTGCAAATGGTTAGAGTCTTTACTACCAGTCATTTGCCGGGCGCGCGCTTATGGATTTTTTCCGCTATTATACAAATTATCATCGGTTATTTTTTCGTGACCGATCCCCTGGATGGACGTATGACCTTAGCTGTTTTGCTAGGCTTGTATTTTGCTATGGATGGCATGGCAAAAATTTATTTGGCGTTAATGTTTCGGCCGCTGGCGAGTTGGGGTTGGTTGATTTTTAGCGGTATAGCCTCGTTGTTGATGCTGATTATTGTATGGGCCGGTTGGCCGGGAACAGCATTATGGGTGCCGGGTTTATTGTTAGGCATTAACCTGATTTTTACTGGATGGTCATTGCTCAGTATTAGCTTGCAGCATAAATCTGTATGAGTTGAATGGCTCTCTACCCATCCTACCAACTGAGGCTTGTGGGTAATCAAATAAAGAACTGTCATGCTAGTGTCAATTATGATTGATAAAATTTCGTTTTATATTCTGTTGCACTAACATTGCGGATCGGTTCTTTTTTTGCGCAATAGATAACTACCTACTACACTGCATGATTTAATATTTAGAAATGCTGCTGCTTTTCAAAGCATCAGCACTAATCTCCATTAAATTTTAAGGCGAAATAATGTCAGCGTTATTCCAACCCCTTGTCATCAAAGATATTAAATTGCGCAACCGCATCGCGGTTCCTCCAATGTGTCAGTATTCCGCTGTCGATGGCCTGATCAACGATTGGCATTATGCTCACTATGCCGGATTAGCCAGAGGCGGAGCAGGGCTGGTCATTGTTGAAGCAACCGCCGTTTCTCCTGAGGGCCGTATTACGCCCGGATGTACAGGTATCTGGAACGATCAGCAAGCCGAGGCATTTGCCGTCGTGGTCGCCGATATAAAGGCAGCTGGCGCTGTTCCGGGTATTCAGATTGCCCACGCCGGACGCAAGGCCAGCGCCAACCGGCCTTGGGAAGGGGATGATCACATTCCAGACGGCGACACACGCGGCTGGGAAACCTTGTCGCCCTCAGCCATTCCTTTTGGTGCAAATCTGCCGAAATGTCCCAAGGCCATGAGCTTGGATGACATTAAACGTGTGCAAAAGGATTTTGTGTTAGCCGCCAAAAGGGCTGTTGATGCAGGTTTTGAATGGCTGGAACTACACTTTGCGCACGGTTACCTAGGCCAGAGTTTTTTTTCGACTTACGCCAATCAGCGCGATGATGCCTATGGTGGCAGCTTTGAAAACCGCAGTCGATTTCTGCTGGAAACCCTTGCAGAAGTACGTCAGGTTTGGCCAGAGCATTTGCCGTTGACGGCACGTTTCGGTGTTATAGAATACGATGGAAACGACGAGCAAACGCTAGCAGAATCAATTCAACTGGTAAAAGCATTTAAACAAACCGGGTTGGATCTGTTAAGCGTCAGCATTGGGTTTTCGACACCCACCGCTGTTATTCCATGGGCGCCAGCGTTTCTTGCCCCCATTGCCGGACGCATTCGTCGTGAGGCTGGCTTGCCCGTTGCCGCCGCCTGGGGAATTGATGCCCCAGAAGTGGCTCAGAAAACCATTGAAAATGCTGAGCTTGATCTAGTTATGGTGGGCCGCGCCCATCTTGCAAATCCGCATTGGCCCTATCAGGCAGCTTTAAAACTGAATGTAGAACGTCCTGCTTGGCTATTGCCAGCTCCTTATGCGTATTGGTTAGAGAAATATCATGCCGATGGCTAAATAGTTAGGCGAAAAGTTGCGCTTAAGCTAAGCTAAGTTAACCCCCGTATACTATTTATTACCAATATATTGCCAGTTATATAGGCGGAATTCATTCAACACAGCGTAACCCAACAATCGAGTCTGTAAACGTTTACAAAACTGATAGGTTGGGTTATGGCTTGTGCGTAGTTATATGTATGTGTTTAATAAATAAGTTTATTTATAACAAAGTACCGTCTAAACCCATCCCTTGCATAGCACAAATTCGGCACACTGCTACATTATTTTGCAGCGTGTTTGCAAATAAAATGCTTGCTTCGACACAAAGTCAATTTGACATATCTTCGTCATATCACGTAGAATTTAATAGACTTATGACTGTAATAAGTCTGCGCCAATGAAAATTTGGTCGTAAATATTGAGTTGAGCTGCCTAAGGTCTAATCAAAAAAGATAAATTGTACATTAGTACAATAGACCGCTAGCAATTCGCAATTTATTCTGAACGTATGTGTATGATCATTAATATGATCGTGGTTACATTTTTTTTTTTTGGAATCGGTATGAACGTTAAGCAAAAAAACGGATATTTGGGTGTTATATTAGCGTTATCTGCTGCTATATACTTACCTCAGGCAAATGCAAGTATTTTGAGTGTTCCATCTCCTACAGAAGGAGATAGCTTTAACATTTTCAATCTCACAGCTGGTAACTTTACAGACTATTATTCTTTTAATGTTGCTAGTGACGCGCTTTTTTCATTTACCGGCAATTCGGTTGATACACTGGGTACGGGTGGTTTATCATTTTTAACCAATGGCGCTTCCTTGACTAATGTCTACTTATTGGATATTACCTCAAATAAAAGCACCGCAGCCCATCTCACCAGTAACACTGTTACTAAAGTTAGCCCTATAAACGCTTCTGATACCTACACACAAACTAGCTACTCAGCCAGTCTTGGCGGCATCTTACTTAATAGTACTGATAGCTATGAATTGGTTTTCACTGGTCATTCAGAAAATAGCAATAGCACAGTGGGTGGCACTTTGTTTTTAGAACCCACCTATCCACTAACTAGCCCAGGGACAGTGAATGCTGTTCCTCTGTCTAGCTCCACTTGGATGTTCTTAACCGGCATAGTGGGCTTTTTAGGATTAAGCAGAAACAGCAATGCCAACAAAGCTGTTTAAGAGTAAACCCACAGTTCCATAAAAAAACCACCTTCGGGTGGTTTTTTTTTCGCCCAAAATTTTTTAAATCAAACCTAAGGACAATGCCTTAAATCGTAAGTTTAAGCAAAAAAAATCGACAAATAGGGATGCCGCCGTCAGGCACATCTATCGCCCGATGCACAAATTGACCTACTCCTCTCGCTTACCATCCCCAATACCACAAAGTTATTTAACGCACAGACTAACCGCTTTTACAACGTTATGCTGAGTCAACATAATATTCAAACATATGTGACAACTTGCGCTGCAAATTTTAAACTTTAAGGTATAGCAAATGAATATCACAGAGATCATTAATTCACGCCACTCAGTCCGTGATTACACCAGCAAAAAAGTCGATGAGGCATCAATCCATCAACTGCTTAATGCAGCTGTGCATGCCCCCACCGCTATGCATGAAGAGCCATGGGTGTTTGTCGTTATTCAAAACAAGAGTCTGTTGAACCGCTTGTCGGATGACGTGAAACAACTTCTGTCTAGTGGCGGCGATCCCATACATCCACACGAGCTAACACAGGGCGCGGATCAATTCATAGCACCGGCATTTAATGTCTTTTACAATGCCACCACCTTGATCGTCATTTGTGAAAAACCGATGGGTGAGTTTGCTGCCGCAGACTGTTGGCTGGCCGCACAAAACCTGATGCTGTCTGCCTGCGCCAGCGGGCTTGGCAGTTGCGTAATCGGCTTAGCCGTAACCGCCTTAAACACCCCCGCATGGAAAAAAGAACTGGGAATTACTGCAGAAATGACTGCCATTGCCCCCATTATTGTAGGTTTTCCCGCTACTGAAACGCCCCTCGTCTCACGCAAACTGCCAGAAGTTCTGTCCTGGATATGAAAGGGTGGACAATAAATTATAGCAAGGCCATAAGTCGTATTGTGTCGGTGCAATAGCTGCCAACCGCATATCACCGCTTGCCATCAGTTTGTCGTAGGCGGTAGCGCATTAAGGTGTGTCCATCATGAGCTAAAACATGTTATCTGAAAGGAGATAACCGCAGATAGTAACGACAACCGTAGCAAATCTGCAAAGGGCAAGTCGCGAGGCCAGCCTGAAAGAAGCGGATAGCAAAAGGACTGTACGATGTGCTAACCAACGGGCGGCGCATCAATACAGTTCAATGCCATCAATATTATAATTAATGCTGAATCAATCCTGTTTGACACCATCGCTTTAAGAATAACAAGTGTGACCATTCCATCCGCATCATTTCAGCGTATCCCAACACTTTAGATTTTACCGTCCAAGCCCATTTGGAAATACTTGTGAGTAATTGTCTCTTGATTTTCCAATAACCAATCGATATCAGGCTGGTTATTCATTGCTTTGTGGATGGCTGTTGCCATGGCTTTACGGTGAATATCAAAAAGGATTTTATGGTCCAGGTTATCGTCTGTGGTCACGCTTGGATTAAGCCAAACCGAGACAATAATGCCCAAATCGTTGGCCTTTTCTTTTGGAATGTCACCCGCCCGAACGGCATCCAAAACCCCATTGGCAATGGCGGCTTGCACAGTACCCATCAGAATATTGGTGTAGCGGGTACTATTAACGGTAACCTTACTCACCATTAACGTCACCGGCCTAACCTGTATATCGGTATTTAATATGGCAAAAACCCGAGTGTGGCCTTTGACTTGACCGCCGGTCAGCGAAGCAATTGCCGTACCCACAGGCCCATCCAGTTCGCCAATAATCACCTCAGGTTCTGCGGCGGTACCAGGAGGCCCACCAGCAACCAAAGCTTCTCCGGTACGCATCACGATTCTTTCTCTCATTGTGGATTCCTCTTAAGGTAAAAAACGGTTGGGAAAATGACCCTATCATGTTCAGGTAGCATAACATGGAGTAAGGTTCAGGTCATTTTGACGCTAATCTAGACATCAATCTTGGCACCAACAGCTATCAGGCGTACTTATAAGGCGCGGCAATGGTACAAATCGACAAATTCAATTGCTATAGAAACAAGCACGATGTTATTAGCGGGTTTAATCAAAATAATAAAGTTTCCTATATCAGCATAACCTAACCTGATTACCTATAATCTTTAGCAACTTCAATTATTAGCCATCGAAACTGTAATTCCGGCATGAACCTACCAGGATCCAGGGTGTAGGCTGGGTTGAATAAAAATGACTTGAAAAGTGCGATAGCGAAACCCAGCTTCGAAGCTTACGTATGCCCGATTCCTGTTGGTATGACTGTTTAGCTGAAGCTTGTGAGTAATCAGGTAACCTAATGGAAATTGAAAATCGCGTGATCAACTTTTCACTACAAACACCGAACTTAGGTCAAGTTTAGTAATCCGCTCAACGGCAAACAGAACATCAAATCGAGATCAGTGTTGCCGGTGTCAGGTATATCTGGTTAGAGAGAAGATGAATACTACCGTATTAAGGATATACCAAGCAATACACTGCCTTTATCGCTCATAAGCCGACGTAACCTAATGTTTTTCATTAAGTTTATAGAAAACCGCCTAAAATAAAACCAGCAAGCTTGTAACCGAAAAGCGCACAGTTTCGTCCCCCCATGCGCTTTAGGTTTATATGCCTTCTAAAAGCGAGGCAAGATCGTCCGCATGTTCTTCCTCACTGGCCAGTATATCCTTGAGCATAATCTGTGTCGTAGAATCATGCTCAGCCATATAGGCTATTATTTTCTGGTAACTTTCGATAGCTATCCTTTCGGCAATAAGATCTTCCTTGATCATCGCTTTAAGCGTATCACCCTCGATGTATTCAGCGTGGCTACGCTCGCTCAATCCGTCTGGAGAAAAATTGGGTTCACCGCCCAATTGGACAATGCGTTTTGCCAAACGATCTGCATGGAGCATTTCTTCATTGGCGTGTGCCAGAAACTCGTTTTTTACCGGTTCGGAATGTATTCCCTTTGCCATAAAGTAATGACGTTTGTAACGTAGAACACAGATTAATTCAGTGGCAAGTGCTTCATTTAAAAGCCTGATGACTTCTTTTCGGTCTGCTGAGTAGCCTTTTGTAACAGCACCGTTCTCGATATTATGGCGGGCATGCTTGCGCAAGCTCTTAATGTCCAATAGAACCGATTCATTATCAATGGAAGTTTCGTTTGTAGAGGTATTCATTTTTTTACCTGGTGGTGTTTTGTAATTGATGGGGTAGTCTACTGACAGAAAATCGAAGTCCTGCAATCAGTAGTTCTAGAGTGGCATGGTGATCAAAGCCTATAATTGCGTAATTTTCGTGCTTCGTATTGAATCAAAGATGTTTAAGCCGCTAGGGTAGATGCCTCTGTTGAGTGAATATCCTCTGCTTTAGCATGCATGAAAATGTCTTTCGCTTTAGTCCGTTCATCATTGTCAGTTGTACGGACAAAAATCAAAGCGCTTCCCATTTTGATTTTGCCTTCATAGCGTTAAGGTAAACATAGCTAACGATAAGCGTGTTGGCATAGTAGCCCTCCTCAAGATTCAAGATAATCCCTAGCATCCATGTCGGCTATAAGCTACTTACAAAAACTCAGTATGCACTACATCGACTAGTCCGTTCTTGGTGAGCCAAGTCGAACCATGAACGGACTAACCGATCCGACGTAAAAAACACAGACTGAATTATTGCTAAGCGCTTATTTAAGATACTGGATGCACTAAACTAAGTCTGTACGTCATCACACATATATAGGTGATGACGTACAGACTTAGTTTACGCCTCTAGATATATTTAAAAGACATTCATAGGTATTTAATGGGGTAATTAATATGGTCAACTGCTGGGTTGTCCAACTATGCAATGTACGATTCCGTACAGACTGAGACTGATATAGCGGATAAATTATTTTTTACTGCTTTTGGCTCGGTAGCTCTAGCTCAGACGTTCGATGAGGGTCTCGCCAAGTTGACCGTCTTCCACCTTAATCGAGATTTATGATCATGTATCCAACAAACTCATTGTTAGTCGCCTTGGTCGGGATAGCAATAACGGCCTGTGGTGACGTTGCACAATTACCGGTTTCTTCCGGCGTTGGCCCACACCCGCAATTGCCTCCACCTAACCCAACATTAATTTCAACTATTAATATTGCCACCGCCAAGGGTTGGCCTGTTGATGGAAAACCCTTGGCAGCAGCAGGACTGACAGTAAACAAATTTGCGGGTGAACTTGATCATCCGCGTTGGCTTTATGTGCTACCCAACGGCGATGTATTAGTGGCCGAAACCAATGCTCCACCGAAACCGGAGGATGGAACCGGCATTAAGGGTTGGATCATGAAGTGGGTGATGAAAAAAGCAGGTGCGGGTGTTGCTAGCGCTAATCGCATTACACTACTTCGCGATATTGATAGCGACGGAGTCGCTGAAACGCGGTCAGTGTTTATCGAAGGGCTTAACTCACCGTTTGGTATGGCGCTGGTGGGTAATGACTTCTACGTGGCTAACACGGATGCAATTATCAAATATCCCTATATACCAGGCCAACCCCATATTGATGCAACCGGAATTAAGGTGCTGGATTTACCCGCTGGCCTTATTAATCATCACTGGACAAAAAATTTGCTTAGCAACAAGGAGGGTTCGCGCCTGTATGTAACGGTAGGGTCGAATAGTAATGTCGCCGAGAACGGTATTTCGCAAGAGGACGGGCGAGCGTCTATTTGGGAATTTGATCTAAAACAAAAAACTCACCGTGTTTATGCCACGGGTTTACGCAATCCAAATGGTTTAGCTTGGGGGGCGGATGGCGTAACGCTTTGGACAGTAGTTAACGAACGCGATGAACTGGGTAGCGATCTGGTGCCGGATTATCTGACTACGGTCGTTGACGGTGGCTTTTATGGTTGGCCATACAGTTATTTTGGCCAACAGGTGGATGAGCGTATCCAAGCACAGCGTCCCGATTTGGTCGCCAAAGCCATTATGCCTGATTATGCACTCGGACCACACACAGCCTCACTCGGACTCGCTTATTCCAACAACAGTGCTTGGCCTACACCTTATCTAAATGGCGTTTTCATCGGTCAACATGGGTCGTGGAACCGCAAGCCACGCAGCGGTTATCGGGTCATATTCATTCCATTTAGTAACGGTAAACCCATAGGCGATCCGCTTGAGGTACTGACTGGTTTTGTAAGTACCGATGATGAAGCTTTCGGCAGACCTGTGGGCGTTGCTATGCTTGATCGGCAAATCGCATTACTGGTTGCCGATGATGTAGGCAATATTATCTGGCGTGTTACTGCATCCAATCTAAATTCCCAAACATCTAAGATGCTAAAAACCGACACCTCCACTGGAGAAATGTGTGAGCTACGCTCGGCATCCTTACCTATGTAGGATACCGTACCGATTGGCACGGAATTTATAACTAGAATGCTTATAGCGTTACGTTCCATACTTGAGTATTAATTTAAATCTTGATTGTTGCTCAGTAAATTTATCAATTTTTTATCAAACTTAATTAATATACTGGGGAATTTCATGAACCATTTGGATCACAATAAACATTGTATGCAATCTTGTATAGAAGCTTGTAGCCATTGCCATCAGGTTTGTTTACAAACTGCTTTGGGTCACTGCCTAAATACTGGCGGTAAGCATGTAGAGGCAGAACATTTCCGTCTAATGATGAGCTGTGCCGAAATTTGCCAAGCCTCGGCTAACTCCCAACTGGGTAACTCTGTATTTCATCAGCGTATTTGCGAAGTTTGTGCTGAAATCTGTGAAGCCTGTGCGCTGAGTTGCGAAAAAATTGGTGGTATGGATGAATGTGTCAAGGCATGCCGTGACTGTGCGGCAAGTTGTCGGCATATGGCAAGTTACACACTTGAAGATAATGGTAGTTGCGCAAATAAAGTCTGAGTAAAAGACAGCGATTTAGCAGATAAGAAATACGTTAAGCGTGTTAATGCGTCTACCTCGGGTGTCAATGGCTAAATAGCACTCAACCATGAAAAATGCGAACAATGTTGGTGCCGATGATAAATGGGCACCTCTTGAAAAAGTTGAATTATAGCTGTAGAAATGGATAGAAACCCTAACAGTATGCCTTAGGGTTTCTAACAAATTGACATACTATACGGTTTTAAGGCTTATGCCGCTTTCGCCGTGTCTAAAAGTTGATCTAAAGTACGTATATTGGCTTGATTGGAAACCAATAATTTGCTTTCAATCAAAGTGCGAATATCAACAGATAACTCTGTATCCAAAAGCGCTTTTTCATAATCATCGGCCCCATTTTTTTCACCTTCTTGCAAGACTTTTAGTGTCGCACTATTACCCAGTAATTTGGCGCCGTCTACCACTATTTGTGCCCAACTACCCCATACGCCGGAGTCTTCGGAAGGTGTTCCTCCCAATTGATTTATTAGCGCTTGTATACTGGAGACTGCCTCTTTATGTTCATAAAAAATAGGGGATAAATATTCAGAATTGCCAAGATCGGCATTTTCCTTTAGTTTATCCAAAGCCTGTTGATACGTTTCTGTTGCTGATAATTCATCTTTCAGAAATTTGTTAAGTAATTCAATGTTATGCATAATAAAACTCCAATAGTGTAATATTTGATTAACTGAAGTCGCCTCGGTTAATACCGTCGATACTCAGAGCGCTCTGTATAAATGAAGGAGACATGAATTATTACGATTAAGCCGCTATGCGCGAGTTCTCGTCTTATTCAAAAGTATCTCTGTTGATTATCTTGGTAATATAAATCTAATCCATATAGTTACGAATTTTTGGCTGGTGCAAACTAACGCAGAGCTTGCTATGATATTCGTCTACCCTGAATAAATCCTACCAAAAGCATAATAAGAGCGATGACTAATAATACATGAATGAATCCACCCAGGCTGTACGCGGAAACCAAACCGAGAGCCCAGAGAATAATTAAGATGATTGCAATAGTTTGAATCATTTGTGCTGCTCCATAAAAGACTGCTGAATGATAGATAAATTCAACAATAATTAGTTTATTTAATAAAACTTCAAGGTGTTAAATATATTAACCCATTAGTTTTATAGTCATTTTAGGTTCTAACCTAATTTTGTTAATCGAATAATTTTATTGCAACAGGTTAGCCTATTCTGTTTAGCCTGAACCGCGTCGCAAAATTCGACTGATTAATCGTCAAGATTATTTTTAATAGTATGCTTAATATCACCAAATACAGCCTGAAGTTTACCCGTATTTATTTGGACATTACCTTCTGCTTTCATTTCGTTATCACCGAATAACTTACCGACAACCTCTTTGACTTTACCTTTAGATTCTTCTACCCGGCCTTTTAATTGGTCTTTATTCATGTTATTTCTCCTGATAGTTAATTTAATTATGAATGAGACTGATGTGTTTCATCGCTCATCTTTTACAATACATTCAGAATTAAACAGACTCTGTTCGTCATCGAACATAATAGGAATTTTTTGATGAAAAAAGTCATTAAACAATTCATATATCGACTCCTGCATGTTTGCTGATTGCATTCTGCAAACAATTACAAATCTGTTGTAAAATTTTCGATACAGATCACTTAAGCCGCTGACAAAACTCAATATGCACACCATCGGCTAGTCCGTTCGTGGTGAGCCTAGTCGAACCATGAACGGACTAGCCGATCCGACGTAAAAAATACAGACTGATTGATTGCTAAGCGCTTATTATCTGTCGCTCGCTTAGCGACTATATGTTTTTCTCGCAGGTTACTGATAGAATCTCAATCGAGAAAACAAATAAAATAATTTATTGGTTCAGTTTATTTCGCACAATGGCTATGGGCGACATTAAAATCGACTTTCGCAATGGATTCCTTGTCCATGCAAAGCCAATACGATGCTGGTTTCAACTCTGTCTTGCACGAAGCAGACAGCGGTGCCGCAGACGTTTTGCTAGTCCCATTGGCGGCTTCCTGCTGCTCGAAGCGCTCAGTAGCACGTAAACAGGTGGTGAAGGCTTCGCTTGGCTTTGGTGCTTCTTCGGCCTTACAAACCATAGGCAAAGTCATGATTAAAATTAATCCAGTAACTAAATTACGCATGTTAAAACTCCTCTAAGAACGTGTTTCAAATAAAACGATTGGTACTGCCTAGACGTTTACATGGGTTGAAACGTATGGGGAATCAGGAAGTATTTAAATAAATACAAGCGCCTAAAGGGTAGGGCGCTATGCCTTTATTTGCAGATTTCGTACTAAACTTGCTACTTAACTTCCCCTTCCCGTTTGGTCTCCATTTCCAGATTTTGATATTCGTGCTGTTCGAGTTTGCCGTTATGACCAGCGTCTACTTTGTCAAATAGCTGCAATAAAGAGGGGTGATTTTGCAATTCATCTTTAGTAACATAGTGGTCCCCATTGCTATCAGCTTGGGAAAATGTGGGTAAATTGCCATTCCCATCAGCTAGTTTTTTTTCTGTTTCGATTTTAGAGTTTTGATTGACTGGGTTTGAGCTTTCAGCCCATGTAGGATTGATAATCGTACTGATACCAATACCTATGATGCCTGCAACCCATATCATTTTAAAGGCCTGATTTGGGTTATGAAATATTTTAGGTGTGTTTGTTTTAGTTTTCATAATAGTAATACTCGGTGATGGTTTCGTAAGTTGTTTTGTATAGTTAAATTTGTATTGCTTGATTAAGCATATGTACTTTTATTTTTCTTTAAAAAGTATCTAAATTAGATTTTTATGAATGATATTATTAAAATAACGTCCACTTACTATCGCCTGATTACCCATAAGCTTCAGCACATATCAACAGAGGGGTGGTCAGCCATTCCAATTTTGCTGGAATGCCTCGTTGCAAAATCCTGGATGGTCATCACTTCAAGTTTGTCGGTTACTTCTATTTGATGACAGGGGCGAGGCTTATAGGTAATCGGGTAAGATTAAGAATAGACTTATGCTTAGCTTTGAATCTACAGCAAAATGTGTAGAGTGTCCGTTCGATGACGAACATATGATTTAACCGTCAAGTAAAGCGTATCTAGTTAAAATGTATATATAACCAGCAGATTTTTTTGCGGAAAGTAACCCGGTAAAACTCTGGCAAAATCATTTTATGGAAGAGTTTGCCGGTACCACTGGTTTGTGGTGACATCGCTTTCGTTTTGGTGTGATCAATGTCATTGATAGCCAACTAAAGCTGATAATCGTGTTGATCCACTTTACCGCCATACTCGGTTTCCCGATCAGTCCATTTAAAAGGTTAGTGTTAAATTAAATTAAAATTCAACCGGTTTCCTTTTCTTTGTTTTGCAATAACGGCGTTTTACAATGAGAATTAATGGAGTCAATGTGATTTCAAGTGTGGTTTTTATAATAACAATGAATTATATAAATGGACAATAGTTGGTTACTATAGTTAATGGCGTTGGTTTTGCATTTCATCACCATCGTATAGTGCCTCCAAAGCATGTACGGGGTAAAAATTCGGTACCCTTAGACAGATTTTAGAGTATCCCTAAAGTTAGTACTTGTCGTATTAATAAACTTCCCGAAAATAAATTACTTTTGAATTTCCCTGATATACACCAAAGGTTACCAGGGCAGAGGGTGATAATGCATTTTGCGAGTTACTTTGATTCCAAGGGTAAAGTAACCATGGCAAACTATTGGAAATATTACTTTGCACGCTGATTGCCCCCGTATTTCCGGCACCGGGAGCACTAAAGCTAATACCTCCGCTACCTGAAAGCAAAGTGCTTCCCAGTAAAGATGCATTAGTACTGCCCGTGCCCAAGCTTATTGCAGTGGTTGCTGATTGGTAAGCGCCACCATTGCTGGTTCCATTACTAAGGTAAATCTGGTTGCTTAAACTAAGGCTAGTACAATTATCCATGCTGTTAGCTACAAAATTAATGCCATTAAAATACTGAGCAGATACAGGAATAACTAAAGGCGATAATTCTGAACCATGTGCATTGCCCATAGCTAAACGTCCCCACAACATCGCGTTATTGCCACCCGTAAAACTGATGCCATTTCCCAACGTGTTAGCCCCAAAGCTTATTTTTGATGTAGAGTTATTGATGCTTGTACCGTTAATATTGGCTACTGCTACATTATCAATATCCAATAAATTAAAACTTAGGGCAATATTGGCATTGTATTGTGCTATGGGGTTGCTTGGACGTGTGATCGCCAAAGCATTGTAACTAGTATCTGAAAACGTCAGAGTTCCCAATCCAAAGTTGGTGCCACCCAACGTTTGGCCTAAATCAGCAATAGCGAGATTATAGCCATTTAGTACACTAACGCTTTGACTGATATCGTTATAAGTGGCATTAGAAATGTTACTCGTATTAATTTTGAAATAACTGCCTGTATAATTTTGTGTAACCGACCCGGCACTATTTTTAGCGGACACTGTTGCTATCGGGTTTGTTGCAAATTTGACAGGTTGACCCATATAAGTAAAGGTGCTACAGGCGGGTGTCAGTTGCGGTGTGTTTAAGCTCACATCCAGATGGTCAGGAATAAAACGACCGAAAAAATTACTTGCAGTCGTATTTCCAAAATTGCAACCGAACTGATTGTTCACAGCCAAGGTAGAAAAATCATTGGTACAATCACCCACATTAGCATCCACAGCAGTAAAGGTACTATCATAAACGCCATCGGCGGCGAAGCTGAAATATCCAACTTCCGAATAGGAAAATGCAGCTCCTGTTGCAGTACCCGAATTTGCAGTAGCTGCACTAAAACTACCCGAAAGAGTACCCGCTTGTGTTGCACCAGTATGAGCGGTTATTTTACTGTTATCTATTAGTGGTACTGCGTTATAACCGGTTGCCGAAGTGCTGGCGGTCAGCGAAAACTGGCTACCGGCTTTGATGGTGGGTGTGGCAGTGGTACTCACCCCTGTTGCATCGGCATTGACACTTCCCGTCACGGTAAAACTCACCGGGCGTACCGAAAATCTATCCGTAGAGCAACCCACAACATTTGGAGTCTGATTAGCATCAGTAACCCGACACATTAGATTAGGATAGGCAGCTGTCACACTCATCAAGGCGCTACGTAATCTACCTTGAGCGGTTAATTGTCCAACCTGGGAAAAAATAAGCGTCTGATTAACCGCTGGCGATATAGCCGTACGTTGGGCACAACTGGCATTACCCGTACCATCTACCAGCTCTAAGGTGACCGCTTTGCTGCCATTGGAAGCATAATTATTATCTACGCTATCGGCAACCCCATCATTATTGGCATCGTTCAACGCCACCACATCAAAAGCAAACGCTGTATTAATCAATTTAGTATAAAGATGTCCGCTTAACGCATCCTGACCAGTTTCTATGCAATTAAAGGCATAGGGTGGTGGCAGATTAGCCACTACCGACACGCACGCATGTGTTTGAGTTTCCAGAGAAGACAACTCAGTGGCCGACAAAGCGCCCTGATATAAGCGCAGTTCGTCAATATCGCCATTCGCGGTATTACTGGTATAAGCAGAAACAGAACCTGTGATGCCGGACATACGTTGCGCTCCCACATACAGCGTTGCCATGTCCCCTAAACTACCATTGAGTACGCTCGTGGAAGTGGCAATAGGCAGAGTGTTGCCATCAAGATAAATAGCAGTTTGATTAACACTTAAATCCCAGGTTACGGCAATATAATGCCAAGTATTGGCAGAAAAATTATAACTGGGCGATGTGGCAGTAGAAACGGTATAGGCAGTATCCGAAATAGAGAATACCAAAGCACCAACATTATTTTTAGCCAGGAAAAAATGATTTGAATAGCTGCCCACCAGGTTAGACGCATCAAATAAAATGCGATTTTTGCCATTATTCCAGTTTTCATTATCGGTATACCAGAAAGCGATAGTACCGGTATTGCCTAAACTATTTACATCAATGCCGGTGTTTACACCCATTGCAGTAGTACCGGCTGGCACTTGCCCAGCCCCACAAGTGCCCGGATTACCCGTAATTGCAGAGTAAGGAGAGTTAGGAATAGCTCCAGCAGTAGGGGTGGCCGTGCCTAATGCTGACGCAGAACGACCATTACCACTGTAGTCCTGTATGTTGCCCCAAGTGCTTTCTTCCATGGCATAGTAAGCATAAATTTCTGAAGGAAATTGATAGCTGTCAATGGCAGTATTATTGACCGTATTTTGGTCGCCTCCCGTGCCAGAGACTGTAGCGGTATTAGTAACAGTACCCGCCGCACTGCTCGACACATTGACATAAAGGACTAGTGCGGACGCTGACCCACCAGACGCTATTGCCCCCGTGCGTGTACAGATCACCGTTTTTCCTGAAGCACTGCAACTCCAACCAGAGCCCGAATAAGCAGCATAACTTAACGAGCTGGATAAGGTGTCAACAATGGTTAATGGCCCCGGTTCAGATTTTAATCCAAAGTTGGATACATTCAGCGTATAGCTGGCACTACTACCCGCAATTAAGTTACCGCTTCGCGTTATAGTAACCGCAGTATCAACCTGCGAAGGCGTTAGTGCCATTAATTGCCCAACGCCATAATCAGCAAAGCTGGAATCCCCGGTTGCAACTGCCGTGGCGGAACCCGTTGCTCCGGCATTAGCTTTAGTAGCGGTAGCCATTTGAATGGTAGTGCCGACTGCATTGGCAGCTAACGGGGCAGATTGATCAAGTCTTCCTACCATACCACTAATCCCCGTTGGGGTGCCAAAACTGGAAGCCGATAGATAAGTAAGTGATGAAATGATCATGCTATTAGCCACGGTAGTGGTAATAGAAGCCGTCGATTGCGTCATAGAGCTTGGGTTTAATTGCGCACTCCAGACATTAATTGGGCTGGCGGTAGTATCTACGCCAGAAAAGGCCAGAAAGCCACCTACGGCTGTTCCTCCTGATAAATGTGAATTAGAGAATGTCCAGGTATAACTGTTTGGATCGTTAATGCCGACAATATTGTAATAAGTTAATAAGGTTATACCTCCTGGTGCGGTTGAAGTACCTCCATTGGGTTGCTGGGTACTGGTCATCAGCGTCCAGCCAGGGGGAGCTGTATAAGTTACAGTGTATGGACGAGCAACAATTGAGGCTATTAAAGTTTGGCCTGCCACTGTTCCTGGAGGTTTGTTAATGACCAAAGCCCCAGGTGATCCATCGGTTGGTAATGCGCCGTTATAACCGCTAGACTCGCTGATATAGGTGATATTGGCCAGAGCTTTAAACGAACTCATACATAAACAAAAAACTATCAGTGCCCTGAGCAGAAAACTTAATTTAGACCATTGTGGAAAAAGGCGCTTCATCGGAACATTTTGCAATTTTTGTTAGCTTATTAAACATGCACAATATCATAGATCGAACAATATCCCCTTAGGGCGAAACCTAAAATATGCCGATCAGTTAACATAAATAGAAAAGGCAATCGTTAGATACGAGAAATTCACTCTGTTGTTCCATTTCAACGCCCTCAATAATTACCTCAATCCTGTGTGATGCATAGATATCCTTTCTATATAGGGGTCAGGTTAGTTTTAATGTTTAGAGTCAAAGCCTAAAAAAATGCTGGTTTTCATATGGGGTAATAGTTGTAAACTGTATTACAACGCTTGAAGTCAACCACCACCCAGTAAAGGCAACACTGATTTAAGACATCAATGAATGTTTTTCCGAAATAGATGGGTTTGACGCAACACTAATTTATCAAGTCAGTATTTGGTCAAATATTTAGTGTGCCGGTTGGCGTTTTAGAAATAAGTTGCTTTAGCTAAAGGCAATAAAAAAGGCCTTAGATTCACACCTAAGGCCTTCTTTAATATGGAGCTAGTGAGGGGGGGCGAACTCCTGATCGGCAGATTACAAATGTTGGATTCAATTTTTAATATAAAAAATCTATACAAATAGGTGTCAGGTTAGTTTTAATACTTAGAGTCAAAGCCATAAAGGGCACTTAAAAGAGTGCTAGTTTTTAGGGTGCATTAGGTGTCAACTGTATTGCACCGCTTGAAGTAAATTACCGTCAAATAAAGGTAATGCAGATTTAAGGCATCAATGAATGTTTTTCCGAAACAATATATAGGGGTCAGGTTATAAACAATATATAGGGGTCAGGTTAGTTTTAATGTTTAGAGTCAAAGCCTAAAAAAATGCTGGTTTTCATATGGGGTAATAGTTGTAAACTGTATTACAACGCTTGTAGTCAACCACCACCCAGTAAAGGCAACACTGATTTAAGGCATCAATGAATGTTTTTCCGAAATAGAGGGGTGTGACGCAACACTAATTTATCAAGTCAGTATTTGGTCAAATATGTGGTGCGCTGGTTGGCGTTTTTAGAAATAGGTTGCTTTAGCTAAAGGCAATAAAAAAGGCCTTAGATTCACACCTAAGGCCTTCTTTTATATGGAGCTAGTGAGGGGATTCGAACTCCTGACCGGCTGATAACAAATTACATTCTTAAGCTAACCTTATCAAAATCATAACACAAAATAATTTTGTACACAGGTGTTTATAAGTGATTGATTTAATTGACCTGCGTTTTGCGTTTTGTACGCCTTTTTTAAGATTATTACGTTTTAAAATTTGCTTGACATTATACGGGTATCCCGTATAATAAAACCATGAGAACAGTTATTGAAACCCCAACCTTTGAAAAGTTAGCCGATAAAATCTGGTCTGAGAATGATCGCCTAGACTTTATTGCATGGATTGCACAATATCCATTGGCAGGCGATGTTATACCGGGTGCCAATGGCGCTAGAAAAGTTAGATGGTCAGCCAAAGGTCATGGTAAACGCGGTGGTGTACGTGTTATTTATTTCAATATATCCGATCAAGGCGTCATCTATCTAATCACGCTTTATCAAAAATCAGAAAAAGAAAATATTTCCCCTAACGAAATTCTTAAAAAGGTATAGACATTATGGATATTGAAAAAATAGCCAAAGCCATTGAAGCAGATGCTGGATTTGAATTGCCTGGGCTGGTTGATAGCCTAGCTGAAATGCAGCAAGGCATAGCCGGACGAACACATACCCCAGAACAAATGCTTCTTCGCCAGGCTAGAAATAAAACAGGCAAAACGCAACAGGCATTTGCTGATTTAATACAAACTCCTGTTGCTACTTTACGCGACTGGGAACAAGGTCGCTTTAGTCCGTCCGGCGCTGTAGTTTGTTTGCTTCACATTATCAGTAATCATCCTGATGTCATTGATGAACTATCGCAAATTAATCACTCATAATTACGATCGACAAAGCTTTTACAAGCTATCCATCACCACCTTAAAAGCTGCTACAGCATCACAAATCTGTTTGGTCGTAGTTGTATTAGTATCTTTAATAATGCGCTTAGCTTCCTGCCTGGCAGCTTCGATTTTTGCCCCAACTATTGCCCACTGATTTGCAGTTGTTATGATTAAGTCAGCAACCTGTTGTGCTGTTGCGCCTGTTGCTGAAGCTTCGGTGGTTACCCATATATCATTATAGGGGTCAGGTTAGTTTTAATACTTAAACTCAACCACTGCTTAGTTAAGGCAATACAGAGTTAAGACATCAATGAATGTTTTTCCGAAATAGAGGGGTGTGACGCAACGCTAATTTATCAAGTCAGTATTTGGTCAAATATGTGGTGCGTTGGTTGGCGTTTTTAGAAATAGGTTGCTTTAGCTAAAGGCAATAAAAAAGGCCTTAGATTCACACCTAAGGCCTTCTTTTATATGGAGCTAGTGAGGGGATTCGAACTCCTGACCGGCTGATTACAAATCAGCTGCTCTACCGACTGAGCTACACCAGCAATATTTGAACATTATACTCTGCGAATTTTATCTTGGCAAGCCTTTTAGGCAAAATCAATATCCAAAATTTTCAGCAATATTAACTAGCCTGTTGAATACGTATTAACGCGTTTTCCAGATTACTCATACTGGTAGCGATAGAAATACGAATATGTCCAGGGCAGCCAAAGGCAGAACCCGGTACCAAGGCAACTCCGGCTTTTTCAATTAAGTATTCGGCAAATTCCAAATCGTCGTTAATGCCGCTCAGTTTGGCAATCAGTTTTTCAACATTTGGAAACACATAAAAAGTACCGTCAGTCGGTATGCATTCAATGCCCTCTATCTTGTTCAGTTCGGCAACCACAAAGTCGTGGCGTTTTTTAAACTCAACCAACATGGTATCAATGCAGCTTTGATCGCCGTTTAAAGCTTCTTCGGCGGCTACTTGCGAAATTGATGTCGGGTTAGATGTACTTTGCGATTGGATAATGCACATAGCTTCAATCAAATCCACAGGGCCAGCGGCATAACCAATACGCCAGCCTGTCATGGAATAAGCTTTAGAAACGCCATTCAGCACGATGGTCCGTGCATAAAAATCCGGGTTAGCGTTTAAAAAGTTTACAAATTCGCCTTTGTTCCACAAAACATGTTCGTACATGTCATCAGTGGCCACCAAAATATCCGGAAAATCGCGCAATACATCGCCCAGTGCTTTTAATTCCTCTAAGGAATAAGCCGCACCCGTTGGGTTAGAAGGGCTGTTGATCACCAGCAACCGGGTTTTAGCGGTAATGGCATTGCGCAATTGCGCCGGGGTAATTTTAAAGTGTTGATTTTGACCGGCTTCAATAATCACAGGCACGCCATCGGCCAGTAACACCATATCAGGATAAGATACCCAGTATGGGGCAGGAATGATCACTTCGTCACCCGCATTCAATAAGGCTTGTGCCAAATTAAAGAAGCTTTGTTTGCCCCCACAAGATACCAGAATTTGATTCGGTTGATAGTCAAAACCGTTATCGCGTTTAAATTTTTGGATAATAGCTTTTTTCAGGCCAGCCGTACCATCTACAGCGGTGTATTTGGTAAAACCATTATCAATGGCTTTAATGGCAGCGGCTTTGATGTGGTCTGGGGTGTCAAAATCTGGCTCGCCAGCGCCTAGACCAATAATGTCTTTTCCAGCAGCGCGCATGGCTGCAGCTCTGGCGGTTATCGCTAAAGTAGGGGATGGTTTAACCGCTTTAACTCTGTTGGACAGTAAGATGCTCATGATTCCTCGGGCAAATGAACTCAAAATGCTGCATATTATACGGTATTGCAGAAGAAAATATGCGGATTTGCTAACAAACTTGTCGTTTTTAGCGTGGTCGAGTCATCATCATAAGCCATACCTTGCAATCTAGAATAATAGGTACTGTGCTTAAAACAAGACGGCTCTGCCTGCACAGATGCACAGGAAGAGCAGTCATTTTTACAGGCAAACTTTATAGCTGTTTTAAATATTCCAATAGCGCTTTTTTATCCGCGGCATTCAGTTGCGTACCAAACTCATGACCACAGCGGCTATTGCCAGATGTTATCTCTTTGCAGTCGGTCGTTTGATAAGTATAGTTAAACTGGCTTTGTTCACTGGCTAAACCAACTTTGATAGGGTCGTAAGCCTGTCCAACTTTAAACGCAGTGCTTCTATTGGCAACCGGTTCTAATAAATCAGTCAAAGTGGGGATTGAGCCATTATGCAAATACGGTGCAGTCGCCCATATGCCCTGTAATACACGCGATTCAAAGGCAAGTTTAGGGCTGGCGCTTTTAAAACTATCTTTACAGGTAGGTGTGCTAGCACCCGGTGCTGGTTCAGCATGCGACAAGGTTTGAAAAGCACCCTGTAATACAGAGGTTTGCTCAGTAATCAAATTGCCCTGCAATTTACGCAATGCGGCGGCTTTTTCTTGAATTTTTTGCGTTTTTTCAGCACCTAATAACGATTCCAGTTTCAATGCTTCTTTTTTGGCTGCCGATTCAAGCGCGACTACGGTACTGGTTTCGTGTTGCAGAACCGAGCCCATCACCGAAATTCCCAACACGTTAAAAGCCAGTTCTTTTTCGGCTTTTAAAGGTTTATCCAAAAATGGAATTTGAGCCCCCGCCAATACGCCAGTGTCCACTTGCCAGCTTAACAGGTTAAATTGGCGTTGATCAGTTTGCACATCACACAATGGGGTTGCCCAGGTTTGCTCTTTACCGCGCGGGCTGCCTTTGCGGATGCCGTGACAAGCTGCACAACCGCCTTCTTCGGTTTTAGTGGTACTTTCAAAAATAGTTTTACCCTGTGCTGCCAGTGGTAAATTGATCGCATAAGGGCCTTGTTTCCAAGGCCATTGCGGTGGTCCTATGTTTTTTAGATGTACTTCCTGTGCTTTTAAACCATCAAAATTAGCGGAGTTCTCAGACAGATAATCAATGCCTAACACCCGCCAATCGTCTTTTTGCGGGTTAAAATGGGCAAATACGCCAATTACTTCGCCCAAATTGCGTGATAACCCCAGTATGCTATTACCGTTGTCCGCAAAGCCGGGCCATTGGGTTTTATCTTGAATAGGCGCATTCCATACAAAAGGGTAACGAACAGGGGCATCGGCTAGATGAATGTTGCTGGCAATGATGTGGTCGGCAGAGGTACCAATATCCAGGCCAGTTACCCGATTAAAAATCATGCCCACCGCATCCAGTCGGGCAGGTCCCCAAGGTTTATCTTTGGGTAAGGCATTGTCCATGATAGTGCGATAGGGCAAATCCCAGTCTTCAACTTGTTTACGCAATGTGGCTTGTTTGTCGGCTGTAGCGGCATTGCCTAACACCTGTTTGGCAAATTCATCAAACTGTTTGGGGTCATTAAGTACGCTTTTAACCGCAATGCCCAAATCAGTGGCAAAGCTTTGAAAATCGACAATGGCGGGGCCACCATCAATTCGGTAAAGCTGTTTATCGACAGAAATTTCGCGCACATGACAAGCCGAACAAGTCATCCCCACATGGCTGCCATCTTTAGTGACGGTAAAGCCAACCGGCAAGCCGGGTGTAGGGCTGGCAGGATTGGCAAGATAGCCATATCGTTTCAAGCTGTCGGCCAAAAATAATTCGCCATTGCTTTGTTTTAAAGACTGAAACCATTTAAGAGGCATCAGTTGTGATCCTTGATCCTGACTATAGTAGGCTTTGCGCTCAGCTTCTGTCCATTTTTGGCCTTGGTAAACAAACTGGCTATCGCCAGTGGCGGCCATTACGTTTACCTGGGGTAAAAATAGGCTGCCCAACCATAAAATAAAACCCATATTTTTGCAGTATTTCTGATGAAAATCTAACATTTGTTATCCTCCAACTTTATTATAATTTATAGCTTTCCGTGGCCGTTGTAACTAAACTCTATTTCGGTGGCCATCATTAACAGCACTTATTTATCGAGCAGTCGGGCATAGATTACATAGACCACAATTAGAAAAGACAGGTGGTTTAAGTAAAAAAAGCTAGGTTTTGCTGCTAGGCGATTTTGCGTTTTACAGTAAAGCACAAATCAAGTCAATAGTTTTGCGGAACTTGCCGCTAGAAGCACGGTTTGGCAGGGTAATTTGTTTAGCCGTTGGCTAGGGGGGTGGGTTAGGTAATGCGCCTTACGGCTTAGCAGGGGAATGAAATTTAGGTTGCGAAATAACACAATTTCGCAACCCTTATAGCCATTTATTCAGAAGCCAAGTATTGACCAGGGTTAACGGGCATTTCGTAACTAATGCCTTCTTTAAAATATTGTCTGGGGTCCAAAGCAATTTCTCGGGCCGCTAAAAATTGTGCATAATAATTGCGCGAGGCAAAACCAAAAGCCGGACCATCATATTCACGTACTATGCGCCCAAAATCATTACCCACTTGGGTTTGCGCGCGCTTCATACCGCCTATGCCATGATTATAAGAAGTAACGGCGCTTGGCCAATCGCCCAATTTATTATAAGCATGACTTAAATAACGCGCGGCAGCAGTAGCAGATATAAACGGATCAGAACGCCATTCAGCATTGTCGTCACCTGGCATAAAAGTTTTGGCGGCGGCTTTAGTAAATTGCCATAAACCCACTGCACCAGCAGACGATTTTGCAGACACTTGAAAAGAAGACTCAACATGAGGCAAATAGGCTAAATCTTCCGGCAAACCCGCTTGCTGGAAAACTTTTCTAAAATGATTATCATAACGGCCACTAATTTCCAGTCCGCGTTTAAAGCGTTCCCGTGTGCCGCGTTGCGAACGCAAACGATCACCCGCACCATTAAAAAAACTAACCGATTTGCCGCTGCTTTGCAGTTTGGCCATTAACTGTTTGTCATTAGCGTTTAATTCGGCACCATACTTTAATTTGTATTCCAGTCCATACAGCTGGTTGCGCCAGAATTCACGCCGTTGGTTAATCATCTCTTTCTGATCGTTGGTTAAGCCTTCCCCCACATTGCCGGGTAAATCCATCACTTCGTAAATCACATCCAAATGCCTATCGTCATGAAAAGCAACTTGCGAACGCGCCCATACCGCATATGTTTTACGCCAAAACTCAACAGCAGGTTCCAGTACGGCCGGTTTTGGAAAAATACCTGTCGAGACTATCACTTTATCTTTTTTAGGGGTGTTGATATTTCCAGAACGATTTTGAGTTTCATACGGATTCAATGCCAGAGAGTCTTTTTTTGTCGACTGCGTACAAGCACTCATAAATACCAGCGTCACGAGCATAAGCGAAAATCGTAAAAAAAGTCGATGCGTATTGGTCATGATAATTGATTCAAATTAAGCAAGTATTTGGAACACGTCCGTGTAAAATTTTGCACAAGCCAGTTCCAAGGTAATGGTTATACTCAGGTTTAAAGAGTTTAACGAACTACTGGATTTATATCAGCTTATTCGTTTTGTATTATAGTGCATAAACCTATTTGTTAAAAAAAAATGACAAGGTTTTGTATGCTGAATAGCAAAAATGAATAAAAAACACTATTTTGACTGATTTGCAAAGCAGCTTGCTGCTTTCAATGGCATCAAATTTATCTCGAAAGGTGCGGTAAGTTTACAAACCGCACCATAAAGTCTAAATCGCCACCATCAATCTCAATTGTTAGTTGGGTAGGATGTGCCAACCAACGGGCGGCGCATCGATTGAAATTTAATCTATCATCATCCCGCTGGTTGTCACATCCTGCCCAAGTGTAACGGATAGACATGAATTCAACCTCATCAACCACCCAAACACATTTTGTACAAAACGGCGCGATTAAAAAACATGAACTGTTCCAATTTCCAACCCTAGAATACAAATAGCCAATTTATTCTGAAGGCTTGGCGTGATGCTGGCTATGTTCATCAATCACCGCATTGCCGTGCTCGGTTATCTGCGCATCAAACCATTCATGCAATGCCTGCACCAATTTAGGGTATTCAGAGGAAAAATGAATCTGGGCACCATTTGCCAGTGGTTTATAATCAAATCTAATCTCGTCAGTTTTAGCCGCTTTTAACTGCGCTAAACCTGGCATATTGGCGCCATGGCTGGCTTCCGTAGCGGAAAAATCCCCTTGTTTAAAGGCATTGGTCATTTTGAGAAGATGCGCTTGTATAAGCTTTATTTGCGTAACATTGTTATCCAATTTGGCAATCACATGCAGAACGCCGCCATGAACAGATTTAGAAAATGTTTGTAAGGTTTGATCCAAAGCATAAGCTGGCAAGGCCTGCTGCGTATTTTTGTTTGCTTCAGCAATGGGTTTGCCGGCTGCATTATCAGCAGCAAGAACAGGCGTTGCTAAAAGCAGAAAGCTGATAAAAACCAAAGGGTAGTGTTTCATAATAGTGCTCCAGATAGTGAGTTATTGTTATAGTCAATTAGACTCGCATGCAGCACTAAAGGGAACTTCGAAAAACCTGGTTTTTGTGCTTCGACAAGCTCATTGCGAATAGTAAGCTATTGATACATAAGTGACGCCGTTCGCCCTGAGCCTGTCGAAGGGTGGTTTTTTCGAAGTTCCCTAAAGCTCTAAAATACGGGTATGCTAGACCTTATACCGCATATACCTAATTTGTTAATGTGTTTTTTCAGCAACGCCAATTTGCTTGATATCTATAAACATCAAAAATGGGTCATGATAGTGGGCATTGGGGTCAGGTCTTTCCATGACACATGCAAGTAATTTCATTTTACCGTTCGACTAACTGTTGAGTAATGCACACCAAAAATAGTCGCTATTTGTTGTAAAGTAAAGTCGCCTGTTTTGAATGCTAACCTCATACCTTCTTTCTTATTTTGATAATTATTCTTATAGAACTCTAACGGTTCAGCGGGTGGACGCCGTTGAGCCTTGGGAATTTCATTAATAAGTTCGGAATTGCCTTTTAAATTGCTTTGTAGTTGTAGAACAAAGTCTTTATTTCCTAAATAAATTTGATTGCGTAAATTCTGCCAAATTGGTGGCAAACCAACGCCAGCATTTACAAAATCAAGATATTGAATTATTGCATGTGCTCTATTAAGGCTAAATTGGCTCAATAACCAATCCGTTTGCAGCCATCTAGGGGGTATTACACTATCAATCATAGCGTTATAACTACTCCATTTCCATTGTCCAGGTAATGACACCATTAACACTCTAACGGGATTCAAAACCACATATCGCGACAATTCCAGTAAATAGCTCTCTTTTTCAACCAAAATTCCTTTAAATCTTCCCTGATAGACATGCCCTAACCGTTGATGCCTGCGGTTAAATCTTTGAGTATAAACCTCATTTAACTGCCGCATGCCAGCTGATAAATTACCTTTAATGGTTTCAATAACAACGTGGTAGTGGTTAGTCATCAAACAATAAGCATGGCATATCCAGTTGAATCGCTCGCAAACTTGACCAAATATTTCCAGCCAACATAATCTATCGTCATCGTCTAAAAAAATATCATCGCGAGCATTTCCTCGCGAAGTGACATGATACAAACCGCCCGCTAATTCAATTCTTAAAGGTCTTGCCATATTGTTTAACCTTTCATATATATATTTATGTTATTCATTCTGTATATGCTGTACATTTATTTTAACATAAAAATGCGTTATTGAAAGACCTGACCGTACGCAGTAACAACTGCAAATCTAGCGGGTTAAAGTCCCGACCGTGGAATTGTCCGTACGCCACGGTAGCATGAGAAAGCGGCGTTGTGGCGACACGGGGTCGTAAGTTTTCAAATAGCAAAAGTGCAGGCCGAAACGAAAGTGAACCTATAAGTAGCCTCGTAAACGTAATCGAAGAAGCCGACCCTGTGGTCAGAAGGGGAAGGTCGTCGTACGAACACTTAAATAACGGAAATGGTGTTTGTGTTCTTCCGGGGTAGCAGGGTTGGCATGTACTAGAAGATTTGTAGTCCAGTGCTGGAGACCTGTATTGAGGGATGGGGAGGCCATCGATCATTGGATATAAGGAAACGAAATTTCAATGGCTGAATACAGGAGTCGGAGGGGCTCATAGTACCGTTTGAAGCCAAAGGACAACATAACCTTGGCTGAGGGAAGGGGCTCTACTTTGTTCACGCAACCCAAGAATGGAGGATGAGGAGATTGCCATGTTGCTAGTCACTCCTACGAAAATCAGGACATTACAGAGGAAGCTATATACCAAGGCCAAGCAAGAACCAGCCTATCGTTTTTACGCGCTTTACGACAAGATATACCGGGAAGATGTCCTCTATCACGCCTGGTGTCTGGTTAGAGCTAATAAGGGAAGTCCCGGCGTTGACGGGATAAGCTTTGAAGCCATAGAGCATGTAATTGGGTTAGATAAGTTTTTGTTGGAACTTGTCCATGATCTGAAAGAAAAGACCTACCGAGCCCAGCCAGTCCGGCGCGTTATGATTCCTAAAGCGGATGGTAGTTTAAGACCGCTGGGGATTCCGACGATACGTGACCGGGTGGCGCAAATGGCGGTTAAACTTGTCATTGAGCCCATATTCGAAGCAGACTTCTGTCCGAATTCGTATGGATTCAGACCAAAGAAATCGGCGCATGATGCGGTGGATGACATTGCCAATGCGCTATGGGCGGGTTATACACAAGTCATAGATGCTGATTTGACGAAATATTTCGACAGCATACCGCATGCAAAGCTGATGGCAGTGGTTGCAGAACGCATTGTTGATGGTGAGATTCTCGCACTGATCAAGCAATGGCTGAAAGCCCCCGTGATTGGTAATGATGAAAACGGTAAGAGGAAGGTGTTGGGTGGTGGAAAAGCCAATCGTAAAGGAACGCCGCAAGGTGGTGTAATCTCCCCGCTATTGGCAAACTGCTACCTACATATTCTTGACCGGATATGGCAACGACATCAGCTCAAAGGCAAATTAAAAGCGCAGTTGGTGAGATATGCCGATGACTTTGTTGTGTTGTGTAGAAAGGATGTTGAAACACCCATGTTGGTTGTAAAGCAAGTGCTGGAAAGATTAGGTCTTACCCTGAACGAATCCAAAACGCACATTGTTGACGCTACCCAATCAAGCTTCAATTTCTTGGGATTTTCAATCAGAATGAGCCAAGGAAGGCGAACAGGCAAGCCATACCCGCATGTCTGCCCATCAGCTAAATCTGCGAAGAAGATCAAGGACAAGCTGACACAGATGACGGGGCGAAATCAAACCACCCTGCCACTAGAAATTATGATCAGAAATATTAATCTAAGCCTCAGAGGTTGGACAAACTATTTCCATTATCAAAACTCTAGTCAGGTATTTGAGAAAGTTAAGGTACACGCAGAGCAACGCCTGCGTAAACACTTGATGAAACGCCATAAGATAAAAGATCGAAAGATTGGCGAAGGTCGATTTCCTAGCGTAGATTTATACAAACGCTATGGTTTATTTAAGGTTCCAGGGAAAGCTGGCTGGCGATCAGTGCATGCCTGAGTACGAAGAGCATCGGAAAGCCGTGTGCGGGAAAACTGCAAGCACGGTTTGATGAGGAGGGGTAGGCGCAAGCCTGCTCCTTACTCTACCCATTGTGTGCCCGGTGAATTCTTTCGGTGGCCCTGCCGTCCACGTTGCTTGAGGCCGGAACTTCTTGCTCTCGTATGATTCGATCCGCTATCTGGAAACTTTCAATATAGTCGGACAAATCAGAGATCACATTATCAAAAAATTTTCATTATCTGTGTCAGAAGTTTTTCACTGTTTTGTCAATTTTTTCATTAATGGTGTCACTCGACATTTGTTTGCAAAAAAGCGGCATTTTTTAACGTTCAAAATGAGTCGACTATTTTGTTGCGGTAATCTAAAATTGTGCATCATAATTTTTAAACTAAAAATTCTTTAATTATCGTATTTGATATTTTTGTTTAAAAGTCAGTAATTTTTATATTAAAGGCCGATATGAAGTTAGGTATTCTAAGATTAGCTGTGTTAGCGTCAGTTTTTATAAGTGGTTCTGTTTTTGCTGACACAGAGATATTTACTCATACTACACCCCCTAAAATCGACTCAAATTTTGACATAAATGCTCGATTTTCAGACACTTTTACACTGCCTTCTTTCAATAAGGCATTAGGTATACTTAACTCTGTTGAGGTGTTGGTTTCTGTTAGTGGTACTGATAGCGTCACAGCATTTAATAGTGCTGGAAGTGAACAAACAACAACAATTGATACACCTTTCGGGGTGGTTAGTTATTCAGTTTGGCAATGGCAAGTTTGGCAAATACAAGCTATTGGCATTATACCAGTAACCGTTTCCGGTTTAAATGGTGTTTCTTACGTTGATAATCTATCAGTAAGTATGTTAGGCGCTACATCGTCAACTAGTTCCGCCACTGTTTTGGGAGATGCGCTTCCTGTTAGTCATTCAAACAGTCAAACCTTGACTACTAATTTATTTGATTTTGAAAAAAATACATTACCTGTCACTTTAAATATTCATTTCGGCAGTCCTAATGTTGTTGCAACGGGTTTCCCAACTGGACAGGTATTTTTCAATAGCGAAGCAGTTGTTGGTGGCACTACTGAAATAATTTATAACTATACACCAACAGCTGTAAACTCAATACCTGAGCCAGAGTTATTGACACTGTTTCTGCTGGGTTTGCCTCTGATTACTTTAGCTTTACGCCGTAAACTAGACACATAAATTCAAAGCATGTTTATGTCGCTAAAATACGATGGACTGATTCTGGTGTCAGGGGATGCCAGCATTGGCGGCGACATCAAAGACGTACTTTATGCACTCAACAAAGCTTAATTGAGTAAAACCCTTCAACCAGTTAGCTTTCAGCAAACCGCAACAAAAATGGCCGTAAACAGTCACAATAAGCCTGGCTATATTCACCCGGTTTAGAATAAACAGTAAAAACCTCGCATTGGTAAGTAGTTTGCTGGCGGCTAAAACTCAGTGCCGCTACTTTGGCCGGCTTATGGGTATGCGCCTGTAATTCTATTTGCTTAAATACATACAGGCCCGCCAGTTTTGCCAAGTCAATAAACTTAACAATGGCCTGTGTGGGTAGCAGCACATAAAAACGCCCATCAGCACTTAATAATTGTGCTGCATTCGCAATAAGTTCGGCATGCGGTAAACCATCGCTGTGTCTTGCCAGACGTTTAGCGCTGGCGGTGGTTTTATAATGCTGTTCAAAAAATGGCGGGTTACTGATAATAAAATCGTATCGACGCGGGTTGGTTTGGGCAAAATCCTGAATCGATTGATTAACGGATTGCAGGCGGGTTGCCCACGGACTGTTATAAAAATTTTCAGCCGCCTCTCTACATGCTTCGGGGTTTATTTCCACACCCGTAATGTTAGTCGCGCCCAATTGTGCCATTATCAACGCCAAGATACCATTACCCGTGCCTATATCCAGCACCTGCTTAGCCTCATTAAGATCGGCCATGGCGGCAAACAACAGGCTATCGGTGCAAATTTTCATAGCTGCGTGGTTTTGTTGCACCGAAAATTGTTGGCAACGAAAAATGCTCATGCTGGCAAAATTAGTTTGTGAAAATGAGTGAGCATAAAATCGCTTATTCAAGCTGGGTGGTTGTCAGCGTGCAATGCTGCGAGTAAAGTAGCCCGAAAGGTAACGAGTCGGCGTAATTTTTTATAATTAAAATCAATAGACTACAGGATGTGCTGAACAAAGTGAAGCGCATCTGTCACGATAGCAACAGCTCATTGTATCAACACAGCCTATAAAAACTTAATTTTAAGAAGTAATTGCACTGCTAACGACATAAATTGCTGGTAAGCCGGATTCCGATTACTGGCCCTTCCGGATCCTATGCGTCGTTTCAATTTGGCGTGGTTCAGACAAGATGGTCGCGTCATGTATCTCATTAAGTTTTCCAAGGATTAATGACAGGTACACCAGCAGCCTCATAAGGCGCGGTATCGCGCGATGCTACAATAAAATTTCGTGAAGCCGCAATTGAAGCGATATAGCCGTCAGGTGTTGGAAACCCTTGCCCGCTAGTCCTGGCTGTCACCGCCAAGTCAGCATATCGCCGTGCCGCAGGGGTATCGAATGGCAATACCCGATCCCTAAATATTTCCAACAGACCATCTAGGGCCTGCGAAAGCACGTCCTTACCTCTGCCGGTTGGAAGCGCAGCAATACCAAAAAGCAACTCGGCTAGCGTTACACAGGACAGGAACAGTGTTTCTGCCACTTGCTCGTTCAACCAAGCCATTACGACAGGGTGTGGCTCAGCCTTCATAGCCTCGGAAACAATATTGGTATCAAGGACAATCATTCAAACCTCAATGGTTCAGCAGGCGTTTTGTCTTTGACTTGATCAAATACTTCTAAATCCTCGTTGGTCATGCCAATTCTGCGTCCCAATGCAGATAAAGCATCACCAACCCGAACGCGCACGTCAGGCTTGACAGCCATTGTCAGTATTTCGCGGACTTCAGCCTCGGTGCTGTGTCCATGTTGGGCGGCCTGCACACGTAATGCTCTATGGACATCATCGGGTAGATTGCGTACTGTTAACATTGCCATTGCATCACCTTTTATACATTCATTCAATGAATGCATTATGTGATATTGACTTCATTTATACAAGTATTCGTGATGTCGTAAAAGGTCAATATTACATATATTTTGACAAAAGGAAGGCTCTTCATTCAGGCATGCTAAAACTAGCAATGTTATCGACTTTTAAGGGTGCATGCATTTTGGAAATCCACTACATCCTCAAAACTAACCCACGTTTAACATCATTCCGGTTTAAATATTAAGCAGGAGAAACGAGCCCGCGTAGCCACGATTAACGGCAGCGTAATCGTGGGAACAATAGGCTTGCGGCAAGCCATAGCATCCTGCCCTCGTTTACGCTTCACTAACCGAGGCTACGAGCTGCCAAAGCTGCAATTGTAGAGATAGGGTTTACGCCTTTATTACTCCGAGAAAACAATGTGGTCAAGGCCATAAGGCGCACTCAATAAAGCGTTGGTTTTTCATAGGGTGGAATAGGTGCAAACGAAAACACTGGGCTCAGTTTCCACATTACAACATTTGGAAAAATTTAGTCTTATTAACTTAATTTTTAAGTTCAGCCGAGAAAACACAGAGATCATATCTTTCAATCAAAATTAGTTTGTGAAAATCAGTGAGCATAAAATCGCTTATTCAAACTGGGTGGTTGTCAGCGTGCAATGCTGCGAGTAAAGTAGCCCAGTAAGTAACGAGTCGGCGTGATTTTTGATAATTAAAATCAATGGGCTATAGGATGTATTGAACAAAGCGAAGCGCATCTGTCGCGATAGCAGCCCCTAAATACCTAAGTAGTTACACAAATAGTATTAAAGACAATACCGACTATGATAATCCCAGTAATGATATTTACGTTATTATGAATTTTTTGATACGTCCTGCCCAGCCCGGCGATCTCGGTAGTCTGGTCGCTTTGGAAAATGCTTGTTTTAACAGCGATAGACTAAGCCGGCGTAGTTTCAAGCATTGGTTAAGCAATACGCATTGTGCTTTGCTGGTGGCAGAAGCACAGCAAGTTCTGGCCGCCTATATTTTGATTATTCATCATCCCGGTACTCGCTTGGCGCGCATTTATTCGCTGGCCGTTCTGCCACAACAGCGCGGGCAGGGCATAGCCAAAGCGTTGTTAAAAGCGGGGGAGCAGGCTGCCAATGCCGATGGCCGTTTATATTTACGCTTAGAAGTTAGCGTGGATAACACTGCGGCCATCAAGCTCTATGAAGCGCTGGGTTTTCAGAATTTTGGCTTGTATCGAGATTATTATCAGGATCATAAAGATGCTTTGCGCTATCAGAAGCGCATACGCTCATATCATGATAAACCGCAGCATCGCAGTGTGCATTGGTTAAGACAAACCACACCGTTTACCTGTGGGCCCGCCGCATTAATGATGGCTATGCATGCACTTAATAAACAGTATTTGCCCTCACAGGAAGAAGAAATCAATATATGGCGCGAGGCAACCACTATTTTTATGACCTCCGGGCACGGCGGTTGTCATCCGCTGGGTTTGGCGCTGGCAGCAAAACGCCGACATTTTTCGGTGGAAGTATGGATTAATCAGACGGGTACCTTATTTATAGATGGCGTGCGTAACGAATCCAAAAAACAAGTTGTAGAATTGGTAGATAACGGATTTAAACGCCAAGTGCAAGAGCAGGGTATTCCCGTCCACTATACCCCCATCAGCCAGGATGAATTGATTGCAGCCTTTAATTCCGGTGCTATTCCGTTAATTTTAATTAGCACCTATGCCATGGATCGTAAAAAAGCACCGCATTGGGTAGTGATGAGCGGTTTTGACGATGATTGTTTATACATGCACGATTCCGATCCAGACGAGGAACGCCAAAATGATTTGGATTGTCAATATATCCCCATTGCCAAAGAAGATTTGGAGCGTATGTCCTGTTTTGGCAAAAACCGCTTACGAACCGCGGTAATTATTCGCGCCACCGCCGATTAGACTTTATGCCTGCTCTGGTTAAGAAGGGGTAAATTATTTTTTTCAAGTGATTGTTTTATAGACTTATATTTTTAATATAATCCCGTTTTACGCACTGGCTGATAAATTTGTTCTTCAAACGAACTATGTTCATTCCGCTCGGTCATAGGTTTTTCGGTGACGTTTTGATAGAATTTAAACAACAGCACGCAGTCTCATTTTTTAGGTATAAAAAGCAAACATGGAAATTGTCGATAATTCTGAAAAATATACCGAGTTTTTGCAGTTGTTGAAAAATAACGGCAAGCTGTCGGATAACGATTTAGCTAAAGTCAAACGTATGCAGAAAACGGCCATGGACGACACCTTGCCGCAACTACTCATCAAATTGGGATTGTGTTCCGATGCCGATGTCGCACAAACCTTTGCCAATGTGTGCGATGTTCCGCAAATTCGTACCGAACAATTCCCACCGCAATCGCCTTTTTCCGACCTCATCCCGCAACGTTTTCTCAAATATCACCATATAGCGGGATATGAAGAAAGCGAAACAGCCATTAAAATCGCAGCCATGGACCCGCTGGATGAATATGTGTTTCAAGTATTGCGCTTGGCGACCGGCAAACAAATTCTGGTATCTATCGGACAACTGTCCGAGATTGATAATGCACTAGAAATACAATATGGCGAAGGCAAATCAACCATGGATAAGCTGGTTGATAATCTCAGTGTCGAAGAAGTGGGTACCGAAGATTTAGAGCATCTAAAAGACTTGGCCAGTGAAGCGCCCATTATCAAAATGGTAAACTTTATTCTGCAAAAAGCCGTAGAAAGCCGGGCATCTGACGTACATATCGAACCGTTTGAACAAAGCCTAAAAGTGCGCCTACGCATTGATGGTGTGCTACAAGAGATCGATTCTCCACCGGTAGCGTCAACTGCAGCGGTACTCTCTCGAATAAAAATCATGGCAAAATTAAATATAGCCGAGCGGCGCTTGCCGCAAGATGGACGTATAAAATTGCAAATGATAGGCAAGGAATTGGATTTGCGGGTATCCACCATCCCCACTATGTATGGTGAAAGCGTAGTTATCCGTTTGCTCGATAAAGAAAACGCTGTTTTAGATTTTGCTGCCCTAGGCTTTTCCGGCAAAATGGCCCAGCAATTTATGGAAGTGCTGGCGCAACCGCATGGCATTATTTTAATTACCGGGCCAACCGGTAGCGGTAAATCCACCAGTCTGTATGCCGCTCTTAAACAGCTTAACACCTCGGCGCGCAAAATCATTACGGTTGAAGATCCGGTCGAATATCAAATGGAAGGTATTAATCAGATTCAGGCCAAGCCACAAATCGGCTTAACCTTTGCCTCGGCATTACGTTCTATCGTGCGTCAAGATCCCGATGTCATCATGATCGGCGAAATGCGTGATTTGGAAACAGCAAAAATTGCGGTGCAATCGGCACTTACCGGTCACTTAGTATTATCTACCTTACATACCAACGACGCCGCCGCAGGTGTCACGCGCTTACTAGACATGGGCCTGGAAGAGTATTTGCTCAGTTCAACCATTAACGGCATTCTCGCACAGCGCTTGGTTCGCAAACTCTGTCCGCTGTGCAAACAAAGCCATGCGGCTTCAGACGCCTTGATCGAGCAAATGCAACTCAGACGCTGGCAACCAACTGGCGAAATCAAAGTATTTACGCCTGTTGGCTGTCCAAGTTGTAATAATATCGGTTATAAAGGTCGGATGGCGATTATTGAATTTTTAAGCATGTCAGATGCCATTCGCAAACAAATCATGAAGCACGAAGAAGCGTTTGTTATTCAACAAACAGCTATTCAGGAAGGCATGCAAACCATGTATGAAGACGGGGTGGGTAAAGCGTTACTGGGCGGCACCACTCTGGAAGAGGTGCTAAGGGTAACCACAGAATCCTGAGTCAGTGTAGACTGCTCAGTACACCTTAATTCATACCCTTTAAATCCGATAAACTAAATCATGCCATTATTTTCCTATAAAGTAGTCAATAATCAAGGGCTTGCCGAAGAAGGTGTGCGTGATGCCAGCGACGAAGCCACGTTGCTGCTGGATTTGCAAAATCAGGGTTTGATACCGATCCGTGTGCAACTGGCTAAAGATAAAACTTTTCTGGGTTTTAAGCTAAAATCCGCCTCACAGCGCTTATCACAAAAAGAAATTGGCATGTTTACTGGCGAGCTGGCAACCCTGTTGGAATCGGGCTTGCCACTGGATCGCTCCCTGATGATTTTAATGCAATTAACCGAAGAGAATATCAAGCTGAATAAAATGGTGGCTGAAGTTCTGGAAATGGTTAAAGCCGGTAAATCACTGGCCGATGCATTGCAAGGGCGGAGCGGGGTATTTTCCAAATTTTATTTAAATCTGATTCGTGCAGGGGAAATGGGCGGTAATCTGGGCGGCGTATTACAACGTCTGGCCGATTATCTGGAACGCACGCAAGAATTAAAAGATACCGTCAGTACAGCACTTATCTATCCAGCCATTTTGCTGGTAATGTCACTGGCGTCACTGTTTGTGATGCTGACTTTTGTAGTGCCACAATTTAAAGAAATGTTTGAAAGCGCTGGAAAAAATCTGCCGGTACCCACACAGATTGTGGTGGGCATGGCCGAGTTTTTACAAAGCTATTGGTGGGTGCTGCTGTTAATCGTTATCACAGCCGTACAATTTATGAAGACACAGTTGGCCAATCCCGTTACTCGAAAAGTTTGGGACGAACGGTTTTTAAAAGCCCCCTTGTTTGGCGATATTATCCTGAATATGGAAATTGCCAATTTTAGTCGTACATTTGGAACATTATTGGGTAACGGCGTGTCAATTCTTAACTCCTTAACCATCGTTAGGGAAACTGTCACCAATAGTGTGCTGGCCGAATTACTGGAAAGCGCAGAAGGGCAATTAAAACAAGGTAAAACCATGTCGGAATCCTTAACCCAGCAAAATATGTTTCCGCGTCTGGCAGTACAAATGATTAAAATGGGCGAAGAAACCGGGCGTCTGGAAGAAATGTTGATGCGTATTGCTGTTATCTACGATAAACAATTACGCACCACCATTCAACGCATGTTAGCTTTGCTAGAGCCAGCGCTAATAATTTCGCTGGGTTTGATGATAGGTGGCATTATTGTGTCTATTTTGCTGGCTATTTTAAGTGTTAACGATCTTGCAGTATAAATCTTTAGAGGAATGATTATGAAATTCGGGTTACCGCGTAACGCAGGTTTTACGTTACTTGAACTTTTGGTGGTTTTGGGCATTATAGCCATGCTGGCGGGTATCGTTGGCCCAGCAGTAATGAAGCATATGGGCGATTCTAAAACCAAAGCGGCTAAGGTTCAGATAGAAGATCTGTCTTCTGCGCTGGATATGTATAAACTGGACGAGGGTCGTTACCCCTCTCAGCAACAAGGTTTACAAGCGTTAATCGAAAAACCTTCCGATGCCAGACGCTGGAATGGGCCTTACTTGCGCAAAGAAAAAGTGCCAGAAGATCCATGGAGACAAGACTATCATTATGTGTTTCCAGGTCAGCATGGTAAGTTCGATCTATTTAGTTACGGTGCCGACGAAAAAGAAGGCGGTACTGGCGAAGACCAGGATATCAATAGCTGGGATTAATGGCTAGTGAAACCCCAGCAAGGTTTTACATTACTGGAACTCATTATTGTATTGGTCATCAGTGTGTTGGGCTTTGCCGCACTGGGTACCAATATCTCTTCGGGTAATCAGACAACCAAAATACAGGCAACTGCCCGCGATATTGCGTCTGCTTTACGTTATGCGCATGGGCAGGCTTTAATGACGCGCATACCAGCGAGTGTGACTATCAGTCTGGATGATAACAGTTACCGCATCAATGATCGCGATAAAGTGTACCGTTTTCCGGGGGAGATAGAAGTGTCCGTCACTGTCGCTCAAGAAGAGTTTTCAGCAAGTAGCAATGGTGGTGAAGGTGGCGAAGGCAGTATCCGTTTTTTTTCAGACGGTTCCTCGACCGGTGGGCGCGTAATTTTAAAATGGGGTAAACAAATACGGAGACTGGATGTGAATTGGATAACAGGTGAGGTTAAGATCAGTGATACGCCAGCCTAAAGGATTTTCTTTACTGGAGATATTGGTCGCCTTTTCCATTATGGCGGTTGCCATCACTATCGTATTGCGGATTTTTGGCTCTGGGGTTAACAATGCCATTATTTCCGAAGAATATAACATTGCCGTGCAAATTGCAGAGTCCATAATGGCCCGAACCGGGGTGGAAGCACCAATGAATATTGGCGAAACCTCTGGCGTAGAAGGCTATAAATATCACTGGCTGGTTTCTGTCAATGTGGTTGGGCAGAATAATGCCAATAACCAGCAGTCTGCAAAGACGCCCAGTGGGCAAAGGGCACAAACCGGACAATTAGCAGGGCAAACAGGCGGACAACCGGGACAGGCAGAGCAGCAGACTACGTTGTTTGCCGTCAAGGTGCTTGTCATTTGGGGCGATGAGGGCAGTAATGCACGCAGTGTTGAATTACGCACCTTAAAATTAGGTTAAGAGCAAAAGACGTGATTAATCAGCCGCATAAAGGATTTACCCTGATCGAAATGCTCATTGCCATGACCCTGTTGGGTGTGATGGTAGTATTACTGTTCAGTAGCCTTAAAATTGCAGCCAATAGCTGGAATGTGGGCGAAGACAAAGTGGTCGCTGTTAATAAAAAAGCGGTGGTGTATCAGTTTTTTAGGCAACATTTAACCAGCATTTTACCAGTGGTTCAGACCACGCAACCCGAATTATTGGGCGATGCTACCCCGCAACCATCCTTTATTGGGCAAGCACAAGCCATGCGTTTTGTCGGTGCATTACCCGTCAGCTCGGCACGTAAAGGCTTGCAGATTTTTCAGATCGCCGCCAATACTGACGATGCCTCAAAATTAATGGTAGCCTTGTCACCATTTATCGGTGGAGACAATGCGCAAGCAGATAAAGAAGTTCTGGTAGATCATGTTAAATCATACAAGTTTGCCTATTTCGGCAATATCGATCAGATCGGTCCAGGTGGCTGGATGAATGAATGGTCTGCCGATAAATTGCCTAAACTGATTAAGGTGAGTATTTTGTTGGATGATGATAGCTATTGGCCAGATATGGTGTTTCAGCTCAAAATCGATGGGCAGATTGGAAACAGTCAGCTTCACTCCATTGGTAATCCAGATTAACGTATGTTGATAATGGCTGACAGCTCAATAATTTTGCCTGTAAGCAATGCGTGCAGTTTTTTATATGCAGAGTTGTTTTACCCCAAACACCTGCTTAACCGCACTAAACACTAGCCTATGCACGCCATTAATAAATCAAATCAGGGGTTTGCGTTAGTAGTGGTTATCTGGATACTAACCCTGCTCAGCTTAATGGCGGGAAGCTTTGCGCTGAGTATGCGGCGTGATAGTAGTGTCAGTGTGGCTTTGAAAAAAAATGCAGAGGCAATGGCTGCCGCTGAAAGTGGTATGGAATTAGCTGTTTTTATGATGCAAAATCCAGACCCCGAACAACGATGGTTGACTGATGGTTCTGTCTATCAAATTTTGCGCGCCGATGGCTCACAAATCAGAATTAAAGTCAGTTCTGAAGCCGGTAAAATCGATATCAATGCCGCCAATGAAAAACTTTTGTCAGCTGTGATAAAATCAGTAACGAATGATCTTTGGGCTGAACAAAAGCTATTAAATAGTATTCTTGATTGGCGCGATGCAGATGACGAACCTCGACCTCAGGGTGCCGAAAAAAAACAGTACGATGAGGCAGGCTTGCCTTATAAACCGACCAATAGTCCGCTACAATCGTTAGAAGAACTACAAATGATAATAGGAATAACCCCAGAAATTTACAATGCCATACAACCGTTGTTAACTGTTTACTCTGGACAAAGCGATGTCAATATAAACGAGGCTACCCCAGAAGTATTACAGATACTGCGTAGTGTAGAATCGGGTCAAACGCAACAGATACCCACAGGCTCTCAGCAAACACCTACTACTTCAAATTCTACTTCTACAACGAATACCAATAATACGGCTGCCAGCACTCCTAATAGTATTTATGCTATTGGTGTTGACGTAGTAATGGAAGATAATGCATCTGCCTCATTGCAAGCTATAATTAAATTACAGACTCAAGATGCAACGCAAGCTGCTCAACAAGTATTGGCATGGAAACAGAATCAGTTGCTTCCTTCGTTATTTGCTAATGGCACGGAATCCCAGTTAATAACCATTCAAAATGAATTTACAATCAACAATTGATTTAGACATTAAAGGCTTTTATCGGTGGTGGCTTAAGGAGCTTGCGTTCCTGGTACCCAAAAAAGTCAAACAATTAATCAGCGACAGAACGGGTAGTTTAATTTTTACTGCCGGTAATGACGGCTTTACAGTGTGTTTTCTGCGCGAAGATAACCCGCAGCATAAAGTATTTGAGGTCAAAATTGAGGATAATGCAGCATATCAAAATCTGCTAAATCAATATGCCGATATCGACAAAGCCGATTTTATTCTGCGTTTGAGCGATGCACAGGCCATGGCAAAGTTTGTGTATTTGCCGGAAGCCGCGCAGGAAAATCTACAACAGGTGGTGGGTTTTGAACTTGACCGCTATACACCCTTTAAAAGAGAACAGGTGTATTACACGGCTGTTTCCCTGGGCAAAACCGGTTTTGGGCAAATTCAAGTGTTACTGGTGTTAACGCCGCAAGCCATACTGGACGATTTACTCGCGCAACTCAATAGCTGGGGTGTACAACCGGGCCGAATAGAATTTGCATCCATACAAAGCACGTATCCGCAAACAGAGGGTGTCTATAATCTGTTGCCAGAACGATACCAACCCAGCTCAAACCCGTTTGAAAAATCCATACATTGGCTATTAAATGGGGTAATGCTGATATTGTTGATAGCGGTCATGGTGTATCCTGTCTGGCAAGAACAGCAGGCGGTGGATTATCTAAAAGCACAAATCAAAGCATTGGAAAAAGACACGCGTCTGGTTGATCAGCAACAATTAGAAATTGATGCCCAGCGCGATGAAACGCAAAAACTGATCAGCATTAAAACGCAAACGCCCGAATTGGTGCCGGTGTTAAATGAGTTGACGCATTTATTAAAGAACGATACCTGGTTGAGTAATTTGCAATACTCAGAAAAGCATATGCAAATTACCGGGCAGTCACCTTCCGCCTCATCCTTGATCGGGGTATTGGAAGCCTCGCCGTATTTCAGTAAAGTCAGTTTTGTGTCACCGCTGACGCAAGATAAAGTAACCGGATTTGAGCGTTTTCAGATTAGTATGGATGTTAGCTCTGGGGTAGAAGCCAATGCAGCACCTACCAGCTCAGGAGCGGCAGGGAACGAGTCGTCCAAATCTTTTTCCTTACCTGAGGATCAGCCATGAATCTGGTGCGCTATCATAAATGGTTAGCCGTTGGCTTATTAGTGATGTTACTCACTACGATATTTTTAGTGTTGATTTTGCCCTTAATCAGCAGTGGTTTAGAGTATCGGGATCAAAAAACGGATTTGTTGTTTCGCTTACAACGCCAGCAAAAAATTGCCGCACGTAAAGACAGCGTGGCGCAAAATCTGGAAACCATCAAAAACCAATTTCAAGAACAGGGCTATTTTAGTAACCGTTCAACTGAAGCATTGGCTTCAGCTGACTTACAAGAAATTGCAAAAACCGCCGTCACCGATGCCGGCGGACAATTAACCAGTACCCAGGGATTGCCTGGAAAAATGGAAAACGGTTTTAATCGCGTGGCTGTGCGGGTGCGCATGACAGCCAATACCGAAACCTTGCGTAACGTATTACATACTTTTGCAATTTCGGTGCCTATTTTAATTGTTGATCAACTCGACATTACCCCCATACGTGGTAATGGTCGCAGTCGGCCAGTAGGCAACAAAAATGACGCCAATTCTAACTCCCAACTCAATGTGAGTTTTCAGGTGGTCAGTTTTATGCGGAGTGCAGCACCATGAACCTGAAACTGCTTAAAGTTCAAGCCTTGCTCAGTGCCTTATTCTGTTTAATTCTGGCTGCAGAATGGGGCTATGCCGAATACAGTAACCGCGAATTACAACAGCAACTGAAAGCAGAGGCAGCCGATACGGCCAGTATTGCCGAACTACCCAGCATAGTGAATCTTAAAACCGCGGCAACAGAATTTAACGAAGTGGTGGAACGGCCCTTATTTATAGAAGGTCGTAAACCCATCGTCGAAGTACCCGCCGAAAACGCGCAGCAGGCAGAAATCAGTCAAATAGACGATTGGTCATTGATTGGCATCTACCATAAAGATAATCAACCCGTGGCTCTGTTTTCCAAAAAAACCGAAGCAAAAAAATATCTTAAAATTAAAGTCGGACAATTAATTTCCGGTTGTGTGCTTAACGATATTCAGCCTGATCGGGTTATTTTGCAGCAAGCAGGACAACAGAAAACCGTGTTATTAAGAAAGCCACGCGCAGAACCACCGGCTGTACCGGGTGGCAAACCCGCGTCAAGGCCTCCGCCGCCGCCCAAACAACCCAAAAACCTTGTGCCACCGCCTAATATTAATCCTGAGAATGCAAACGATGAAAAGAATTAAATTACCCCTGTTGACACTGGCGTTGTCGATGGCTGGTTGCGAATTCATTGGTCCGCAGATGCAAACAAAATTGCCGCTGCCACAATTAGCTCCTGCCCAAGAAGACACTGTTATCCTGCCGCAGGATACCAAACTGGATGACAGCAAGAAAACCACAAAGGTCGAGGTTTTTCCGGCAACTGACGCTAATAATCAAGTTGGACATTCTTTCTCTACAGATGTAGATAAATCGGGTGAAGTTAACCGGGAAGCAAAAGGGGGAAAAGGCGAATACAGTTTAAATTTTGATGATGCCGATCTGGGCGAGGTGGCCAAAGTCATACTCAGCGACATACTCGGTAAAAACTATACGCTTAGTCCGCAAGTCACTGGCAAAGTCACCTTGCAAACCACTAAGCCCTTAACCAAAGAAGAATTATTACCGGCACTCGATATGTTGTTGAGTGTCAATAATGCCGCAATGGTTAATCAAAACGGCTTGTACGTCATTAAACCGTCGACTGAAGCCTTGTACAGTACCACCATGAATGGTATGGGCGGTGCTGGTTATCAATTACGTGTCATCCCCATTAGAAATGTGGCTGCCAATGAAATTGCCGAAATTATAAAACCGCTATTGCCTGAAAAGTCCTTGCTGCAAGTGGATGATAAAAGAAATATTCTGTTAGTGGCAGGTTCCGGCTCAGAGTTAAAACGGGTACTGGAATTAATCAATATTTTTGATGTAGATGTCATGAAAGGCAATTCCTTTGCCTTAATCACCCCTGCACATGCCGATGCTGGTGTCATCATTGATGAACTGGAGCAGATCTTTAATAACGCCACCCCCACAAAACCCAGCTCTGGCGGTAAAAAAGAAAAAGAAAAAGACAAAGAAGGTGGTGCGGCATCTGCCGGCGGCGCAGCCAGCCCCAGCGGCAGCTTTTATCGCTTCATTGAAATTGATCGTTTAAATGCAATTTTGGCAGTCACACACCGTCCACAGGATTTAACCGAAATTGAAACCTGGGTAAGGCGTCTGGATAAAACCAATAGCGAAGGTAAAGGCGGCGTAAATGTCTACCGCGTACAACACCATCCAGCCATGGCATTAGCAAATACCTTAAATGTTATTTTCGGTAACCGCCAGCAAAATACACAAACCTCTATCGCATCCGGACGTTCATCCATGTCAGGAAGCAACAGCAGCGGCATGCTGGGTAGTAATTCCAGTGGTATCGGTGGCAGCAACAGCTTGCAGTCTGGCTCTTCCAGTGGAGGATTGTCAGGTTCAAGTAGCGGCATGTCAGGTGGCCTGGGTAGTTTCGGTTCCAGTAGTAGTATGGGTAACAACAATACTTTGGGCGGCATTAGTTCCGGTGGCGGTGGTATCAGTGGTGGACAACAGGCTTTGTTACCCAATGTAAAAATTATTGCCGACGAAAGTAATAATGCCCTGATTATTGTCGGCAATGCCCAGGAATATGCCACAGTGTCCAAGGTCTTAAAACAGCTGGATGTTTTACCCATGCAGGTGTTAATCGATGCGACTATTGCCGAAGTTAAATTAACTAATGATTTACAATACGGTATAGAATGGTTTTTAACACACGGTCATAATACCGCTAGTGGCGGTAGTGGCGCTGAAGCCACCACTACAGCGATTACTACCTTGGCCAGTGGCGTTGCCACAGGTGGTTTTTCTTATATCTTTAATTCCAAAAATATCATGGCTGTGTTACAGGCACAAGCCACCTATAACAATGTCAACGTCATTTCTTCGCCGTCTTTAATGGTGTTAAACAATGGTGAAGCCACTATTTTGGTGGGTGATTCAGTGCCGATACAAACTGGTACGGTAACCAGTTCCATTGGCGGTAGTAGTACCACCAACTCTTATACCGATACTGGTGTTAGCTTGGGCATTAAACCAAGAGTAAATGCCAATGGTCTGGTATTAATGGATATTATGCAGAGCGTCAACGCGGCCAATTCCACCAATACCTCAACCATCAATTCCCCCACTATCTCCAAACGGCAAATTCAGACCAATGTTGCCGTACAAAGTGGTGAAACTGTGGTGCTGGGGGGCATGATTCAAGAAACCAATACCAATAATACCGATGGCGTGCCATGGTTGCACGAAATCCCTTATCTAGGTTCGCTGTTTGGCGGCACCACCCGCGATAAAGTAAAGTCTGAACTGGTTATTTTATTAACACCGCGCGTTATGAAAAGTCGTCAGGATGCTCAGGATGTGACCGAAGAGTTTAAACGTAAACTGACCGGCATATACGACGACAGACGCATCCCTGCTATGATGCCAGAAACCACGCAACAATAAGTAGGGAGCTTAAACACTCTTTGCAGACTGTAAGGCTGTGCCAGCCAAAAGCTGGTTCAGCCTTACCATCAGGCCAAGATAACGGGATTAGTTCGTCGGTGGGGTTGCGCTTTTTGCAACCCAACTAAAATTAAACAGCAACTATCCGTCGTTGTTTTTATAATTTTAAATCAATTTGTAGTAGGTGCTGAACCCAGTGAAGCGAATCTAATTAGATTGATACGACGCCACCACACTCTCAGTACAGTATAAAAACTCGAATAGTGACAAATTATAGATTGATTAATCAACCGTTTCAGTCCATCGGCAGCGCTCATTAACTATCTGCGCGGTTTTTTCATTGCCAATACCCTTGGCTATCAAAGCAATTACCCGATCATCGGTGTCATAACCTATGTGTGCCTCCATTGGGTTTGCTAATTTGCCCAGTCCAAAAGCATCGTAGACTTTGGCCACGTTAATATTAATATTGGTCACATTTAAACAAAGTCTTGAATCCAGATATTTAGATACAAAATCAGGCGGTATAGCATAACTCAGCAAATCATTGGGATCACTGAATGCAATTATTGACGTTTTAGCCAGCATGCGCTCTGCGTATTTTTCACCATCCGCCTTGCAATAGGTTTGGTGTTGATTGCTGATGGCAGGCAGGCTGCGACCCAGTTGTAACATGGGTAACTGGTTAGACATCATGTAGATAGGTATTTCTTTGTTTTTCATAGCCTGAGCAATACCGGTATCATAAAGTGCTGTTTCATTTTTATCCTGCATGGCCGCCACGCGTTGTAAACCATCAATGGTGATACGGCTACCCAAACTATGCGAAACAAAGGCATAGCTGTCGTTGTAAAACTGGCTAATATTTCTGGGTGGACAGGTTTTGTGTACTTCGTTGGGTAAAGTGTTCCAGTCGTCAGTAATCATCCAGCAAAATGCCTGGGCAAAGCCACCCAGTATATCTTCACGACTCTCACCCAAATAAATAATGGGATCTGGTCCGGTGTCATTGGAAAATTTTTTCAGCAGATTATTGACTTCAGCGCGTCGAAAAGATTGTTCGCCAGAATTATCATAGGCCAATATCGATTTTTCTTTAGCAGTAATTTCTGACCAAGTGTATTCATAAAATAACAATTCCTGGCTTTTATCTTTGCTCAGATAACGTGTGATACGCAGATTGCCCAATTCTTTGTCAGGGTGATGCGGTTCTGCTAATTTGATATTTTTGTCATCGGTAGAGGTAACAGGTAAATCCAGCTCTTTGGCCAGTTTTTCCAAAAATTGTGTAGAATAGCCGGGCAAATGATTACCTACTCCGTGTACCATTAATACTTTCATTTTTCGCCCTGCCACTTCCAGTTGCGGTTTTAACCCTCGAAAATTATTACCGGTTATTTCGCACAGCCGAATGTCCTGCTCATCCTGTTTTTCCAGAATGGCTTCAGTAATGCCTCTACCAAAACTGGCGCAACCACTTACCAATACCAGTGTTGCTAACAATAGCCATTTGCCGTTGAATATTTTCATGAGTTTCATAAACCGAATAAGCGGATAGATCGTATATTATTAAGGATAGCTATTATAACGCGCTAGATTGATTACCTAAGTCGAATATTCTGCTCTACACTAGCCTGCAAGTCTTGGTAAGCAAGCAGCCAGTTTTCGGCTGGATTTTGCTAAACTACTCAGTAAGGTGCTGGTTAATAACAGCCAAATTTACAATAGACTAGTCTGAAAAGTCGCCTTTTAACCACATTATTTTACACCACCAACAAGGAGATTTTATGCCTAACAATTTTAAACGCATAGCCATCGTTACGGGCGCTACATCCGGAATAGGTGAGGCGACAGCTCGAAAATTTGTCGCAGCTGAATATGGTGTAATCGGTACAGGACGCAATGCTCAAAAACTGGAACAATTGCAACAGGAGTTGGGGCTTGCTTTTCGTGGTATTGCGGGTGATGCTAGCGACGAACAGTTGTTGGATAGTTTGTTTACAGCAGCTCAAACACACTTTGGAAAAACGCCTGATATTGTGGTGGCTAATGCCGGGCGTGGTTTGGGCGGTTCCGTTAAAGATGCTGATTTGGAAGCATTTACAGAAGTGCTTAAAATCAATGTGTCTGGCACGCTGGCTCTATTACAAAAAGCGGCCAGACAGATGCTGGTCAGTCACGCACCACTCTATCCTAAGGCCACTGCCGATATTATTATCGTGGGTTCGGTAGTGGGCCGGAATGTGTCACCGTTTAGTGCCGTTTACGGTGCCAGCAAGTTTGCGGTACATGGCTTAGCGGAAGGCTTGCGCCGAGAATTAGGGCCGCAGGGTATACGCGTATCGCTGGTAGAACCGGGACTGGTCATCAGTGGTTTTCAGGCAGAAGCAGGGTATAGCGATGAAATGGTGCAAAATTTTAAAGATAAATTTGGACCCTTACTCATTAGCGAAGAAGTTGCCGAAGCCATTTATTTTATGGTGAGCCAAAAGCCGCATGTGCATATTAGCGATATTGTGGTGCGGCCCACGCGTCAGGATTATCCTTAGTTTAAGAGGCTGGGTTAACTCGCCTAATCGTAATCTAGAAATCTAAACTAGGAAACCAAATCATCTTTTGATAAATAGAGAATAGTATTGCTTTGGTTATCATTGTGCTGACTGATTAAAATACTAGGTAATTCTGAGCCAATTTTTATAGGCAACATAGTCAATTTTGAGGCTAATTCATCTCTATTATCAATAGCTAACTCTAGTCTGCACATGCTTGATCGGCATTCTAGGCCGATAATGTCGGCAGGGACTATTTGTTCTTCCTCTAACGCGGCTTTTATCAGATTTTTGGTTCTAGTAGCCCAGTTGGCATCGAGTCGTTGTTTGCGGAAATCGATTTCCAATAATTGTGCTTGTTGATTGAAACGTTCTTCTTCATGGGCACGTTGTTCGGAAAGGCGCTGTTTTTCTTCAGACGGACTCAGTATTGAGCTAGCCACAACAGTATTTGAAGCTAGGTTTTGAGCTTGCATGGCCGTGCGTAAGCTTAATATTTCAGCCTTAAGTAGAACGATGTCGTTGCTTAACGCGGTCACCTGCTCTCGAAGTCCAACTCCTGCTTGTTTGCTGTCCAAAAAGCCATCCCTGGCTGCAAATTCATTGGTAGCATGCTGCATAACCAGATTGGTGTTAGTTATAGCATGCGTCTTTCCCTCCACGCTATCTGTTGCGGGTTGCTTAGCATTATAAATATATACCCCAGTGCATAGGGCGACGACAATCCCGAGATAATAGCCATAATAAGTTTTCATGGATTTGCTTCCGAATAAAATCGATCAACTCAAGTTTTTAGATTTAGAAAAAAGATGCAGTGTCAAAAATAATACCGCCGGTAGGCACGAAACAATAGACGCTATGGCTTGACCACTCATTTGCAGGTACTGAACTGATCATAGTATCTTGCACGCCAGCTGCAATAGCTTGATATTTATAACCTAGGCTCACTCCCGTATAGCTATAGCTAGTTAGGTAACAATATGAAGCACTGGGAAAATTGGTGTCTATATAAATATAACCAGTGGTTGTACCAGAAGTATGTGTAACCGTTAATGGACAAGTAACCCACATGCCAGTATTGGTATGTGCACCAGTATAATGGTCAAGCTGCGTAGCCTGACTGCCATAGTACGGTTCACAACTTGAGCCGTTTTCTACGGTTGGCATTCCTGCGAAAGCCTCGTTGCCTGGAACTAGTGCGCTAAACAAGGTGACTGAAAGGCTTAAACTTAATGCGATAATTGTTTTCATAATAGGTAACTATTCAGCGTAAATAATTAAAAAAAAGCTTGACAAGGTTTTTGGTCGAAAAATAAAAAATTCAGTGAACTGCCAGCTTGTAGTGGAATGACGTATTTAGCTACGCATTCGGCAACTACAATTCCTCAATTGCAACATTAAATAGAAGGGTAGTGACTCTTGGTCGTTCGTGGCCTACATCGCAACCTCGAAGGCAAAAATCGACTTTTAAAACTGGCCTTATAATACCGCTAACAGTAACGGTTTAGCGGTATATTAGTTTGACTGTCGATAATATCAACATTGAAGACACCATCAAAAAAGTTCAGCAACTGATCGCTGATGAAGAGCATATGTCATCAGCTTTGCGTGCGACCTTAGAAGTCATGATCATGCTGATTCAAATAATGGCTAATCGTTTAAGCCTGACTAGCCGAAATAGCAGCAAACCGCCTTCTACGGATCGTTTTAAAGATCAAGACAAAGTCAGTGGCGATGACGAGAACAAAGGCAAAAATAGAAAGCGCGGTGGGCAGTTCGGTCGGATAGGTACAACTTTAAAAAAAGTGGACGATCCCGATGAAATTGAAATTCTGGAATTAGATCGGGCGACTTTACCACCAGGGAACTATCAGGAAGTTGGTTTTGAGATCCGCCAAGTATTTGATATTGAGATTCAGCGCCTTGTGACCGAATACCGCGCTCAAGTTCTGGAAGATCAATTTGGCAAACGTTTTACAGCCTCTTTTCCGGTTGAAGTCACTAAAGCGGTGCAATACGGGAATGGCGTCAAAGCACAGGCCGTGTATTTGTCTCAATATCAACTCATTCCCTACCAACGTGTTCAAGAGCAATTTCAGGATCAATTCCAACTACCGATCAGTGTCGGCTCAATCTTTGAATTTAACCAGCAAGCTTATCATTTGCTCGAACAATTTGAATTGAAACTCATCACGAAAATACTCGCCTCGTCCCTATTGCATTCCGATGAGACCGGGATCAACATCAATGGGAAAAATCATTGGCTGCACTGTATTTCGAACCAGCAATGGACGCTCTTTTACGCCCACGCCAAACGCGGCATGGAAGCAATAACCGCTATGAATGTTTTAACCCGTTTTACAGGTATTCTCTGCCACGATCACTGGAAGCCCTATTTCCAGTTGAACTGCCTGCATGCCTTATGTAACGCTCACCATTTGCGCGAGCTGACCTATGCCGAAGAACAAGAGAACCAAGCATGGGCTAAGGATATGCGAGAGTTGCTTGTTTCTATCAATGAGGCTGTTAAGGCCCAGGGCGGTGTTTTATCCGATTCTATAGCGGCAGGCTATACCGATCAATATCGGGCAATTCTTAAAGAGGCTGAGCAGGAATGTCCTCCCCCGCTCCCAGAGAGAAAGGAAGGACAACGGGGACGACTTAAACGCAGTAAATCGCGAAACTTATTGGAGCGGTTAATCAACTTTGAGCAGCAAACCTTAAGGTTTATGACTGATGCCAAGGTACCCTTTACCAATAACCAAGGAGAGAACGACATCAGAATGACCAAGGTTCACCAAAAGATTTCAGGCTGTTTTCGTAGTCAGGAAGGTGCTGATATTTTTTGCCGTGTTCGAAGTTATTTATCAACATGCCGGAAAAACAACATATCAGCCAGCGAAGCGTTGACACTGCTCTTTAATGGCAAATTGCCGGATTTTATACGGTGACGACCAAAATTCGCTGAGCGTGATAAATTACGCTGAATAGTTACCATAATAGTTTCTCCTAAGAATCTAGTGAAAAATGCCGCTTATGCTGACTTGAAGTCATTGCAAAGCACCATTTCAGAATACAGCAGAGCAAATCTGTATTTATTGTGTTAACTGAATTGTTCTGATGTGGATTTAGAATAGCTAAATGGTTCCTGAAAAGCTGTTATGTGAGCAACATGTAAACTGTGAGCATAATCACAGTAATTTTGAGGGTCTGCCACAGAATGATGGTAGTGTTATCAGGTTTTTGCATGTAAGCAGCTTTATAAAGAATGATATGATATTCGTTTATTTAGATACTGCTTTCTGATCTGGTGGATTATATTATCTGTGAGACTGTTAAAATGCAGAATTAAGTCTTTGGTACGTCTGCTAAGTTTCCAAATCTATTAACTTAAAACCCGATAACTCTGGTTTTACTTACAGGTATTCGTTTAAGCTGAATAATTTCGATTTTTTATTAACTCCATATTAAACCCCTTGAAAATTAGATCCTCTTTAATATTTTTTTCGCTCTTGGTAGCGATGGAGACAGCCTTGGGCGCTCAAGAATTAAACCCACAGATTGAAAAACAGGTTCAGAATTTGCTGGCACAGATGAGTCTGGAAGAAAAAGTCGGGCAAATGACTCAAATCGACTTTAGTGTTATTTCAGCAGAAAACGCTCAGGATATCGATAATCCCATCGATCAGGCAAAATTGGAGGAGGCAGTGCTTAAGTATCATGTAGGCTCTATACTCAATACGCCGTCTACCCCCAATAACAAAGCCCAACCCATTGAAAAATGGAGGCGTTTAACCAATAGCATCCGCGAAGTCGCAGCCAAAAGCCGGCTTAAAATTCCGGTCATCTACGGTATTGACGCCATTCATGGTGCAACCTACACGCGCAGTTCGGTATTATTCCCGCAAGCCATCAATATGGCGGCTACCTTTAATACACAGTTATCATTTCAAGAAGGCGAAATTACCGCCGCAGAAGTAAAAGCTTCTGGATTGGATTGGAATTTTTCACCTGTGATGGATATAGGCAGGCAACCACTTTGGCCACGCTTATGGGAAACCTATGGCGAAGACGTATATTTAGGTAGTGCCATGGGTAGTGCGTACATCAAAGGTCATCAGGGTGCAGATTATTCGGCCGCGACTAAAGCCCCCACCTGTCTCAAGCACTATATTGGCTACAGTTATCCTTTAAACGGCAAAGACCGCAGTCCGGCCTGGATAGGCGAACGAGCGTTACGTGAATATTTTTTACCCGCCTTTGCCGCAGGCATAAAAGCGGGGGCACCGACTGTGATGATTAATTCCGGTGAAGTGGATGGTATTCCCGGCCATGCAAATTATCAGTATTTAACCAGTATATTGCGGGGTGAATTAGGGTTTACTGGTTTTACTATCTCCGATTGGGAAGACATTATTCGCCTGTATGATCGCGATAAAATGGCCGCGTCGCCTAAAGAAGCAGTAAAAATAGCAGTGATGGCCGGCGTTGATATGAGCATGGTGCCTTTTAATTACTCTTTTTACGACTTACTGCTGGAACTGGCACATAGCGGTGAAGTACCCCTCAGTCGTATCGATGAAGCGGTGACGCGTATTTTGCGGGTAAAATTTGCCACGGGTTTATTTAACCCGCATCCTCTGATCAACGAAGCCGAGTATTTTGATACGCCTGCCGCCAATGCTGTCAATCGTCAAGCAGCGGAAGAATCCATTATTTTGGCTAAAAACGACCAGCAATTGTTACCTTTGCCCAAAACAGCCAGTATTTTGGTGACAGGGCCTGCGGCAAATTTGCTGAGTGTCATGAATGGCGGCTGGACTATAACCTGGCAAGGCGATAAAGAAGAACTTTATCCACAAAACAAATTAACCCTATTGCAGGCAATACAGAAAAAAACTACAGGTCAAGTAAGCTATGTGGGAGGCAAAGCATTTGGTGATGAAATCAATATAGAACAGGTTGTCAGCGCGGCGCGTAACCATGATTACATTATTCTGGCTTTAGGCGAAAAGCCTTATACAGAAACACCGGGCAACATCGACAGTTTAAATCTGGACGATAATCAGTTAAAACTGGCGCATGACGTGTTGGCTACTGGCAAACCGGTGATACTGGTCACTTTGGGCGGCAGACCACGCATTATTACCCCCATAGCCGAAAAAGCGGCGGCCGTGGTATTGGGGTTTTTACCCGGTATGGAAGGCGGCGAGGTGCTGGCAGATATTCTATTTGGTGATGTTAATCCCAGTGGTAAATTGCCCATTTCTTATCCGCGTAATACCAATGATATTGTGCCTTACGATCATAAACCCATGGAGTCTTTTGAGTTTAATCAGTATCGGCCGCTTTATGCGTTTGCACATGGTTTAAGTTATACCCGCTTCGAAACCAATGGCTTAACACTGAATAAAAACAAAATTAAGCTTGGCGAAAGCATTGATGTCAGCGTAAAGGTTAAAAATATCGGTCAATTAACTGGAAAAGAAGTGGTTATGGTGTATTTACATGATAAAGCCGCTTCAGTCACCCGACCTACCCGACAACTGAAAGCCTTTAAAAAGGTGGAATTAAAACCCGGTCAGCAGCAGACTTTGCAGTTTACACTCACCGCCGACGATATGTCTTTCATCGGCGTTGATATGAAACGCATAGTCGAGCCTGGCGAGTTTAAAGTGATGGTCGGTACCGAAACTGCCGAATTTACTGTTACACATCCCTAGTATGCAGGATATGTATAACTCACAAAATACTTACTCAGGCGCGTTAAAGGTATTAACCTCATTGTTTTTTCTATGGGGTTTTATTACCTGTTTAAACGATATGCTTATCCCGCATTTAAAAGCGGTGTTTACGTTAAGCTATACACAAGCCATGCTGGTACAGTTTTGCTTTTTTGCCGCCTATTTTGTGGTGTCTATCCCCTGTGGTTATTTACTGAAAAAAATCGATTATCAGGGCGGTATTATTGTCGGTTTGGCTATTGCTGCTTGTGCTTGTCTGATGTTTTATCCAGCCGCAGCACTACATTCCTATGCGTTGTTCCTAATAGCTTTTTTTATTCTGGCAACGGGTATTACCCTGTTACAGGTTGCTGCTAATCCTTATGTAACCGAGCTGGGCGATAGTCAAACCGCGTCCAGTCGCTTAACCTTAACTCAGGCTTTTAATTCCTTGGGAACGACTGTGGCACCGTATTTTGGTGCACTGTTTATTTTAAGTAATACTGTCAAATCGCCCGCCGAACTGACGCTTCTGGATGCACAACAATTAAGCGCCTATCAATCGGTACAGGCCACCAGTGTGCAATATCCGTATCTGTTTTTGGCTGGGGTATTGTTGAGTCTGGCTATGCTGTTTTTTTATTTAAAATTACCGAAAATTGCAACCCAAACCAGCGAAAATCAGCCCCTAAGCTATACAGAAAAACACAGTGCCTGGCATTATCCGCATTTAGTATTAGGTGCCATTGCCATTTTTATGTATGTCGGTGCAGAAGTTTCTATTGGTAGTTTTTTAGTCAATTTCTTGGGTGATGCACAAATAGGCAATCTTCCAGAAGCAGAAGCCGGTAAGTACGTTTCCTTTTATTGGGGTGGGGCCATGTTGGGTCGCTTTGTGGGGGCGGCTGTCATGCAAAAAACCACGCCTGCCAAGGTGTTGGCTTTTAATGCTATTTGTGCCATGTTATTGGTATTGCTAACCATATTGAGTACTGGAAGCTTGGCAATGTGGAGCATACTGGCGGTGGGTTTGTGTAATTCCGTCATGTTCCCGACCATTTTCTCACTGGCTGTTGCCGGTTTGGGGCCTCACACCGGTCAAGGGTCCGGAATATTATGTGCGTCTATTGTCGGTGGTGCCATTTTGCCAGTGCTACAAGGGCTGTGTGCCGATAGCATCGGTATTCATGCCGCGTTTTTTGTGCCAGTGCTGTGTTATGCCTATATTATGTTTTATGGTGTTTATCAAGCCTTACGCTTTAGGTCTTTGCTGACAGCAGAAAAGTCGCTATAACAAATTGTAAAGGTGTCACTATCCTGCAAAACTCTACCTAATTTAATGGGTTGAAAGGTTTTTTGATAGATAAGCTGCTCACGAAAACGCAGTAGGCACACCATTGGCTAGTCCGTTCGTGGTGAGCCTAGTCAAACCATGAGCGGACTAGCCGATCAGACGTAAAAAATACACACTGATTTATTGCTAAGCTCTTAACCAGTATTTGTATCGCTTGCAAGCCATGAAAATAAAATTGAAAATCTCTATTTTGATGCGTAGAATCAAATCTTTACTGAAGAATAAAGGCTAGATTTAAAATGGCACAATTATTAGATTACTTTCAAGGTATTTATATTATTAATTTGCCTTCGAGAACAGATCGCCTCAGTGAAATTCAAGATCAATTCAAAAAAATCGGTTTAAGTCTTGATCATCCTAATATTCATGTGTTTGCGGCCATTCGTCCTGATGATGCGGGGGAGTTTGAAAATATTGGTGCAAGAGGTTGTTTTTTAAGTCATTTAGGCGTGTTAAAAGATGCCAGAAGTCGTCAGCTTGAAACTATATTAGTTTTTGAAGATGATCTGGATTTTGCGAGTGATTTTTTAGCAAGAGTCGATAGTTTAATTGAACAGTTAAAAACCGCCGATTGGGGCATTTATTATGGCGGCCACCGCTTATCCAAGCTTTTAGCACTAACAAACCAAGCAGATTTAGTTGAAGTAGACTCTGATCTGACAGTGGTTACCGCACATTTTATAGGTTTTCGTCAGCCTGTGATTGATGGTTTGATCAATTATCTGGAACAAGCTTTAACCCGTCCGGCAGGTAGCCCAGAATGTGGGCCTATGCATGTAGACGGTGCCTATTCTTGGTTTAGAAAAGAGCATCCGCATGTAAGAGTGTTTTTGTCGGTACCCGAACTAGGCTATCAACGCATGTCCAGAACCGATATTCACGAATTAAAATGGTACGATCAAGTCATTGGGATACGTACCATCACACAGATCGTGCGCAAGCTGCTACGAAAATTGCGTTCTTGAGTGGCTTAAAAACCTAGGCTGAGTTTCATGAAAATGTAATCCAGCTTAGAAGGCTAATGACACACCTGTTGATCCAATGCCACCACGCGATTATAACCTACCCATTCTGGGTAATAATCCAAATCGGTATCATCCGGGCCAGCCAGCACTCGAAACGAATTACGCCGATTTGCACAAATCCATAATTCTTCTTTAAGTGTAAAAATATAAATATCTGCCGATTCTCTTGCCACAAAAGCCGAATGCGTGCTTTTATAACGTTCAGACACATAATCTAAGGCTTTGTCAGAAATGCTTATTTTTTTAGTAGGATTTTTATCCAAATACTGTTCCAGAGCCATTCCCCAGGCATCTTGACGGGGATTTTGTAAGCTATCAACCGCCTTAAAATAGTAATTTAAATTGCTAGATAATAATGCCAGAAAGGCGACAGGAATGGCAAAGCGCAACACATTGCCAGGAAAATACTTCATTAACGCGTCTATGGCAATGCCCACCAATACCACAATAAAAGGTGTCAACATCAGCAAATTACGCACAAATAATACTTTTTGTGTTGAAAAATAGACTAGGTAAGCGATTATGGGTATTAAAATAATAGACGCGTGGTTTTTATTGCGCTGCCAGATAAATACCGCACCCATTACGGCTAGTAGTATCACACCCACTGAAATTGCCGCATCCGGTGAAAATAGCCTGAACAAAATAAACTCCGATAACTTTTGTATGCCGTCCAGTTTAGTTTCAAGGGTATGCGCAGCGTGACCGGTTTTATAATGATTCATCTCGCCCCTGACATTCTTTATAAATTCAACAGGTTCAAGCAGAATGCCGGGTGTGATAAATAGAAAGGTTAACATAAAGAAGGTCATAATTATCCCCAGTCGCTGGAATTTATGCTTGCCCTTTATGGCAACGTAAAGCGGTAAAAACAAGGTGATACCACCAGGGTATTTGGCCGCTGCAGCCAAACCTGCCGATATTGCTGCAAACGTCAGTGTTTGGCTGCTGTTATGTTTGCTTGCCCATACTGTAGTTAAAATAACCAGTGCAGTCATTAACATTAATAAGGTATCTGGCGCAATCCAGCGCGAGTGATAAAAAATGGGGTAGGATAACAGCAGGGTAATGCCCGTTGTTGCCGAAGCTATCCAATTAACGCCCAGCAGTCTTGCTGAAAGGCTAACCACAAGTGCGCTGCTGGCGGTTAGTAAAATAAAAACGCTACGTACTTCAAAATGATAAGTTTGAGTATTAACAAAATCAATAAATTGCTTATTGATTATCACAATGCCTTCTTTGTCTATAGGCGGGAAAATGATGTCAGGATTTATCATTACCTGGGCAACATAGCCAAATAGAGCTGTAAAAAGACAAACTAAATAGCTTAACGAGGGATAGTTATACCACCGAGGTAAAATCACCCCGGTATTAGCGGTATCAATCACCGAACCAATCAATTTTCCCTCATCCCAATGCGCACCAAAATCTACGCTGTTAAATCCGCACCAGATAAAAATGCCTGTAAATGCCAGTAATAGCATCGTAGCGATAACGCATTCGGAATAAGAGGCCAAAATATCAGTTGCTTTGAATGAACGCATGTTTTAGTAGGAATTGTTTGATAAGTGGGAATAAGTTTACACCCGCTGTCGAATTTTGAGTAAATCTAAACGGACTAAGGGAAGAGGGTAGGGCGTAGATGGTGTCCAATGAGAATGAAACCCTGTGTCGAGGCTAACAACTCATGCTTTTAAAATATAATGACACAGTCACATTTTTTGTTTATGCACTAAACATGCCCGCCATTAAGGCTGTGGCAAGTGCAACGGTAACTGTCGGAGCTAACAGAAGCGCGATGCCTGCACGCATACTTGGCAAGGTAAGTGCTAACCTGAACAGTCGACGATTTTGTTCAGGAACAGCGCCTCGCTGGGCCATAATAAGCGCGGTAGCGCAGAGGCTTAAGCCAACTGCCAGGGATGCATAGACCGCAAAAAAAGTCATCAGGCAAAGCAGCGAACTTAAGATGAATAACAATACTGGAACTAGAATTGAGCGTAACATATAACAAATCGATAAGCCGGAATTGGGTGTAATAGGCGAAGTATGGCGTAGATGGGTTAAATGCAAATGAAACCCAGCATCGAAGACTAAAACGCCCACCAAAACACATTGTATATTGAAAATCTAATCCAATTTTTTTAAGGCCATAAGCCGTATTACGTCTTATGGCTCTAATGAGGCAAAATTGAGGCTTATAAACTTGTTAAGATTGTTTACGACGAACGACCCAGCCTACTAATGGCAAGCCTAATAACATCATTGCCCATTCTTGAGCTTCTGGTACTGCTGAAATTTGCAAATTAGCCCCGAAAATACCAGCGTTACTCAGATTGAAATTATTAGATTTAAATGGGAAAGCGAGAGAGCTGCCATTATAATTCCAAGCATCTTTAATATAGGTAATCTGTGGCGCAGTAGTTGCACCAATTGCACCTGCCCCGTAGTTTGTATATCCTACTGAAGCTACGTAGTAATCCGAACCTGCTTTGAGTTCCACTGGAGTAATTGCAGCATAGCTGAATTGATTCAATACTGGGCTTGACTTAGTGACTGATGCTGAGGCTAATAAGTTGCCAGAACTGTCCCATAGACCAATTTCAACTGGACTACTGCTAACACCGGCAGTTAAAGAGCCAAGTTTTGTAACATCAACATTGGAGTTGGCCTGAAATTCGAAACCAAGATTCCAATTACTCCCTGAGAGATTACCTGCCAATGAATTAAAAGAGATAGCTGGTGTATCAGCCTGTGCAATTCCAAAACTTAATGAAAATGTCAGAAATATTGATGTGATTGATGTTTTCATAGAAACCATGAATTAAATATCCTTGATGTTAAGTTAATCATAAGACGATGCAGCACTGTAATTCAATATGGCTTTAATCGCTTACCTACGGCGTTATTTTGCTTTTAACGCATAATAGTCTAACATAAAAACAAAGTTTATTAAGTTCTGCCTAACGTATTTTCTATTCAGCCGATATAGGGTGTAGTTGTATTGCGCCTTATAACATCGTCGGACTTATCATAGTTAATTCAGCTAGGTTTTTATATTGTTATTAAGCCTAAAAGCTGTTGAAATGGCTGGAAATTTTTATCTGCATGCAAGAGGGGGAACCGCTTTCGATACAATAGGTTGCAATCAGTGTGTCTATGGTTTTGCGGATAGTAATGCCTTGCTTACGCAACACGGTAAGTCGTAATTGCCAACGCGTCAGCCTCATAGGGCGCATTAGCTTCAGCGTAATGCGCCGCATGGTCGAAGGCAACAGTGTCGCAATACGGCTTCGCCTATTACGACCTATTCCGGCTTATCGCGTTAGCTTTAGGGCTTTGCCTAAGCTGTCTTGATTCATCTACATCAATCAACGCGATAAGCCGTTGCGCCGCATGGTTTAACTTCGTTCACCATCAACATCAATAACGGGTAAGGGTGTTGCCCAATTTGCCGGGTATAAACCTTGATCAACACAACGATGAAAAGTGGAGTAAGGCCAATTAATCACTTGTTTAACCAATCCGTGTTTTACAGGATTAATGTGGCAGTAATCAAGATGTGCTGCATAATCGGCATCATCAAGAATTAGATGTTCCCAAAAACGCCGTTGCCAAATGCCTCTTTCACCCTTGGCAATACGTACGGCAGAACGTCTTTCAGTGATGGGTAATGCTTTTGAAAAAGCTTGCTTGATCAAGCGCCAGCGGGTGGTGTTATCGGTATCACCTTGGGGAAGAGTCCATACACAGTGTAAATGATCAGGCAAAACCACCCAGGCATCAATATGAAAAGGCCAACGTCTTCTTACGTTTTTAACGGTATGCCTTAGGATGTCAATGTGGCGGATTAATAAATCATTAGGCTCTCGCTCTAGCAGATTAACGGTAAAAAAGTAGGTTCCACCGGGTATGCGGTAGCGTCGATAGTTGGACATGAATAAAAAAATATTTTAGGTGTTCCAAAAATTTTAGCAAACGTGGTGGTTAGTGTCTATCATGCGGCGCAATAGGCTTCGCTATTGACGCCCTATGAGGCAATCGCTTTGATAGTTGCGGCTTATGGTCTTAATGTTTTCGAACAAAGTTGGGGGTAAAACAAACTTGTCTTTTTATTTGCAAAGTTTGTCGCTTCGAAGCTGGGTTTCGTTATCTCAGCCCAGCCTTTATGCTGCTTCCAAAGTTTGTAAAGGTAAATGTGCAAGCGATATAGATTCAATATCCGTTTTTTGGCTCGCGTTCTGTACATCAATTCCCACAAGCTTACCGTTGCAATCAAAATCCAATACTACACCCTCAGCAACTTCGTCTGAGTCAACAGATGGAGTATTGGATAGATGAATATATAGCGAATCAGTTTCTTTATCGTAGCTAAGCTTCATGGTTTAAATCTCCGATCCGGAAAGGCGTTGTGTAGGGTTATGCCGTCTTCGAGCGTTACCACTCGCAAATATTTACCTAGCTCTTGCACATATATCCAGTGCCGAATTCGACCATCTTCCTGGATTTCTTTGTGAGCAGTTTGAATCAGCGCTGATAAACACCAATCTATCTGTATATAGGGCCGTTTAACTAAAACATCATTACGAAAATAAGCTGTAGTTGGGTGATCCATGTCTTATAATAATGTATAAAAAGACATTGTTCAATTTTGGCATTGATCGCATTCTGTGCGGATTGATGCACAACCTTTGATGGTAATGTTTTGGGCGAGTATGCACAGCTATAAAGCAGATTAGCTTCGATGCTGGGTTTCGTTAACCAATGTTGTAGGTGCTACAGTAAATGGAGTCAGTAAAACTGTAGATACAGCGTCAACACCTGCCGCATAATAAAAAAAGGTAGTCAACACGGTAAGTCGTAATTGCCAACGCGTCAGCCTCATAGGGCGCATTAGCTTCAGCGTAATGCGCCGCATGGTCGAAGGCAACAGTGTCGCAATACGGCTTCGCCTATTACGACCTATTCCGGCTTATCGCGTTAGCAGATTAACGGTAAAAAAGTAGGTTCCACCGGGTATGCGGTAGCGTCGATAGTTGGACATGAATAAAAAAATATTTTAGGTGTTCCAAAAATTTTAGCAAACGTGGTGGTTAGTGTCTATCATGCGGCGCAATACGCTTCGCTATTGACGCCCTATGAGGCAATCGCTTTGATAGTTGCGGCTTATGGTCTTGTAGGTGCAACTGTAAATGTAGTCAGTAAAACTGTAAATGTAGTCAGTAAAACTGTAGATACAGCTTCAACACCTGCCGCATAATCAAAAAGGTAGCCAGAATATTATAATTGTGGCTACCCTGATAACTATTAAGATTGTTTACGACGAACGACCCAGACTATTAATGGCAAGCCTAATAACATCATTGCCCATTCTCCTGCTTCGGGAACTGCTGATATAGATCCTGTGAATGTTAAACTGGCATTTAGAGAATACCCAGCAGTGTCAGCGCCAGTATTACTAATGGTATTACCATTAGCACCATTATTCGTATTATTAAGAATTACCTCAATTTGATTGCTGCCAATATTGAGCAGATTACTGGAAAAAGTGAATGTTCCACCAGTATTACCTCCGTCGAAATTTTCTGTAATATAGGAACCGCCAGATACAAATTGAAATGCTCCTGTTGTTGGTGTTGATTTAGTATAAACAAGGTCAACTAACGTACCATTTATAAGTAATGCTGCGCGGTCATCAGCACCAAATGATGCGATATTTACTTGAACATTTTGTGAATTGTCTATACTACTAATATTAAAATCACGAACACCTGAAGACCAACCTGTATATGTTGATTGGGTAATATTTTGGCTAAGTGTGTAACCACTTCCAGTAACCCAGGTTGAACCAACTGAGCTACCATATGTTACATAACTATTAAGGCTATTTGTGCCGTCAGAAAAAGACCAGTTACCAACATTTGTGTTATCTGTGCCAAAATCAAGAGTAGCAGCAGTGACTTGCGTGGTTGGTATAACAGCGACAAGTCCAGCTAATAAAACAGTTGTAATAATCTGCTTATTTTTCCTAAAATTCAGAAATGAACTTGCTATAATTTGAGTTGAGTTGAGTTGAGTTGAGTTGAGTTGAGTTGCATCAATATTCCTTTGAATTGCTTGTTACAATAAATTTTCACCGAATTAATACCGATGGTTTCAAGTTTCATTTCAAAGAGGCAATCCAGCAATCCTTACAACAAGAACCCTAAGACTTTCCGCTTCTACCCTTTGGTAGAATTGGCCTTTACTCTTGGTTAATAATTAACATATAAAATAAGTATTTTCAATTCTATCTAACATATTTTTTTATATCCTCTGCGCCTTAAATCTATCAGTAGCCTCAAACCCAGAAAAGCGATAGAATTCAACAAGAAAAAATCAAGTCTATCGTTTTTCAATTTCAATTCATGGAAACACGTATAACTAATTGATTATAAATAACTATTCAGATTGATACAATAATAACTCAGGAGGTTCGCATGTTTAGTTTTCGTCTATTGGTCAGTGCTATTGCATTAACCAGCTCATTTTCGGTTATGGCGGCAGATACTTTGCCGACCACCGCACCTGCACCCGCTAATAATCCCACTACTCCAGAAAAAGTGCAGTTGGGTAAAATGTTGTATCACGATCCACGTTTGTCTTCTACCGGAACTGTCTCTTGCTCTTCTTGCCATAACACCATGCTAGGTGGTGAAGACAATCGTCCTAATTCGATGGGGGTTAATGGGCAAACAGGCGGTCGTAGCGCACCTACCGTGTGGAACGCAGCATTTAATAGTGTACAGTTCTGGGATGGCCGTGCGGCCAGTCTGGAAGATCAAGCAGCAGGTCCTGTTACTAACCCCATAGAAATGGGTATGAAAAGTTGGGATGATGTTGTAGCACGTTTAAAAACCATTAAAGGTTACCAAACTGCTTTTGAAAGCGCATTTGGCGATAAAAACGCAATCTCTAAAGAGAATGCCACTAAAGCAATTGCCGCGTATGAAAGAACCTTAATTACGCCTAACAGTGCTTACGATAAATATATTAGTGGTAATAAATCGGCCTTAACCCCACAACAAGTTCGCGGTTTAACAAAAGTGACCGAATTGGGTTGTACCAGTTGTCATAGTGGCCCAGCCTTTAATGGCCCCGGTGCGTTCCAAAAATTCCCGGTTTTCCCTGACGGCTATTTTGACGCGCAATACCATTTTACTAAAGATTTGGGTCTAGCCGAAGTCACTAAAAAAGACAGTGATAAACATATGTGGAAAGTACCCACCTTACGTAATATTGCTTTAACTGCACCGTATTTCCATAATGGTTCGGTTAAAACTTTGGATGTTGCTGTTAAGATGATGGCAAAAATGCAAATGAACATCACCTTGCCCGATTCAGATATTGCCGATATCGTGGCTTTTCTTAATGCGTTGACCGGGGAGTTTCCACAACAAACCATGCCAACATTACCCGGTACTCCTGGCACTACCTTCAATTAAGGTATATAAGTTGTACTGCTAGATGAGAGGGGGCTAATAGCCCCCTTTTTTGTAAACAAAATTAATGGGCTTTATAGGATGTGCCGAACGAAGTAATGCGCATCTGTCGCGATTGATGCACCTGCTGATGTCGGCACATTCTATAAAGCTTAACATTACACTGATTAGATGTTTTATGCCTGTTTTTTAAAACTGCGCTATCTTTCAGTTATTCAATTTTATGTTAAGGATTTTTCCACCCATGAAAAAATTACTTTTAATTGCAAATATAGGACTGTTATCGCTATCAGCAAGCACTCAGGCGGCCGATATATCCGCTTGTAAAGCTGGTGGTATTAATCTTGACAGTTTTTCTTACTTTTCTTCCGACCGGGCTTTTATCGATTTGGCCAAAGTCGCTGGCAACTGGATTTCTCCTGAAAACAGGGCCTTACAATTAGACAAGGATGGCTATCCAATCAGCTTTGATCCAACAGGTAGAGCGCCAGAAAGTTTGGTAACCTACGACAACTGGAAGAGTGATCCCCAGCTAGATGATAAATACGTGCTTTTGTATGACGGTGAAGGCCAGTTAAAAACCGGCCTGCCTGCGGATAAAATTTTACAGGAAGGCCCAGGCAGAATTTTGTTTAAACCTTATATGAATAATTTATATCTGGATATAATTAAGACAAATCCAGATAATCATATTCGCAATCTTAGGTTAATCCCGTCAGACTTTGAAAAAAACTATGTTGAGCATCCCTTTAGAGAGCGATATCTAAAAACCTGGGGTATGTTTCCGGTGTGGCGTTTTATGGATTTTATGGCAACTAACGATTCGTTGGTCACTACTTGGCAGACCAGAAAACAAACTACTGCCTATGGTGCTGATGGCGGTGTTCCCATTGAAGACATTATTAACTTAGCCAATAAAGCGCAAGTGGCACCTTGGCTTAATATACCGCACATGGCAACGGATGATTACATTGTTAATCTGGCTAGCTATGTAAAAGAGCATTTAGATCCTAAGCTTAAGGTTTACATTGAATATTCGAATGAGGCCTGGAACGGTGGATTTAAGCAATTTGGCTACATGGTGAACGAAGGAAAAAAACATGGCATGGACCCGCATCAGTTTTATGCTGATCGCGCTTTGAGTATTTTTAAAGCCTGGGAACAAGTGTTTGGCGGTGCCGATAGAATCGTAAGGGTAGTTGGAACGCAAGCCACCGTACCTTGGGTGAGTGAAAGAATCTTTAGCTGGAAAGATATTGCCAAACATACCGATGCTCTGGCGGTAGGGTATTATTTTGGTTACGAGTACGGTAGCGAATTAGTTGAAAAAACCGTGAATATGACGGTTGATCAATTAGTGGACGATGTTAAACTGAATGCCTTAGCTAAACAAAAACAATTTTTAATAGCACAGAAAGCCATTGCAGATAAATATAAAATCAGTTTGGTGTCTTACGAAGCCGGTCAACATTTAGTGGGTGCTGGCTTTAATCAAGCCCTGGGTTACTTACCCGATAACGTTAAATTAGCCGATTTGTTTATTGCTGCGAATAGACATCCGAAAATGAACGAAATCTATAAACAACATTACCAAAACTGGGTTGATGTGGGCGGTGGTATGATTGGCTGGTTCTCCTCCACCTTTATTCCTGGAAAATGGGGTTCGTGGGGCTTATTGGAAAGCGGTGGACAAAAGATAGAGACTGCCCCCAAATTTATGGCCGTAAAAGACATACAAACGCAACTGGATAAAAAATCAATTGATGCGTGTAAGTATGTTTCCACGCCTTAAGCATAACATCGCAACCCCTTTGATAATTGCGGCTTATGGCCTTCAATAAATGGTTGGTTTTTCATAGGGTGGAATAGGTGCAAACCGTATTCCACCGATTGAAGTCAATCGCCGTATAGTTAAGGTAATGCTGTCTTAACATCCCAGAATGTTATTGCCAAACAGATGGCTTGTCACGTATTTAAGAAAATGCCACCCTGTGTAGAATAGGGTAGTTACCACATAGCTGCCAAAAGTGCCATCTTCTCTTGATTGGCGAGTTAACCAAATACAATCAATATGTTAAGTGTTTTTAGATTTTAACCAGTGATTGATCACTAAACTACAAAATACCCAAAATCACTCTAAATAGGCTGTTTTGTGACTTATGAGAGGAGCTCAATCACTGCATTTCGGATGCTTTTTGTTAAGTTTAACCAAGATGGCGGTTTTGGCAGCTATGTGGTAACTACCCCAGAATAGCGATAGTCTGGGATGAATTGATATTTTAGCGATTCATGTTCTAAAAGTATTCGTAAACAAAATCTGCCTACCATGCATCCTGGCGCAATACTCTTGGCTATTGACGCCCTATGAGGCGACCGCTTTGATAATTGCTGTGATAAATTAAATCACGTTTTGTATCGAGTAGGATGCACTACGGGTGATGGTTATAGGCTGCTTAACAGGTTTTGCAGTTTCAACACTGTTTGAAAGCTACTATTGATCGAAAAAATCAAGCATTGGTAGACCAAGGTGAATAATACGGCATACTGAAAGGCGTTGGCATTAAAGGTTTTTTCCAGCTTGCCACGCGCGTAAATCAAAACCGTCAGTAGTGCCAGAGCCAAATTTGACATGGAAAGCCATCTGTCAACGTCAGTGGCTACTATGCTCAATGATAACGGCACTAGAAAAGTAATAATAAGTGCAATTGGCATGAGTGGCTGCTGCTTAAATGTGCGCGCTGCATTAAAAAACAGTAAGTAAAACGGCATAAATGCCGGCAGATATAATAAAACATAAAACCAAAACCCAGAGCCACGCATGGCATCCAAACCCATTGATTTATTTTCGTCTAGCGATGTAAATTGTACTTTCATGCTCATCTCATCAATCTCCACTTTCGGTGCAACAGAATGGTAGTAATTGATCGCATCAGGCATTGAAATGTAATTTAACAGGGTGAATTTAGACAGGGTAATAGAGAAAATGAACGATAAAAACACATAATACGTCACTCTAGAGCGAAGTATGTCTTTAAGCGTAGGTTGATCAAGCAGAGCGCTTGCAAAAAAAAGTGTTCCCAAAAAAAATACAGAAGCTTCATGAATTAAGACACAAAATATCAGGGAAACCAACTGAATCTCTGGGTAAAACACCCGACGATGCCAGCCCTTATAAGTACAGAGTATATGAATAACCGCAAAAGGAATGGCCCATAAATCTAATATTCCACCACTCATGGTATGCTGTGGAATAAAGCCGGGAATGGTTGCCAACCAAAGTATCATGGTTAGCCTAAAAGCGCTATTCTGCTCGGTTACAAAGACCTGAACCAGTAAATATAAATAAACTAAACTACTAGAAACGATTACCAGCAAAGAAATAGCCGATACGGTTTTACTGCTAATAGGTACCCAACTGCCAAGTAAGCTACCAATTAACCCACGCTTGATTAAACCAAACTGATAATCCCATATCCATGACGTTTCTACTTGCGGGTAAGAACCTCGGTAATTTATTAGAATCAGCGATATTAAAATGGGTAATAGAACGTAGAGCTGTTGTTTTTGGTCCGAGGTCATAGTAAGTCCTACTGCGAATATTAAAAATCGATGTTATTACTCCATGCGATAAACCAGCACTCTAAAGAGTATGTAGATCTGTTTAAACGTATATTCGATCTGAAACCTTAGCGGCTTGACCAATCGGCAGAAAAATCCGCATGGCTAACGGCATCTTATGCGGTGTGCGCTAGTATTTTTTACGCTTAATCCGCTACATTTAGCAAACGTTGGTAAATGGATTTTAACTGCCGTGCTTTGCTTTCCCAGGTATAGTGTTGTTTAGCAAATTCAGCTGCTTTAATGGACTTGGCATTACGCTGCTCATGATTATTAGCCAGTTCCAGCATGGCAGATGTGACTGCGCTAATCAGATTGGGTTTATCGGTAAGCTTTAGTTTTATGCCTGTTTCCTGATTCACCAATTCAGACGGCCCGCCGTAATCTGGCACAATGCAGGGTAAGCCACACGCCATGGCTTCTACCAGCACATTGCCGCCTACTTCCCTAATGGTTGGAAACACAAAAACCTGTGCTGCTTTTAATAAGGCACTAATTTCGGCTGCCGATTTCCACCCCACTAACGCAATGTTCTGACTAATTGCACTGTGTTTGCTAATGATATTTTGCAGGCTTTGCATTTCCGGGCCATCGCCGACAATAGTGAGCCTATGGTTTTCATACAAATTTTTATCGGCTAAAAACGCTCGCACTGCCACGTCTGCGTTTTTATAGGGTACTAAGCGGCCCACAAACAGAAAGTGGCATTGTTCGCTGCTGTTAAGTCTGTTGTCGGCATTAAAAACGTCTGGATTAATGCCCAATTCATCAAAACGTTCTACAAGGCCTAAGGCGTATTCTGGAATGTCGCGTTCGACATGTTTAAACGCGGCCAGCACCCGTTTTACATGTTTAAAAGTGGCGTGATAATAAGGTAACAGCCGATATAGCTGCCTGAAATAAATGATAAATTCCTTTTCTTTTTTTAATTCATTCACAAATGTGTCTGGCCATCCCAGTCCACCATTAATAGGCCCCAGTATAAACGGCACTGTCGTCCAGCTGGCTAACGGGCTAGGCAGTGTTGGCGAAACAGGCGAAATTCTGTGTATTAGCGCAAACTCATTATCTGCCAGACGTTGCTTATATTTTTTCCAGACTTCATATTCAAAAGCAATATAAGACGGGTAGCTTAAGGCCATACCCATCATCCAGTTACCCAGTTTAAGACGACGAAACAGATTGGCCAGTTTGTAAAGTGGGGCCGCAATATATTCATTATCGACATACTCCACTTGCGCACGCCCAAAACCGGTTCTGTCAATGGCTGGTTTATTGCGGATATGCGTTACAACTACCACATCAACCTGATCTGCAGTGGCTTTTGCCAGTTCATAAGAAAAGAAAGGTAGTGATGCCCATTCAGAATTACATTGTTCGGCAAGAATTAAAACTTTCATAAAGGGCCGTTATAGTGGTTTTATTGAGGTATAGATTCGCATGAATAGACACTTGAAAGTGATGTTGCGGTGAAAAACATCAGTAAGCGTAAGCCGTAACCCCACTGGGTGTTTAAAAATGGATTAACGATGTGCTTAGCGAGTTTGTGTCCTCATCATAAACAATTAGACGACTCTGGACAAGGATATTTATGTTTATAGCCACTAATGGCGGGGGCAAAGACGATTGTTGAACTTTGCAGGGTAGGGCAGGTGTGCGCTTAATTGACAGGATTGCAGGCTATGGAAAACCTGTATTTATAGTGCTACATGAGTAATGAGTGGATTTAAAAGCAGTGCTGCTCAATGAGTCATAAAGCGCATCCAAACAACAGATGCGCTTTATGCATAAGGTATTAAGCTAACAAACCTTGTAGCAGATGATTCAGCTTGTGTACAAACGCGGATGGATCATCCAATTGACCGCCTTCGCTAAGAATAGCCTGATCAAACAAGATGTGGGTGATGTCAGCAAAGCGGCCATCATCCTGTTCATTTTTAATGGCTTTAACCAACGCATGATCGGGATTAATCTCAAATGCGGGTTTGCTGCCACCCATGCCCATCATATTTAGCGATTGCCCGGCTTCTTTCATGATACGTTCCATATTCAGGCTCATATCATACACACCGGTAACCAAACAAGCAGGGGAGTCTGTTAAGCGATGGCTAAGGCGTACTTCACTCACCTTGTCTTGCAGCACTTCCTGCATTTGTTTTAATACGGCTTCGTAGTCTTTACCCACTTCTTCCTGGTGCTGTTTTTCTTCTTCCGTATCAAATTTATCCAGGTCCAGCTCGCCTTTGGCGATAGATTGCAGGTGTTTGTCGTCGTAATCTGTCAAACTGGATATCAGCCATTCATCAATCCGGTCTGTCAACAGTAATACTTCGATGCCTTTTTTACGGAAGATTTCCAGATGCGGGCTGTTTTTGGCCGCCGCAAAACTGTCTGCAGTGACAAAATAAATTTTGTCCTGACCTTCTTTCATGCGACTAATGTAATCATCCAATGACACATTCTGGGTTTTGCTGTCGGTATGTGTAGAAGAAAAGCGCAACAATTTGGCGACACGCTCTTTGTTTTTGTGATCTTCAATCGGGCCTTCTTTAATCACATTACCGAACTGTTCCCAAAATGTCTGATATTTCTCGGCATCGTTTTCTGCCAGACTTTCCAGTAAGCCCAATACTTTTTTAACCGCACCCGCTTTAATAGTGCTGATTTGTTTGCTTTGTTGCAAAATCTCGCGTGATACGTTTAAAGGTAGGGAATCGGCATCAATTACGCCACGGATAAAGCGCAGGTAGCGCGGCATCAGTTGCTCGGCATCGTCGGTAATAAATACTTTGCGAACATACAGTTTAACGCCATGTTTAGCGTCACGATCCCACAAGTCGAAAGGTGCGCGGGTAGGAACATACAGTAACAAGGTATATTCGTTAGTACCTTCTACTTTACTATGCACATGTGTCAGCGGTTCTTGATAATCATGCGATACATGTTTATAAAATTCGTTGTAAGATTCTTCGCTAATCTCGTCTTTGGATTTGGTCCACAATGCTGAAGCACTGTTAACCACTTCATCTTCTTTACCCGCTGGGCTGGTTTCATTACCTTCTTCATCTTTTTCAGCAGGAATATCCTTGCTCATGATAATCGGTAAAGAAATATGATCAGAGAATTTTTTAACGATGGAACGTAGTTTCCAGCCATTTAAAAAGTCTTCTTCACCTTCTTTTAAATGCAGAACAATTTCGGTACCGCGATGTGCTTTTTCGACAGTTTCGATAGAGTACTCACCATCGCCTATCGATTCCCAGCGCACAGCTTCGTTTGCTGTTGCACCGGCTTTGCGGGTAGTGAGCGTTACTTTGTCAGCAACAATGAAAGCGGAGTAAAAACCCACGCCAAATTGACCGATTAATTCGCTATCTTTGGCCTGGTCGCCTGTTAAGCGTTCAAAAAACTGTTTAGTGCCGGATTTAGCAATGGTACCAATATGTTCTTGCACCTCAGCGCGCGTCATACCGATGCCGTTATCGGATATAGTGATGGTTTTCAGGTTTTCGTCAAAATCGATGCGTATTTTCAGATCGCTGTCGCCATCGTACAAAGTGTCGCTACCTAAAGCCTCGAAACGCAGTTTATCAGCAGCATCAGAAGCGTTAGAAATCAATTCACGTAAAAAAATCTCCTTGTTGCTATATAAGGAGTGGATCATTAAATGCAGCAGATGTTTTACTTCGGTTTGGAACCCCAGAGTTTCTTTTTTTGCTTCAACAGTCATGTTTGTGCTCATTTCAAGTTAAGACTAAATAAAAAATGTCAGACTGTGCAAATCTGGGGGTAGTCATTTTGATTTTCAAGTCCAAAACCTGGAGAATTTTAAATTTTACTGCTTAGCGGCCAGTGATAGTGTTGATTTTGCTTGTTTCTGACCAATAAGCGAAAGTTAGTCTGGGTGAAGAAAATAATGCTAATTATTCAGCGTAAAGGCGAGTATTTATAGGATGCCGACGTCAGGAGGCGCATTAATCGCGACCGTATTCCACCGATTGAAGTCAATTACCGACTAACCCGATAAGTCGTAATTGACAGCGCGTTGCCTAATAGGGTGATTGGCATTAGCGTAATGCGCCTCATGGTCGAAGGCAATAGTGTCGCAATACTGCTTCGCCTATTACGATTACGACCTATTCCGGCTTGTCGTGTTGGAGTCTTTCATCAATCGTGGCTTCGCTGGCTTGAGGTTGAAATTTACTAAATTATAGAGTAATGTTAAACAGCATTGATTTGTGATTTGGTTGGTCTTTATTTATCGACCAGTTGATGCTGTCTTGGCATTAGCGAGTACTTTTGCCAGTAATAATAAATTTTTGTATTTCAACAGGAAGGGAGTTATGAAGTTTTTTTATCCGCTAATTTTGGCATCGTTGTTTTTCTGTTCTTCTGCGTTTGCAGAGGAGCATGTTGCCAAAGCACTAGAGCATGTTAATGAGGCTGTTACGCACGGCAAAGCAGGTCATGTCGGATTGTTTGTCGAACATGCTGCCAAATCCATAGCGCATGCTGAAGAAGCTTTGAAAGTAGAGAAAGGACAATCTAAAGGGCATGTTGAAAGCAGTATTCATCATTTGCACGAAGCCATTAAGGAAGAAAAAAGTGGGCACAGCGCCGTTGCGACCAAGCATGCTGAAGATGCTGAATCACACTTGATTCAGGCATCTAATACCGAGAAGAAATAACAAAATAAGCAAAACAAAAGGGTGCGAGTTTAATTAACACGTAATTGAACTTGCACCCTTTTTTTAAGTTCATGATATAAATATAAAGCCGAGCAATAGCTAGCGCATTAATTGTCAACGATGAGATTTTGTTCTCACTTTTACGAGTTACTATAGGGAGGTTCTTCAAGGTCTTTTCAATAAGTTTCAATTTTCCTTACGCAATTAAAGCGATAAACAGGAATAGGTCGTAATAGGCGAAGCCATTTTAAACACATTTGTCTTCCGATCATGCGAAGTAATACGCTGCGCTATTGTCGCCCCATAGGGTAATTGCTTTGATTTATGGCCTTGTTTACCAATAGATGGGTTTGATTTTGCGTTGCCCATTTTGAGTGTCATTTTAGAGGTTTTGTCGTTATCCTAAGGGAACTTCGAAAAACCACCCTTCGACAGGGTCAGGGCGAACGGTGGTCTATATATCAATAGCTTACCGTTCGTGCTGAGCCTGTCGAAGCACAAAAACCAGGTTTTTCGAAGTTCCCCTAAGTGAAAGTGAATACCATTTAAATTGTTCTCTATACATTGGGCGTTAGTGCGTGATATACTTTTAAGCTAAGTCAAGCCACTAGCATCTTGAAGTAGCTTTTGTGCTGAGTTTTGCGGCATTGCTTACTGCATCTCTGTCGGATTATGAATGGATAACTATAATGACAATAAACATGCACACTCAATTGATAGGTGTTTATAACACCCTGCATGCCATTAAATATAAAGAAATATCAATATTAATTCTGCTTTGGGGGCTATTGTATATCCCCTATATCATTCATGGCGGCATGCTTGGGGATGATGCAGGCATATTAATCATCCCAAACTCAAATCAGAATTTAGGGTATTGGCATTATCAATGGTCGCTTTCATCCCAATTAACCATGACTGCACGCCCAATATCGGCAATATTGCATGGTTTGTGTAATTGGTTTTTTGGATTACATTTCTGGGCTTATCATTTTGTTAATTTAACACTATTTCTAAGTTCAATTTTATTGTTTTATCTATCCATAAAACGCATTTTCTCAGCAGAAATCGCTTTGTTAGCGTCTTTGCTGGCTTTGGTATATCCCTGCTCTTCAAGTACGGTATTTTCATCAATTATGATGAATTCTAATCTCGCCGCATTATTTTGGACTGGTGCATTATATTTGTCGACCAAAAAAATTAATTTTAAATATATTATCATTACAATCTGTTTATTATTTTCCTGCCTTTCTTACGAGTCTTTTATTCCTTTATTTATTTTAAATATAGTGTCAAGTGTGTTTTTTTATAAATACAGATTAAGTTTCAAAGTGTTTTTAATTGAGGCACTACCGGCTATATTTGCTATGTTGATATTCGGGGTTTATAAATTTTATATAGAAAGTATATTATTTAATACTCATTATTCTAGGATTAATATTTTTTCATTTTATCATTCCTTGTTAAAACTGTTTATAAGCTTGAATGAAGGTGTTAAGATTGCTTTGTTTGATTCTATTGAAATTTCGAATCACGCTTTAAGCAATATTGAACTACTTTCAATTCCTTATCTTTTTTTAGTAACCGTTGTTTTAAGTTTAATTTCCTATTTTTTGTATAAAATAATAACAAAATTTTGCATTAATAATTCGTATGGTGATTATTTATTTTTTTTGTATAAAAAACAAATAACAATAATTGATAAAATTAATTTTTTTCTTTTACCCGTCATTTTATTTATAGCTTGTCATCTAATTTATGTGTTTTCATATTATTACCCAGTTTCAGCTGGTTTTAATAATAGAACGCTAGGGGCTATTCGCTTTAGTACATCACTGGCTGCTGCATGCATTTTTATTACTTTATTTAATTCATTAAACCAGGTGACGGATAGAAAATTATTTTCCATGATATTTGTATGTTTTTTTGCCTTCTTTTCAATGTCAGTGATAGGTCAACGTGAAGCATGGATTGCTGCTTGCAAATTTAACGACAATAATATTAGTAAAATAAACGCAGCTATTTATGAACAAGGTCTTCAAAATAATAAAGACATAACGCTAATTGCAATGCTTCCAAGAAACTTCCCTGAACAGGTGAATAATGAACCTATATTTAGTGAGTCGTGGGATCTGACAAATTCTCTTAGTATATCCAATCCTTCCATTAATTTTACAGCGAATGTTAATACAGCTGAAACAACCGTCGATTCTGCAAAAGTGATACTACATAGTAGTTGGCAGGCTATATATCCGTTTTGGTTATATCATTTTAAAACTGAAAAATTATATCGAATTACATCAGAAGATAGCTGGAGAAATATAACGCGATAAGTCGTAATTGACAACTCATTACCTAATAGGGCGCACTAGTTTTAGCGTAATGCACCGTATGGTCGAAGGCAACAGTGTGTCGCTATAGGGCTTTGCCAATTACGACCTATTTCGGCTTATCGCGTTGTTAGTCTATTTCCCCTCTAATCTGGACAATCCAGACAGCTATTCCGGTGAATTCCCTATCATTGTCATCTGGTAGAACATGAAGACATGGGGATGATGTTGCATTTTAAGGTTGAGAGTATACAGTTGTTAAGTTGACTTCTAATATAACTTAACATAGACTAGTCTCTTAAGTTAGTCGAAACATCATTGTAGGCTCTATACAAGTTTTAATGTATAAATGTGGCAGTAATCATTTGTTAGTAAAAGGCTGTTCAAATATTTGCACAGCTAAAAATAGCAGTCTTTTTATCAAAACTTTTGAAATTTATAATATAATTATAAGGCAAGAATGGAATCAATATATTATCCTCAATTAAGTTTGTTCAATAGCTTTTTTGCATTTATGTTACTGAACAGGATTAAGTCTGTCTGTCGAAAGACTTTCTTTTCGGCTTTTTTGTTGTTATCGGGTTGTGTATCAATACCCACTGGCACAACTCTAAATAAACCCGATCCCTTACAACAATCAATTCAACGTAATTTATGGATTGGAAGCGTAAAAATAACTGATGAAAACGTAGTAAATAAATTGGCAGTTCAGGATTCTCTGCGAGGCAACATAAAAAACTATTTTAGCCAAGTCGCCTATTTTTCATCTGTTAATACTTTGCCCGGTAATTTGAACGGCAATGACGTGCAATTCAACTTTCAGTTTAGTAAATATAATCAAACACGTAGCGTGCATCCTGCTTATTTTCCCTTGGCGATTGGAACATTGACATTTTATATCTGGTTTGGCGGCCCCATTTATGTTGATAGTTCTGATATATCGGGTGTTTTGTCATGTCAAGATGCTGTAGGTAATCAATTATTCCAAGTATCTTCCAATATTCATGATGAACATAATGTAAATATTTGGTCAACAGAATATTCTTTACCCAGTGGCATAAACGCTAGAACATCACTGATGCAAGATCTTTTGACGCAAGCTATTGGTAAATTCAATGATAAAAAAATTAATAACACTCAATAAGGAGTCTTTGTGTCTATATATAAAACTATAATAGTTGTAGTTGTATCATTTATATTTTTTAATGGTTGTGCATCCTTTCGTGATGGTGCAAATCCCACTATCACACAATGGCCCCCTGAAAATGCAATAAAAAATAAAAACATTGCTATACAAATGACTGGTAATCTGGAAATAAATGGTAAACCAGCAGAAACTAATGCTCGTTTTTTAGAGAACTGGCGAAATCAAGTGCTGCGCGCTTATGAAGATTCCAACTTTTTTTCAGCAATAAAATCTGGTGGCGATACTGCAGATATTTATGCCGATATCAATATTCTGGATAAAGGTGAAAATAATAAAGGTTTGGCTTTTATCACTGGTTTCACGATGGGATTAATTCCTAGTCATGTACGTGAAGGGTTTATCATCAAAACTACATATAAAGATAAAAGCGGCGCTGTATTGGGGACAGTTGAAAAATCTGAATATACCGACTTTTGGATACAATTATTTATGTTTCCATTGATGCCCTTTAATTGGCCATCATCTGTAGGTAAAGATATACTTTATGATCTTAATCGAAATAGCTTGATTGAAGGTCATGCAAAAGGAATTTTTTAAATTACTCGTTATACCTCAACCTAAAATGGGCGCTACCCTAAGTTGTTTCGTAGCATTGGGCGTTAAACGCTAATTAACAGGGTAGCTCGTAGATACTATGACAAAATGAGTCGATTGCATTTTAATTCACCTTAAGTTGATGTTCGAAAACTCATTTTAAGGATTGATTTGCAATTGGCTCAACTCATATTTGTCATAGGGAACTTCGAAAAACCTGGCTTTCGTGCTTAGTCAGGCTCAGCATGAACGGTAAACTATTGATATATAAAATCGCTGTTCGCCCTGAGCCCTTCAATTCAACTCAGGAGAGCCTTGTCGAAGGGAGGGGTTCGAAGTTCCCCATAGTATATTTTTCAAGCTAAACTCACTTGCTTGCGTAAAAGGTCGATATGCGTAGCTTATACCTAGGGCGGCGGTGGCGATAACCGCCTTGGATACACCCATAGAAACAACTTAGCCCCTAACATTCCAAGACAAACCCCCCGATTTTTGCAACCCGCGCAACCAGTAAAATAAACGGATACTCAACAACACGGTCAGCAGTACCGCAAAAGTGATTGGATTGGTTAAATCTTTTTTGACTAACCACCAATAATGCACCACTCCACCGATGGCACACACATACACTGTGCGATGTAATAACAGCCAGCGTTTACCGCCAAGTAGCTTGATGACGCGATTATTAGAGGTAATGGCCAGTGGAATCAGTAATAAGAATGCTGGAAAGCCAACGGTTATATACGGGCGTTTCACAATATCATTCACGATACTGGTCCAATCGAAAAATTGATCCAGCACCAGATAGGTTAAAAAATGCAGACTGGCGTAAAAGAATGCAAATAACCCCAACATACGCCGTAAACGCAGCAGCCAATTCCAGCCAGAGAATCGCCGTAATGGCGTAATGCTTAACGAGATTAATAACAGGGTTAGTGTCCAATAACCAGTGGTTTTGGTGATTTTTTCAATCGGATTAGCCCCCAGATTATCTAAATAAGCAGCAGTGCCTAATTTAAGCAACGGAATCAATGCCGCTATAAACACGGCAAATTTTATCCAGGCTAATGCCTTATTATTAAGCGTTTTTAGTGACATCATGTTAAAAATTTTTAATTAAGTCCATCCCCGTATAAAGTTGCGCCACCTGATCTGCGTAACCGTTAAAAGGTAAGGTAGGTCGTTTTAAAAATTCACCAATGCGCCGTTCTTTGGCCTGGGTCCAGCGCGGATGATCAACGGCGGGATTCACATTCGAGTAGAAACCATATTCGCTAGGCCCGGCTTCCATCCAACTGGTTAGGGGTTGTTTTTCTACCAAACGGATTTTTACTATGGATTTAGCGCTCTTAAAGCCGTATTTCCAAGGTACCACCAGACGTATTGGTGCGCCATTCTGGTTGGGCAATACTTCACCGTATAAACCTACTGCCAGCATTGTTAAGGGATGCATGGCTTCGTCTATGCGTAAGCCTTCCCGATAAGGCCAGTTTAGAGTGGCTGATCGTTGTCCGGGCATTTGCTCGGTGTCTTTCAGGCTGATAAATTCTACATATTTGGCATTGCCGTTTGGCTCTACCCGTTTCAGTAATTCAGCTAACGAATAACCTACCCAAGGTATCACCATAGACCACGCTTCTACACAACGTAAGCGATAAACACGCTCTTCCAAAGGAGCCAGTTTCAGCAATTCCTCAATATCAAATACTTTCGGTTTATTAACCGCACCCTCTACAGTAATAGTCCACGGACGTGTTTTTAAACTACCGGCGTTTTTGGCGGGATCTTCTTTGCCTGTTCCAAATTCATAGAAGTTGTTGTAACTGGTGACATCTTTCAAAGGGGTTAATGAGTCCGACACACTTTCTGTGGATTTTTTGACATTTGCCAAGGGCTCTCCGGCCATTACCGTAGAGGGTAATAATCCCGCCAGAGCGGTACCCGCAGCTAACTGCATAAACTGTCGGCGATTATGAAATATCTCTTGTGGCGTGATCTCTGAAGCGTCAATCGGTGTGGATTTATACGATTTCATCATTGTCAGTGTTAAATGGTGATAATTTGATAGCCGTTATTGATTAACTTCGCGAAACGCATGTTTGCTCGGAAGTTTGCCAAAATTTCGATACCACAAGCTTTAATGGTGTTGGTAGCATCGCATAAAATTCGCAAGTACCCGTAATTTTTTGTTACATTGCCCTATAAGACACGTGTAACGGCTTACACATTTTTAAGTATGGACATAGCCTGATGCATCAACAGCTGATCAATTTGCTCGGCAGCGCCCAAATACGGCGCTATCCTAATCACAACATGCGGTGCTTGTAGTCTTACCTGTTCAATTTGGTGTGGAATATCAACTAACACGTGTCGCCCAGCCGACAGAAAATAAGGCACTACCACAATTTCTGTCATATTATTAGCAATAAGACGTTGTAATCCTTGCGTAATAGAGGGTTCGGCAATTTCCAAAAACGCGCAGTCTATTCCGGAAAAAGGTGTTTCAAATTGCCGTAAACGTTCAGTTAATGAGCGTATTTCGTCATTGGAGGATTCTTGGCGGCTGCCGTGAGCGATCAGTAATAAATGCACGATTTAGGTTCTATTCTATTTCAATATGTATTTCGTTGCGGCGTAAGGCTGGCAGGGTCCAGGGTGGATCAAAGGCAGCGGAACGCGGTTTAGACAATTGCCGATAGTGATGTTCTGTTAGCCAATCAGACAATATTTGGCTTTGTTCGGCAATTCGCTCTACTGTTAAACTGCCAGAATAACGCAATACGGCAACTTTTTTAGTGGGTGTTTCTTTTAGAACGACCTGCTTATCCAATGGCGTGGGCAAATTGGTTAAATCATAGCCTGACGGCATTACAAACGACATCAGCCATTTATTATCAACAGCTTGTTGAAATACCGGTGCAGTCATATCCATTTTCTCACCGGCATTTTCGCGAAACACGGGTGTGGTCATTGCCATTTTCTGATTTTGAATATTATTGCCAAAAATATAGCCAGCCAAGCGATTAAAACCGATACTGCCACTGCTTGCGTAATTGGCCTCAACCTCTGTTTCTGCCACTACGATGGCTGGGTATTGCCGAATTTGTATATCACCCTGTTGTGATATAAGGGTAAAGGGTGCTTCTTCACTGGTTCGAATGCCCATTAGTGTGCAACCTGTCAAAAAAAGAGTGCTTATAAATCCGATTAATTTTTTCACTAGCGTATTTTCTATAGAGTTTTTTGCATTGTGCTGTTAACGGTAGCATGCCACAAAATAAAAAATTTGCGGTAACTTAAGCGTATATAAACCAATTAAACGCTACATTGATGAAAATTTACTCACTCTATCGGCAACAAACGCTAGCGATGAGCCAAACTGAAGCTTGGCGCTTCTTTAGCTCGCCGCATTTTCTCAATCAAATTACCCCGGATTTTTTTCACGTTGAAATCACATCCCCGGTACCCGATAACATTTATGCGGGTCTATTGATCAGTTACCGCATGAAAGCTGTATTTGGTTTACCAATGGCCTGGCTTTCGGAAATATGTCATTGCGATGAGCCTAAGCGATTTGTTTATCAGCAACGTGTAGGCCCTTTTAAGTTTTGGAGTCATGAGGTCAGTATTACAGAAACCGCAGAGGGAATAGTCATGGACGATATTGTCTTCTATGCCATGCCGTGGGGCTGGCTCGGTGAATTATTACACGCTTTAATCATCGGCGAAAAATTGAAACGTATTTTCGATACCCGTTATACGTTTCTTAAACAGCAATGGGGCTTAACACCTTAGACGCAGATTGTTAAAGCTAGGCTGGCAATAAGTTGGTCACGCTCGCTTATTGCCAAGACATCGCTGTGTCTTTAATCACTTCTACATGATGACCACGCCTTCTATCAGCAACACGTTTATTTTTAATTACGGCAGGCACTTCAGGGTAATCTAGCCTTCTGTCGTTATGCCAATTACGACTAACGTATTCTCTAACAATAACAAGCTTGTTTTGCAAGCGCATAGAGCTGAGTTTGCGTATCACCCTTTGATCTTCGTCTTCCGGCTCAATATGAACGATGCCATGATTCTCAGTAAGATGGGTGGATTTATCCAGAAATGACACAATTTCAGTTTTAGCAATTTGAGCCGATTTAAAGGGAAAACGCCGCTTCAAAGTAGGCTCAACAAAATGATAAAGGTCACTTAAGTGCGTATCGTTGGGTATGTTTTTTATAAAAATTGCCATAAACGCTTACCTATTAGCGATGTAAACTTAATTTTACTGACAAGTGGTACGCATTTAAATTCAATAGCTGATGAAAATTATCTAAGAAGATGACAAAAAGCCCGCCGATCTATCAGTATTTTTGTATCATTTACGAAACAGGCTTTATTTTTTATCAAGAGTAAATACCTAAGAATGTATATTCCCTATCGAAGCTGATAAACCTAGGAATTCGAAGGATAGATTGAATGTAAATAACGTTATTTTTTAAAGAGCCTGCTGGGTTTTAAATTGTTCAATACAGGCTACCGCCTTTGTTTTTCATGCCTGCGCCGCCAAACAAATCCCATTATTCCTAGCAGTAATGATGGTAATAAAACCCAGATTAGCTCGGATATAATGACTCTAAAGCCTTTTTCTGAGAAAAATGAGCCAACTCCAATGGGAGAAACTTGAATGGGTCTAAACGGAAAAAATAGTCTTTCTGTGCTAAAAGGCCAATACAGTGCAACACCCAATCCACCATTTGTCATGGCATCTAACAGAGGATGCGACGCACATGCTATAAAACAAAGCGCGAAAGTGCTTAACGGTTTTGCGCCAATTTTGCGGCAAAACAAACTACATATGCTTGCTAAAGCAAAAGCGAATAGCAATGAATGTGTAAAACCTCGATGCCCCCACTGAGATTCGTAAGCAATACCAAACTTAAAGGTGATAACGTCTGCATCTGGAAGTACTGAGCAAAATGCAGCCAATAGAAATAATTTGAAATTTACAGATTTACTTTTAAAGCTAGCATATAAAACCGCTGGTATTGCAATGTGCGAAAATGCTGATGCCATTTTTATGTTTGCCTTACAGAATTGATAACGGTATTGATTTTAGAGTCGGAAATTTTAATAGGCTATTGCTGCACATTTACCAATGTTAAGTACTCTATTTTCGGATTATAGTTAACGCTTCAGGGCGATGTATATTGCCAACTCTGGGCTGGAAAATTGAACCACCAATAATCAAAAATTTCAAACGAGGCATCATAAATCAAATCGGGACGTTCATCTTGAAACGAATAATATATCCAGCGATTTTTTTCTTTCTTCTTCGCTTCGTCTAATCGCTTGGCAGGTAGCATTACTTGATCCAACCACTTTTTTTCTAGATTTGTTTCTTCAAGCGAGTTGGGGTAGCGATTATTATCCAATTTGAATTGTTCTATTACCTTAACGATCTGGTCGGCAACATCGCGTCGTGAGTGTTCGCGATAGCTATGCATACCCTTTACCAAAAACACCGAAAGAATAGCAACTAGCATTATTGCCATTTTATTTGCTCGTTTTGGAGGTAAACTCCAAAAACGAATTAATTGAATACCTTGGTATAACAACACCGGGTAAGCAATTATAAAAATACCGTTACCCAAACTAGGGCTGCTACAGACAACTATCGAGAATATAAATACAAAAAGCGTAGCTTTATTGCTCTTAACAAAATTGAAAATATTTATCATTTTTTTGTGAATCGTTAAATAATTTCAGTAGTCAGTGTAGCAGCGATTAGCGTAGCGTAATCGTGGGAAGTATAAACTGGTACTTTTGTCTTTTTAATCAGGTTGCGCAGTTTATCTCATCCTTAGAAATAGGTAGCATGCCTCTATTAATCCAGGCTATTGGTAAAATTGGATTGCTTTATTAAATTTAAGAGTACGATTTACAATAACTTTGAAATGGTAACTATTGGAGTCAGTTGCAATATTCTAGTATTTAAATGTTAGAATATTGGAGCAGTCCCTGAATACGTTAGAAACGTTGTGCATTCCATTGCTCACAGACTCAAACTCACTATGAAAAAACTCCACTTAATACTTTTGTTTCTTGCTTCTATTAGTATCACGTTTGCAGCGGATGATGCAACCAACAAGCTCGTCGAGGGTTTGATCTTCCGTGAGCCGTTCACACTCACTCTTCACGTCGATAAAGAGCGCTTTTACGAAGAGAAGCTTGGGAAAATTCCCTTTGTCTATGATGGGGACGTATATCTTTTCAAGGGCGACGAATTTGGTCTCAACCTCGACATCCAAGACAACTCAATTAAGACCGTTAAATACCAGCAGGATTTGAAGAAGGCAGATCTGACCCTCAAATTTACTCAAGAGGTTAAGTCAGATGGAACCTCAATGATGATTCTTAGCATGCACAACAATACAAAACATACTCTCAACGTTGATGCACTGATGACAGTACCCGGAAAAAAGGGAATTGCAAAGACCAGCATTCTTCCTCTGCAGCCCGGAATTTCTAGTTTTGAGTCGTGGCCTCATCCTATTGTCCAGCTCGTTCTTCGCAACATTCGAATTGCATAATGACTGAAAAGCTCTACATGGCGATCAATTTGCGCACAGATATAAGTGGTATTATTTTTTTAGCGAATGTAGCCACGATTAGCGAAGGAGACTGTGAAAGTATTCATAATTCTTGTCAAAATAGTCTATATATAGTTGGTTTGTGATTTTTCACTACTAGATATAGAGGTAAATATTTTAAAAATTGAATACTTTCACGGTCTCGAAGCGTAATCGAGGGAATTACCTCAAAGTGATAGCTTCATAAGGCATCAATAGCCTAGCCTATTGCGTCACGAGTTTGAAGGCAACAGTGTCGCAATACGGCTTCGCCTATTACGACCTATTCTGGCTTATTGCGTTGATTTTGTTCCCGCCAGCCATTTTCGACTGCCGGTTTTGACCCCAGGTGCTTTTTTGCGCCATTTGCAAAAGGAGAATACCTAATGACCAACTATGCCTTGCGTGTCCCAGAATCTCTGTTTACTTACGCCCGCAAAGTAGCGGAGGAAGAGCATGTATCAATGAACCAATTTTTTGTCATGGCTATTGCCGAAAAGGTTTCCGCGTTAAAAACCGAGACCTATTTTCGTGAGCGGCAATCTCGCGGCGAACTCAATGCCTTTGATATCTGGCTTAACGCCAGCCCTGATATAAAACCGCTAGTAGGCGATGAATTGACTTGATTAAGCATCGGTCAATATTGATTTATTCCTGCGGTTTTCCCGCAAGGCCATAAGGTGCAACTACACAAAGTGATAGCCTTAAAGGGCGTCAATGGTCCAGCCCATTGCGCCACGAGTTTGAAAGCAACAGCGTCTCAATACGGCTTCGCCTATTACGACCTATTCTGGCTTATCGAGTTATTAATTCAATCAGTTAGTAAAGTTAGACTGCTTTATCAAGTGTAAGAATATATGTTTCCTTTGCTCAGCATAGGCGCAGAAATTGTAACCCGTTAATTATGGTCGCCCTGAAATAAGTCCTGTGCATTACTGGTAGATTGTTGGAAATTGTCTTGCTCAACCCGTGATCTTTTGGCTGGAGTAGTGCTAATCTGTTTTGACTGATTTTCTACATCTTTAGCAGGTTGATCTTGTTTAAGCGTGGACTGTTCACTAGATGCGGTTGGAGCAGTCAAAACCGGGTCAACAGTATCAGCGGCAGACACAGAGCGGCAAGCTATGATTAGTATGCTGAGTAAAATAATTTTTTGTGACATAAACTGTCTCCAGATTGAAATGTAAAGTGACTCATGCAATGCTGCAATTTATCAATAACCCGATTAGCATGCTGGCTACCGCACTGTGGCTAATTAATGCTCTGCACCCGTTAAAATCATTGGGGCAATTACCAGATAGCGGTTTGCAAAAACACTAGCAAAATGGATAAAAAATCAACTGCATAAGGTTTTTTTTCTGCAGTTATTGTATCATTTTTGAAATTTTTGTTATGCTTTCTGCCTACCCACCTTAATGGCCGAGTGTTAAATGCGCTTTTTCTCAAGAAAACAATCTGATTCAAGATATAGTCTTTTCAGGCTAGTGTTTTCTTTTGGCTTGCCGCTGGTGCTGATCATAGCCTTTTTGGGTAAATCTTTCATTAATGTCAACGACATCGGTTTAGCGAATGGTTTTTCGCATCCTTTAACCGGCTGGGATCATCTAGTGACCATGCTGGCTGTCGGTATCTGGGCTGCGCAATTACGTGGGCGAGCCGTTTGGATGCTGCCATTGGCTTTTGTTAGTGTCATGAGTTTGGGTGGTCTTGCTGGCGCATCGGGTGTGGACATACCAAATGTGGACGGCATTATTCTAGTTTCTTGTGCGGTTTTCAGTGTTTTGATCACGCGCAACATTCGTTTCAGCAGCAAAATCAATGTTTTGATTGTTGCTTTTTTCGCCTTTTTTCATGGTTTCGCGCACGGCCAGGAAATTTCTACGTCTGCCAGCCTGCTTTCATATATCGCGGGATTTATGTTGGCCACCTTGCTTTTGCACGGTGCCGGTATTTTGGTTGCCAAACTGGTGGTTTTGGCGGTTACTTGTTTATTGACCGTACTTTTTTCCAGCTCGGCACTGGCTAAAACCGCAGAATCCGTTATCAATATTAACGATAATAATCCTGTCGTGCATCAGTTTCAAAATCAGGTTAACCCTGCCAATGCCAGCTTTGATAGTCCACATGTCCTCAGCGAACAGTTTGCCAGGCAAGATGCGGGCGGCGGAGTGCTATCATCACTCACTACTCAGCTTTCCGGTCTACTATCCGCTCAGCAGAACCAGCAATCACAGCTGCAACAGCTGCAACAGCAGAAACTAAACAGCGCTGCTGATTATCAGCTATTTGCTGTTAAACACTCTTTTATCAATACGGGTGTGGTTTCCATCACTCAGCGTTTTTATCCCAGTGACAGTGCCGATTGTCAAAACTTGGATTTTAAAAATTATTTTCCAAAGATTAACCATACACCTGGTAAGCACCTCCTTAGCAATGGCGTTGGTCTTACTTCGCCACCCGCTTGGTTTTATGCTTTCCTCGTTCCCCGCCCGTTCCAAAATACCTGTTTTTATTTAACTGAAGCCGCTAATCTTCAGTGTTGTTTTGCCCGTTTCCCTAGCGGCAATACTGTAAACAAATCACACCGTCGTCTTAATTACCCTCAGCTTCGCTTTGTCAAACGCATTACTGTGCAGCCTTGGGTTGCGCGCAAGGGCAACGCTGATAATTACAAGTCTCAAAATTCTTTTGCTACAAGCACTAACAATCCTAGTCTGTTTCAAATTGCAAAAATGGCACTGTTGGCAGAATGGCTTAGTGCTGATACCCCCTTTTTTCTATCCAAACCTAAAAGCTATCAGTTAGATGGCTTCAATAAAATAATAATTTAGCGCATCAGGAGCAGGCAGTGAGCAGTTACGACACTATTTTTAAAAAGAAACAACTGATTATCGGATTGGGTGTTATTTTAGGATGCAGTTCTGTCGAGCTTCATGCTGCGCCGGGTCTTGAGTCAACCGCGCAGGTAACGTCATCCGATCAGGCTAAAGTGGTTAAAAAAGCCAAGAATAAAAAATCCGCTAAGCTTATAAAACAGACGCAACAGGCAACTACACCTAGTCAAACTTCCCCAGCTCTTCAGGAGCAGCAACCTACCGCACCTGCGCAAGTAAAGCCAACAAATTCAGGCAAACAGGTAGAGGAAAGCGATCCAGACGCGCCCGTAATTAAAACCTTGAAAGTTGAGGAGTTGGGCGAAATCAGCGTTAAAGCCGGTCGCTCCAAAAACTTGCTGGGTCAAACCGGTTCTGCTTCACAGGGGGTGATCAGTCAGGAACAAATTCAATTCCGTGCCTCATCGCGTCCGGGTGAGCTGGTGGAGTTGATCCCCGGTATGATTGCGACTCAACACAGTGGCTCTGGTAAAGCCAATCAGTATTTTTTACGTGGCTATAATCTTGATCATGGTACCGATTTTACCACTATTGTCGATGGCATTCCGATGAACATGCCCAGCCATGCCCACGGGCAGGGTTATATGGACCTGAATAGCCTAATTCCAGAATTGGTCGATAAAATCGAATACGGTAAAGGACCGTATTACGCTGAAATTGGTGATTTTTCTTCGGCAGGTTTTAACAAAATGACAACCACGAAAACCTTACCCCAAGGTTTTTTAAAGTTTACCGGCGGCGAGTTCGATTTTTACCGAACCGTAGCGGCCAATTCCAGCAAACTGGGTGATGGCAATTTGCTGTATGGTGCCGAGTTTCAAACTTATAACGGCGCGTGGGCTGTACCGGAAAACGGCCATAAATACAACGGTATACTGCGTTATACCCAGGACCATGATAATTGGGGGGTAGCAGTCAATGCCAAAGCTTATAGCAATGCCTGGACGGCGACCAACCAGATTGCTCAAACTGCCATAGATAGTGGTCAATTGGGACTTTATGGCTCTTTAAGTCCGTCAGACGGCGGTAACACCAATCGTTACAGTTTCTCTACCAATGTTTGGAATAAAGGCCAGGACTGGAAAAACGATGCCAATGTTTATGCGGTCTATTACGACTTAAATCTGTATTCTAACTTTAGTGGTTACACCAGCGGCCCTTGGGGGGATCAGATGAATCAGCGTGAACATCGGGTGCAAGTGGGTGGCAATGAAGAACTCACCCATTACGACCAACTATTCGGACTGGATATGGACAACACCTATGGTATGAGTTTCCGGCACGACGAAATCATGGGGCTGGGTTTATATAACACGGTTAACCGACAATTATTGAATACCATCAGTCTGGATAATGTATCGGAAAGTACCGGTGGTCTGTATTTTAAAAACCAGATCCACTGGAACGAGAAGTTTCGAACCATACAAGCCTTGCGAGCCGATTTTATTACCATGCAAGTTGAGGCGCTTGCTAATCCCTTTACCACAGGGAATGCCGCAATAGCACAAATGGATGCCTCCTCTACATCGGCTTATTCAAGTGCCGTCAGTGCTGGAGAAATTACGCTGGCCAATGCGACCACTTCTGCCGCCATTAATGCAGCCAATTCCGGTTATCGCTCTAAAGAAATGATCAGTCCAAAGTTTAGCGCGATACTGGGTCCCTGGTATAACACCGAGTATTTCTTAAACGCCGGTTCTGGTTATCATTCTAACGATGCGCGCGGTACGACACTACAAATTACACCTGACGGCAACGCTGCCGGTAGCAGTGGCATGGTCACGCCTATGGCGTGGCAGCGCGGTGGAGAAATCGGCGCACGTAGCAATATTATTCCTAATTTAAACAGCACCTTAGCCTTATGGTGGTTACAATCCAGCCAAGAGCTGGTGTTTGCAGGGGATGAGGGGGCGACTAATGTAAACGGTAAATCCGAGCGATATGGACTGGAGTTCACCAACTACTATAAACCAACCGACTGGTTAACACTGGATTTTGATCTTGCAAAAAGCTACGGTCATTTTGTGAACACCCCTCAAACCGACTATTCAAACGGCACGCCGAGCTGCCCTACGGCAAGTGCTACCGCCGCATGTACCGGCAACTATATACCTAATTTGGTAGGCACCGTTATCGCGGCCGGTATTCAAGTGGTGGCGCCGAATGGAATGTATGGGTCCTTGCGCTTGCGGCATTTTGGTGATTCGCCGCTGGATTCCAACGGTACTTTTTGGACATCGAATGTTGATATTCTCAATCTGGGTTTAGGCTACAAACAGAAAAATTATAAACTGGATTTCAATATCTTCAATTTGCTGGGCGAAACCACCAGTGATATTGCTTATGCCTATAACTATGCCTCAACCGCTGGTGCTGGTGCGCAGACCGGCACCTTTGGCATCGTCAGACATCCGGTCGAACCACGCATGGCCAGAGCCGGAATTACCATTTATTTCTAAAAACCACCTGTAAACTAGGGCAGGGTGTAAGCTGGGTTAAGTGAAAATGAGACCCAGCTTGAAACCCTGCTTCCTCGTTTGTATGAGTGTCATTATGCATGCTTCGTGACAAAAAATTCATGTTGATATCATGAAATTTCGCAATGACTGACACACGACAAATCCTGTTAATGTCGAATGACGGTATTAATCATTTATGCAAAATAGGTAGACAAAATTTGCAGAGACTGCAATTTTGGTAGGGTATTTATTGTGTCAAAATAAAAAGTATCATAAATTTCAATACGGTAACAATTGGCATATTTATTGTTATATCTAGCCGTGATCGGCATCACATTTAATATAAAAAATAATGAGTGTCGTATCCGTAAAATCGTGGGCTAAACCCAGTTTCAATTGTTTGTGAAACCATTTATGCGATTTTACTAATTAAAATTTATTGAAAAAGCTCAAATAGCATAGGAAAAATATGAAGAAACTATTATTAATTCCAGCATTAATGATGTTACCACTGTCAACAAATGCTGCCACATATGGACCTGTTGCAAATTTTGACGTTATAAATGATACCGGCAAAGTGGCACATGGTTTTGAGATTGAACTGGATGGTATTGTACCCTCTGACATTACCTCACTATTCGGTGATGCTACACGTTGGACTGGAATGGAACGCTATGGTATTCCCGTCGTCACCACAACAGCTACGGGTGTTCGTGTTACTTATAGAGATGATACAAAATCGACCCCGTCTGGAACGCTCGTCGTATCTCCTCACGACAGCTGTTGGCCATTAGGCGCTCCTGGTCCTAACGGATATGGCCCGCAGTATCCGTGTGACCACTTTGGTGTTAGTACAAATAAGCCTACACCCGTTGTTCGTTATAACTGGTTGACTGAAACTACACCTTGGCCCGCTGGAGCAACTACGGGTCCAATTTCAAGGACGGATGCCTTTGTACCAAACGTGCAGATTAATATTGCACAAGTACCTCCGGCTGTTGTAGTACAGCCACCGGCACCTGCGCCTGGCTTACCTTTGCCGCCACCTGTCAATCAACCACCCGCCGCTGCTATTCATGCAGTTATGGCAGCTCCTGCGCCAAATCAGTTTGAATTTGGTGAGCCACGTTGGGTTAAAGTGACTGCTACTGGCTCTTTGAATAATATTGCTGTTGAAGATTTGATGGGTAATAACGCACTTATGCAAAAAGCCCAAACCCAAATTGAATGGCAACGTCTGCAGTATGATGCGGGTGCTACGGGTGGTGGTGCTAACGGCACAATTGACTTGAGCGGTGTTGCTCTTGATCCAGGTGCAATCGCAGTTGCGTATCGTTTTGAGTACTATGCGTATAACGGTGACTTTGATCCGCAGACCCATGAAGCAATTGGTATTTTAGATGCTAATGGTGCAGTAATTCCGGGATCAAATGTTGATACATCGGGTAGTTCGACGCCTCCAGTCACTGTAGGCAGATATTTGGGCGCACAGATGGCTGGGGTAAACTTTGATGGTAACATTCCGCCAGCTCCGCCACTTCCCATTGCGCCTACCATCAACGCAGTGATTGCCGGCGGTGTTGTTGGACAAGCCTATAGCAGCACATTTGATGTCACTCCAATTCTTGCAAACGATGTACTGGTAGTAACCATTACAGGTCTGCCTGCAGGGTTAACTTATGCTACTGTTGGTAGCAAAGTCACTATTAGCGGTGCACCCTCTGTTGTCGGTAGTTTCCCTATTACCATTCAAGCAGACGATAAAAGCAATGGAACAACCATTTCGGCTACAACGGCAATTGATATTGCTGATGCACCGATGGTATTTAATGTGACGTTTGCGCCTGCAACTGTTGGTACGCCTTATGTATACCCATTCTCTGTTCTGGGTGGATATGGAACAAAAACCTACTCAACTGTAAGTCCTCTTCCTGCAAATTTGGCTATCGTTAATGATACACTGGCTGGAACGCCTTCAATTGACGGTACATTTGCGATCATAATGACTGTTAAAGATAGTCTGGGATTCACACAAAATGCAGCGTCATCAAACTTGGTAATCAGCAAAGCACCCGTGGTAGTTGTGCCGCCTGTTCCTGTTCCAGTCGCTTGTTCAGGTAACAATAAAGTGATGACAAGTGCTTCTGCAACTGTTGCTGACATTGCGGGTGGTATTGCCAATAATGGTCAAACAGTTGATTTGCCCGCAGGTGTTACATTTAATGCGCCACTTACGGCAGCTAATGCGTTTGTTGCGAATAACCTGTTGACTTATTCGGGTACTGTTGACAATGCAACTAATCATTGTGTTGCCTCTATTGCTGCAATTGCTCAAGGTTTAAATGTTACTTATCCTGTTCCGTATAGCGGTCAGGTTGGTGTTGACTACTCTATCGTACCTGCTGGTAGCGTAGCTGCACAAATTGGTATCAGTGGTGGTATCGGCCCATACACTGTTGTTGCAAATCCACTTCCATTAGGAATGTCGCTTGACGCTACAAACACATTGATTGGTACACCAACTGTCGCTGGAACCTACAATGTTTCAATTTCTGTTAACGATAACAATGGACAAACCAGCAATAGCGCATTAACTTTGGTCATTGCTCCAGCGCCTGTCGCAGCCTCTTGTGCCGGTACAGATGAAGCTATTACCAGTATTGTAAGTGCGGCAAGAAACACAAATATTGCGCTGTTTAATGGAATCATCATCAAGGCTCCATACATTTCAACCGCAGCAAACAATGTAGCGATTCCTGCAACTGGCGTAACTTACACATTCTTACAAGGACTGGCCAATGGCTCATTCCCAGTAGGCGCTTTGATTACTTATTCTGGTTCTTATGGTGCTGCGTCAGGCGGACCCAATGGTAATCCAATGTGGTGTGTTCCAACAACTGTAACTGTTAAGCCGAAACCAGCTGTTTGCACTGCTCCACAAGTTTTGGATGTTCCTACAAACACTTGTGTAACACCTTTGAGCATTGCAGTTCCTACATTACCATCGGCTACTGTTGGTAAGCTTTATAGCACGACATTTGCCGGACCGACGGGTGGATTAGCGCCTTATACCGTCACGGTAGGTGCTCCTGCTGGTCTAAGTGGTTCTTTGAGTGGAAGTACTGTAACTCTTGCAGGTACGCCTACTGCAAATGGTACATTCTCTGTAAGCTTATCGGTGGTTGATGCGAATGGTAAAACATTTTCTACAACAGCTCCGCTGACAATTGCTTCTGCTCCAGTTTTGACATGCACTAAACCTGCGGGCGCGACTACCTATAACGGTATACAAGGTAATGCAACTGCAGTATCAGGTACTTCTGTTACCATTAAAGGTGTTGTTGTTAATGTTCCGGCCTGTACTGCAATATCTTGGCAGGGTAACTGGACCGGTTTGACCAAAGCAATACGTGTTGGTTATAACGTACAGGTACAAAAAGGTTATGTCCTGAATGGCGTAATCACTGCTACATCGTTAACAGTTGATAACGGTCTGTAAGTACTAAAATGAAAGGACCTTCGGGTCCTTTCTGCATAAAAAGTCATTAATAAGAAGCTGTGATTGTATTGATCACGGCTTTTTTTTTAGATGACACGTTAGTATAAGTAACACCATGTAATGGTATTACTTATACTAGCTCATTGATTAATAATGTTATTTTAGAGTATTTTTACAAAGTATATTCTTTTGATATTAACTTTGAGTTCAGACAATGAAAACGGATGCTTAAGCCCACAAGCGTAAAAAGAATCCCACTAACAATACCGAAAACCCGCCAATTTCTGCAACGGATAAGACATTTAATATAGTGTAATCTTTATTGCGATCTAAGGAATCGCGTATGCTGTTATTGCTTAAAGTCGTTAGGCCAAGATTGATATAGTGACCGATGGCAATAGCAAAAAACAGCAGCGGTGGGATCACTGCCAGGGTATTAACGGTGTCGGAAAATGCACTGAGTGCGGCAAAAACTGCCAGCAATTGTGCGGAAAACGCGTACATTAACGCGGCACGGTGTGCCGTGTTGACATAGTATGGTGCTTCGAGTTTCTCACTGCGCCGCATGCAAATATATTTCCAAAGCCCGGTTAATAAACCGATCATAAAAAAAATGCCAGAGGCACTCAGCGCAATTCTAGCTGCAGTGTGGTTGAGTAATTCTTCCATTTTATTTTCCTTATCTGAAGTAAATGTGTAAGCTTATTGTTTATTTAGGCTAACTTTTTTTCCTGTAAACAGCAGGTTAGTATGCTTGCATAGGCTTAGCTTGAACAGATCTATATTAAACGTGTAAGCCAGCCGGTGTAAGCTTTGCAAGACATTGTCTAGTATCCCATTTTATAGTGTTTCGTGTTGGTACTAAACGGCACCAAAACTTGACTATAACGGCTGTTTGGAAGGATTATATGCATTAAAAACAAGTGAAGACTATGCCAGCAAAACTGCCTTCCAACCCCGAGAGAGCCTGTATCAAGCTTTCCACAAACGCTATTCCACCCCGCGAAAGAGCGAATTGGTTACGCGAGGTTATCTGCCGAGAATATACGCATGTTGATATAGTCTCTGCTGTCAAAGACGATATGTCCCAACAGCTGATTATTTACCCTGGGGATGATTTACAATTGTCTGTGGTTCAATCCAGTGCTATTTCTTTACAGCGTTTACCCGGCGAAGCCTATTTGCCGAGTCAGGATGCTTATTTTGCCGTCATACTGCTGTCTGGCGACTACCTACTTGAGCAAAATGGTAGAGAAGTTTTTCTGCAAGCGGGCGACATGACTCTGTATGATGCAACTCTGCCGCATCGTATCCATTGTCCGGGCGAATTCAGCAAGCTGATATTTGCTATCCCCAGAACAGTGATGAGAGACAGGGTGGCGGGCATAGATCGTTGTACCGCGTTACGTATTCCCGGTGATCAGGGTATCGGTTTTGTGGCGGCAAACTTTCTGCACGCGTTTGCCACTCAGGCTGCGCAGTTGCAGGCCGAAGAATTTGCCAGACTTTCCGATCAATCATTAGATTTATTGACACTGGCGCTCTCCGCAATTCGGCCATCTAACTATCATTTATCCAGAAGTCGGGCCGTTTCACTCAATACGATCAAAACGTTTATCGAGAAAAACCTGCGTAATCAAGCACTCAACACCACTATTATTGCCCAATATGCTGGTTTGTCGGTACGCTATATCAACGATTTATTCGCTGATGAAGGTGTATCAACCATGCGTTTTGTCTGGAAGCGCAGATTAGAAAATTGTCGAAAAGAATTGCTAAGCCCGCTGTTTTCAGGTCAGCCAGTGGCTGATATTGCCTTTCGCTGGGGATTTAATGATGCCGCGCATTTTAGCCGCGTATTTAAACAACACTATGGGTGTTCTCCACGTGAATTTAGACGCGAACTAGGGCAGGGGGCCCTAAAGCATAAGACACTATAAATGGGCTTAATTTAGGATTAGCCCATTGTTTTAGTAGAGAATTATGCAAATGCCGGTTGATGCTGGCAAAATTTATGTTTTGTTTGGGATGAGTCATGTCGAAATTAATAATCAGCCTATCCACACCTATTTGCCGTAGTGCCCAAGTGCCAGAGTTAGGGAAATTTGCATTAACTGTCATTTATCAAGGCGTAAAACGTGATGCCTTATTGCTTAGGTTTAAGGGTGTGGTTTACGGATATTTGAATCAATGCGTGCATATGCCTAAAGCGCTGGATTGCGAAGCCAGTCAGATCTTTGATGACTCCGGGCGCTATATTCAGTGTTCCATGCACAGCATTTGCTATGATCCGGTGACGGGTGCTTCGGTCAGTGCCTTGTGTGAAGGTAAAAAACTCAAGGCTTTTAAAGTGACAGAAACCGAGGAATGGGTGTATCTGGTGGATAAAAAAACGCAGTTAGCCGTTTAATGGGGTGTCTGCCGGTTTTCTGGCAGACACCAACAAATTACGCTGATAAGCTGTTTTTATACTGGTCGGTAATTTTATCTAAAGTTTGTAATGCGCTTGAAAAATCAAATGCTGATAGGTTTTCGGCAAAAGTATTCAGTAAATCCTCGTCAATCTGTGCGAAAAGCAGTTGGTTTAATGCGAGTATTTCGCTGTCATTGGGTACTTCGCGTTTCTTTAAGCGATCACTTAATTCTGTGATTTTATGCAGAATAAATTCAGGATCAGCAGGGGTGTTTGTCGCTATTTCCAAATCGGCCGGTAGTTGTTGTTGAATAGACGCTACTGCGTCTTGCAGATGTAAGGCAAACTCAGGCTGTGCGTTCAGAGGATGGGCGCATCGCAGCTCATTCTTAAATTGCTGCGCGGTGGTGGCTAATGCCTGTAAACCCAGATTGGCGGCAGCACTTTGCAAACGATGTAACAATTCGGCGGCTTTTTCTGTGTGCTTATCCGCCAGCAGGCTTTCAATTTGCCTATCTGCAGTTGCGTAGTTTGCTGCGAAACTAAACAGTAATTTTTTTAGCAGTAACTGATTGCCTTGTAGTCCTAAACTGGCGGCCCTTTCCAAGTCAGGCATTAAAGTGCCTGGAGTTGGGGAGCTATTGCTAACTTGTTCAGGTGGTGGCGGGCTGGATTCGCTGCTTGTCTGTACTACTGTTGCACTTGCAGCGTTTGCCAGAGGGGCTTCATTGCTGGCTTTATCCACTATTAGGGGCGCAATATCCTCGCTCAGTATGTCAGCACTTTTAGCATTGTCTGGATTGTTATTTAAACCCGCATATAATAAATCCGTATCCCTACGCCGAAATTTAGCTTGGTTGATGGGGTTAATGGTTGCCAAAATTAATTGTCCATCGGCTAAATCAATAGCACACAAGCCGATATGTACTGCAAATTCTTTACCCTGTTGATTGACACCTTTTATTTCACGAACAACCGTGGTATTGCGAGTGTCTGGGTTCTGCAAATATTCAGACAAATAATTTTTATGATGTTCTCTAAATCTTTCCGGTACCAAAACGTCAAAGTTTTTACCCGTTAACTCATCGGTTTGATAACCAAAAAGCTTTTCGGTATAGGCATTAACCATAATAATTTCGGCATCAGCATTCACCATCAACAAGGGCATAGGCGCTGATTGAATAATGCTTTGCAAATACTTTTCATAGTGAGGTTGATCGGACAAATCGCGAAGAATTTCCACAAAGCCCGTTAAGTTACCGCGTTCATCATACAAAGGGGATACGATGATTTTGGAAAAAAAACAACTGCCATCTTTACGCACTCGCCAGCCCGGATTCTCATAATGACCATTGCGACGGGCAAGTTCGCGTATGCAAGTAGGTAGGCCGCTGTTAATGTCTTCCTCGGTGAAAAAGCGCTGACTCGATAGTCCATAAATGGCTTTTTTACTATAGCCCAATAGCTTTCGTGCGCCTTTGTTCCAGGATTGTACATAGCCGTGCGGATCTATCGTATAAGTCGCAAATCCATCCATATTGTCAGCTAGGAATTTTATGCGATTTTGATCTAGCCGCAGTTGTTGAGAAACGATAGTATAGTTTTGGCGTTGCTTGTGAAATGCCTCTATTACCCACATCACTATCAATACTTGGCTATAAAAAACCGCATTTGAGCCTATGGTGGTGTGATCAAAAAACCAAGTGAAATAGCCAAAGGGAGGAATAAATAAATAGTTTGCAGCGATAGTACTTAATAGCAAGGCGACAATTCCGGGGCCTTTGCCGCCAAAAAAAACTGCAAAAATAACGGCTGGAAAAAAAGTTAGAAAGGGTAATCCTGATTCCATCGGTAAAATTAACAAGCGGATCAGCAGGGCGGCAAAACATGATAAAACCGCTACAAAATAACCGCTAAATCCACGATGAGGGACTGTGGATAGGTGCTTGAGTAGTTTAAAATACGCGGAGTATGGAGATTTTTTCGGCATAAAACCAAGTAAAAGGATAAGAGTCGAGAAAGTTACCAAATTTGTAACTATTAAGTGTAGTTTTTTATAATTTTAAATCAATACGCGATACGATGTGCTAACAGCCTTTAGCGCGTCTGTCACCATTGATACACCAACTGGCAGCAGCAGATTTTATACAGGCTTGCCTTTACGGAGAATAGTGACACAAATTTTACCTTATTCCGTTAAAACTTATCCAATATACATAACGACTTGCAAATGCTGCTTAACCTAGGTATCTAGCTTGTTTTTTGGCAATTCGTTACTATAGATGGCAAGTGCTGACTGCGAATAGTGTCATTTTTCTAATAACCACTCCACAGTTATACAACTAAAACACACAATTTTAGAGAAAACTGCTAGGCTTAACTGGGGTCAGGAATCGATTTGAGAGACAGAGTGGAAGAAGATATCACTACCAATTTATCCGTTTTGCAAAGTCATCTTGATGGCATGTTGGATCGAGTGCAGCAAAATAGCGATACTTTAAGGCGCTTACAGCATTTTGAGCGACATCTGTTGGGGATGAGTTCGTTAGCAGAGATGATCGATTTTATTTTAGGTGAAAGCAAAGCCTTATTGGATTTGGATGTCATTAGCCTCTGTCTGGTCGATCCTAAAGGTGAAATTGCCCATTATCTAGAGATTGATAACTATGATTATCAAGCTGTCGAATCTTTATTTTTAGTCGCAGATGATCAATGCTTGCACAGTAATCTGGGCAGGCCCATACGCCCGTTTCTAGGTATCTATCAAGCTGATAGTTGTGCCGGTTTTTTCCCTGACTTGCCTAAAAAACCCGCCTCAGTGGTTATTGTGCCTTTGTTAAGGCGCGGTAAATGTATGGGGTCCATTAATCTGGGTAGTTATGAAGAAAACCGTTTTACCCAGAAAATGGCAACTGATTTTATTCAACATATTGCTGCGGTAATAGGCATCTGTTTTGAAAATAATCTTAATTTCGAGGCGCTGCGCCATACCAGTTTGATCGATCCTTTAACCGGATTGAATAATCGGCGTTTTTTAGAGCAGCGTCTGACCGAAGAGTTGGAGCGCAGTCGGCGTAATCGTAGCGCACTGTCCTGCTTGTTTCTGGATATTGATTTTTTTAAACGCATTAATGACGGCTATGGACATCAGGCCGGTGATTATGTGTTGGCGCAAGTGGCCTCAGTCAGCAAAAAATTCCTGCGCAGTAATGATGTGCTCTCGCGCTATGGGGGGGAGGAATTTGTGGCTTTATTGTGCGAGTGTGACAATAATACGGCAAACGACATAGCTGAACGTATGCGCTTTAATATCGCTTCCTTAGAGATAGAATATTGTGGAGAGCCAATTCCGGTCACTATTTCCATTGGCGTAGCAACCTGCAAGATGGTACAAGGACAAAAAGTCGGCTTAACCGATATGTCTGTGGCCTTGATTAAATCCGCCGATACCGCTTTGTATGCGGCTAAGCGTAATGGTCGAAATCGCGTGGAGAATGGCGGATTAATTTAACTGGTTTAATAACCCGCAGGATTTTTTTTCTGCCAGTGCCAGGTATCAGCCAACATTTCATCCAGGCTTTTTTCCGCTTTCCAGTTCAGTTTTTCATAAGCCAAACCAGGGTCTGCATAACAGGTGGCTATATCGCCAGGGCGGCGTGCGGTTATTTGATACGGTATTTGCATATTGTTAACCTTTTGAAAGGTATTGATTAAATCCAATACACTGTATCCCATGCCGGTACCCAGGTTGAAAGCGTCACACACCACACTGCTTTCTGCTTTTGCTTCCAGATATTGTAAGGCTTTAATATGACCTTGCGCCAGATCCACCACATGGATGTAATCGCGCACGCCAGTGCCATCAGGAGTAGGGTAATCATTACCAAATACGGAAAGAATGTCACGTTTGCCAATGGCAACCTGAGCCAGATAGGGCATTAAATTATTGGGTATGCCTTGCGGATCTTCACCTATCAGACCACTACTATGCGCACCTATCGGATTAAAATAACGCAAAATGCCTATTTTCCAAGGATGTGGGTGCTGGTTTAAAGTATCGGCGTCACTGGCATCGCGTAATATTTCTTCAATAAATAATTTGGTACGCCCATAAGGATTAGTGGTCTGCAATGGAAAATCTTCCAGTATGGGGACCGTGTGTGGGTCACCGTAAACCGTAGCAGATGAACTGAATACCAGAGTTTTAACCCCTTGTTCAGTCATGGTTTCCAACAACACCAAGCTGCCGCCAATATTGTTATCATAATAACTTAGTGGTTTCTGACAGGATTCCCCGACGGCTTTTAAACCAGCAAAGTGGATAACCGCATCAATTTTAGAACACTCAAAAATCCGGGTTAGGGTGATTTTGTTTCTGAGATCGGCTTGGTGAAAGCTAATGGTTTTTTCTGTGATGGTCTCAATACGACGAATGGCTTCAATCTTGCTGTTACTCAGATTGTCTATTACGATGACTTCATAGCCATGCTTTAGCAATTCAACACAGGTATGGCTGCCAATATAACCCGCACCACCCGTCACCAAAATTGTTTTATTCATAGTAAAAAGTCCATGTAAGCATTACATTTAGGTGTTTTGCGCATTCAGTGTTAGGTTTTATCGTATTATTTAATCTTTATAATTTAAAAGTTGTGAGCTGTAACTTGTCCTGAACGAAATCAAGCACATTTGTCGCGATTACTACGCCCGTCTGGCGTTAGCCTATACTATACAAACCTAAATTTACGCGGAATAATGTCAACGTATTTTTCAAATATAGCCTGATGTTTAACGCTCCAGAATATCCAGTCCAAACTCTTCAGTAGGTTGGTGCGCTAATCCAGAATCCGGATTACGCGTTAAGGTGGCAAAGTCAAAAAGTCCAGTATCAGCCATTTGCGAGGGGGCAATATTTTGTAAACTGGCAAAAATAGATTCCAGACGACCGGGAAATTGCTTGTCCCAGACATTTAACATTTGTTTCATTGCTTTGCGTTGTAAGTTTTCCTGAGAGCCGCATAGGTTGCAAGGTATTATCGGAAACTTTTTAAATGCCGCATAGCGGTTAATATCCTTTTCCCGGCAATAGGCCAATGGCCGAATCACAATATTGCGCTTATCGTCGCTCAGCAATTTAGGCGGCATGGCTTTCATTTTTCCGGCATAAAACATATTCAAAAACAGCGTTTCGATAATATCATCGCGGTGATGACCCAAAGCGATTTTGGTTATGTTATGTTCATGGGCAAAGCTATACAAAGTGCCGCGTCTCAGTCTGGAGCATAGGCTGCAAGTGGTTTTGCCCTCAGGGATGATACGTTTGACGATACTATAGGTATCGTTTTCTATAATGTGGAACGGTACCTGAATCTGACTAAGATATTCCGGTAATACATGCTCTGGAAAGCCCGGTTGCTTTTGATCCAGATTAACCGCCAGAATTTCAAAGTCGATAGGCGCGGTTTTTTGCAGATTGAGCAAAATATCCAGCAAGGTATAGGAGTCTTTGCCGCCAGATAGACAAACCATTACTTTGTCGCCCTGTTCGATCATATTGTAATCGACAATGGCCTCTCCAACGCCGCGACGCAGACGTTTTTGGAGTTTGTTGAACTGGGTTCTGGTTTTATATTCTAATTCGGTCATGACTCTGAAGTATGTTGCTACAGCGCAAAAGCTGTAGCAACTTAAGGTTAGCCGTTATAACGCTGAAAAATCAGAGTGGCATTGGTGCCGCCAAATCCGAAGCTGTTAGACATCACCGTATTCAGGCTTACCGGGCTTTGATAGTCGCGGATAATAGGAATATCGGCCGCATCAGGATCCAGGTCGGTAATATTTGCAGACGCGCTGAGGAAGTTTTCCTGCATCATTAATAAGGAATAGATGGCTTCGTTAACACCGGCAGCACCCAAAGCATGGCCCGTTAATGACTTGGTGGAGCTGACTGCCGGCACATGGCCAGAACCAAATACATTACGCAAGGCTTCCAGTTCGCGGGTATCGCCCACCGGGGTGCTGGTGCCGTGTGCATTAATATAATCGATCTTTTCGTGTATGCTTGCCATGGCTTGCTGCATGCAGCGAACCGCACCTTCTCCGGACGGTTGCACCATGTCATAACCATCAGAGGTTGCGCCATAACCGACCAGCTCGGCATAAATTTTTGCGCCACGCGCTTTGGCATGTTCCAGTTCTTCTATCACCAATACGCCACCGCCACCGGAAATAACAAAGCCATCCCGGTTGCTGTCGTAAGGTCTGGAAGCGGTTTCTGGGCTGTCATTGTATTTGGAGGAGAGGGCGCCCATCGCGTCGAATAATACCGACATAGTCCAGTGTAATTCTTCACCGCCGCCAGCAAATACTATATCCTGTTTATTCAGCTGTATCAGCTCCATGGCGTGACCGATACAATGTGCGCTGGTAGCACACGCAGAACTGATGGTGTAATTAACACCTTTAATTTTGAACGGTGTGGCCAGACAAGCCGTGTTGGTGCTGGACATGGCGCGGGTCACCATGTAAGGGCCCACTTTTTTGACGCCTTTGGAGCGCAGTATGTCGGCAGCATCCACCAAGTTTGAGGTGGAAGGTCCGCCAGAACCCATCACCAGACCGGTACGATAATTGGAAACCTCGTCGTCTTCCAATCCGGCATCGATGATAGCTTGTTGCATGGCAATATAATTATAAGCCGCGCCATCACCCATAAAGCGTTTTATCTTACGGTCTATCAGTGCGTCGATATCCAGATTGATGGGGCCATGCACATGGCTGCGAAAACCTAATTCCTCATAAATGTCGGCATGACAAATACCAGAGCGGCCCGATTTTAATGATTCGACCACTTCAGTGCGATCATTGCCAATGCTGGAAACGATACCTAAGCCGGTAACTACAACGCGTTTCATACAGATGCCTTAAAAATCTTGGGTAGAAGTAAATAGACCAACACGTAGATCGCTGGCCTCATAAATGGGTTTGCCGTCTACTTCCATGATAGCATCACCAATGCCCATTACCAATTTACGCAATATAACGCGTTTAAGATCAATTCGATAGGTCACTTTTTTTGCAGTGGGCAATACTTGGCCGGTAAATTTAACTTCGCCACAACCCAGTGCCCTACCTTTGCCGGGGCCGCCCATCCAGCATAAATAAAAACCAATCAATTGCCACATGGCATCCAAACCAAGACAGCCTGGCATGACTGGATCACCTTGGAAATGGCAGCCAAAAAACCATAAGTCAGGATTAATATCCAATTCAGCAATAATTTCACCTTTATCATATTTGCCGCCCGTGTCGGAAATATGAATGATGCGATCCATCATGAGCATATTTGGTAGTGGCAGTTGTGCGTTGGTTGGACCGTATAATTCGCCACGACCTGACATTAACAACTCTTCGCGTGTGAAACTGTGCTGTTTCTCCATTAAATTTTTACCTGATTAGAGTGATATGAAAACACCTCCCATTATCCAATAGTCAGCATAAAAAATCAGCTCAATTTTTAACCGGGGTTGATGATAGAGATTAAATTTTCCAGTTTTAGGCTGTTTTTTTGCAACCGTTGCTGATAAATCAAGGCATAAAGTAACACCGAGGACACATAACTTCGGGTTTCTTTATAAGGAATAGTTTCTATCCAGATGTCACCGGGTAAAGATTTTGTTTCCGGTAACCAGCGTTTTACCCGGTTTGGACCTGCATTATAGGCCGCTGTAGCCAGTACATGATTGCCATTAAATTGCTGGAGCAGTTTTTTGAAATAAAAACTACCGTATTTAATATTCAGCAGCGGATTGAACAAACTGGTTTCGCCAGTCCAGTTTTCGTTAAAATTTTGAGCAATTTGTTGTGCCGTTTTCGGCATGATTTGCATCAAGCCTTTGGCACCCGCTGGCGAATCGGCATATTCATCAAAGGCACTCTCTTGGCGGATCAAGCCAAAAATCAGAGCCGGATCAAGCTGTTGATCATTGGCAATTAGTTGGATCTGGCTGTTAAATTGTAATGGAAAGCGTAACTCAATATCATTCCACTCATTCGCCTTGGCAATGGTAAAAATAGCCAGAGCAGGGCATTGCCAGCGTTGTGCCAGTTTAGCGGCTACCATCAAATCATGTTGCTCCAGATTGGCGATAGCATACCACCACTGATGCTTGGCTTCTTGTTTGCGGTTGATGGCCAGTAATTCAGAGCTGACCTGAAATTCGGTTTTTTGTTCTAATTTGTCCAGCTCCTGACTAGACACCTGCAAGGGATGGTCTATCAGTAGCGGTTGCTGTAGAAGATGGTCAGCGGCCAAATAGCCATAAAAGCTGCGATTTTTGGCAATTTGTTGATAAATGCTTAAACCCAGCTCGGTTTGTCCCAGCGATGTTAATGTTCTGGCCTGCCAATACTGCCATTTATCCTGTATTTTTTCTTCGGCATGCAGATCGTTTAAAGCTTGGTAGACTTGTTGCCAGTTTTGTTGATTCAAAGCTGCGCGTACCACCCATTCACGCGTGCTGGCGTCTTTGTTAGCAATTTGCGCTAATTTATCATAAGCACGGCTGTCGCGTTTTAATGCTAAGGCGACCCCTAAGCGTTTATCCGTGTCGGACAAGGTATCTGCTGCAATGGCAAAATTTTGTTTTTCTGTTTCCCATACTTGCAAAGCGGCGCCGGGATCGCTATCCAGCCAGCGCAATAGTGTATGCACAAATAAAGCTGGTGCTAAAGGGTAACTGTGTTTCCACTCACTGGCCTCAGCCAGTAAGCTGGGTTGCTGGTGTAATTTCAGCCATAGCTGTGCATCTGGTTGTTCGGCTTCCGGTAACCCAGTCTGCAAGGCCGTTGCCAGCGGCAGGTTATCCTGATTTAGCGCCGCCTGAAAGCGTTGCCAAACCAGATTAGGCGTAAAAATGCTGGACGTTTTTAGCCACGCAAACACCGCATCACAACTGGCTGGTTGTGATTTTCCAGATAGCCATAATTGTCGCGCACTCTCCAGGGCGGCCTGTTGCTGCCCACTTTGCCATTGTGCTTGCGCATAATAGCAATGCAAGTCAGGATCGTCATTGTTACGATACTGCTTGCTGAACAATGGCCATTGCTGAGTTTTTGCCAGTTGCAATAGCCATTTTGGGCGCAATAAGCGGCTATAGCGACTGCTTTCGTAAGTGTTTAAAAAATCTTGTACGGCCTGTGTATCGTCCAGATGTTTTTTCAGCCATTGATAGTGCAAATACGGATATAAAGGGTAGTCTTTTAAGGTTTCTGCCAAAGTAAAATACTCAGCATCCCGATCCTGATAGATATATTGTTCGGTTTGCAGGAACACTTTGCGCAAAGCGGGGAGAGAGGATACGGCATTTTCTGCATGGCACACCGATGCTAAAAGCAAAGCGGTTAACCATAACATTCTGATAGCGAGTATCATATTATTCTCCAGAATAAAAGTGTGAACCCGGAATGGTTTTTGGCAGTCAACATTAGGTAGTATAATTCTCTCAGTCCAATCTTAATATGTCTTCTCTTTTGAAAAAAACAGACTTGCCTAAACAATCTGAATATTCTTGGCACACTATTTTTAATATCGCTTTACGGCAAAAAAAACCATTAATTTCTGGTCATATTTTTGCTTTGTTGGCTGTAGTAGTCAGTGTGCCTGTCCCGCTGTTAATGCCGTTACTGGTCGATGAGGTACTGTTAAACCATCCCGGCACCGTATTAAACTTTGTTAATCCCTATTTGCCAATTACTTGGCAACAGCCTTTCGTGTATATTTCCGGCGTTTTAATTGCCAGCTTGCTGTTACGTTTGATAGCGGTGGTTTTAAACGTGATACAAACCCGGCAATTTTCAATGATTGCCAAAGATGTTATTTTTCACATTCGTGCTGGTCTGGTCAAACATTTGCAGCATATTTCCATGTCCGAATACGAAAACTTAGGCAGTGGTACAGTCACAGCCTATATGGTGACGGATCTGGATACGCTGGACAATTTTATTGGTTCCACCATCAGTAAATTATTAGTGGCCTGCTTAACTGTGTTGGGTACAGCACTTATTCTATTGTGGATGAACTGGCAACTGGGCTTGTTTATTATTGTATTAAACCCGGTGGTTATTTATTTTGCCAGAGCCATTGGTTCAAAAATTAAAACGCTTAAAGCCAATGAAAACAAGGCCTATGCTGTGTTTCAGCAAGCGCTGAGTGAAACCTTGGAAGCCATACATCAGATTCGTGCCAGTAATCGCGAACAGCATTATTGTCAACAACTGATAGCCAGTGCCCATGCCGTTAAAAGTCATTCTACCGTATTTGCCTGGAAAAGTGATGCAACCGGACGTCTTAGCTTTTTAACGTTTTTGTTTGGGTTCGATATTTTTCGCGCTACTTCCATGCTGATGGTTTTATATTCCGGTTTAACCATAGGGGAAATGCTGGCCGTGTTTGGTTATTTGTGGTTCATGATGGCACCGGTGCAAGAGATACTGAATATTCAGCAGGCTTATTATGCAGCCAAAGGCGCACTACATCGAGTAAATGCGCTAACTCTGCTAAAACAAGAGCCGGATTACCCGCATCTGCAAAATCCGTTTTTGGCGAATAAAACCGTGCGACTGACAGTTGAAAACCTGTATTTCAGTTATAAAGATGAACCGGTGTTAAACGGCATTTCGCTTAATATTGCTGCTGGAGAAAAAATAGCGCTGGTCGGTGCCAGTGGCGGCGGGAAATCCACGTTAGCGCAAACCCTAATCGGTTTGTACGCCCCCCAACAAGGCATGATCTATTACGATGGTGTACCCATTCATCACATTGGTCTGGACGTGGTGCGCGAGCATGTGGCCACGGTGTTGCAGCATCCGGCGCTGTTAAACGACTCTATTCGTGCCAATCTGACCTTGGGGCGACAGGTGGCGGATGAAGAGTTATGGGATGCACTGGAAATCGCCCAATTAAAATCCACCGTAATGGATTTAGAGCAAAAGTTGGATACCGTGGTGGGTCGCCAGGGGGTGCGCTTATCCGGTGGACAGCGACAACGATTAGCCATTGCGCGTATGATAGTCAGTAAGCCGTCCGTGGTAATACTCGATGAAGCAACATCGGCCTTGGATAGCGAAACAGAATTTAAACTGCATCAGGCGCTTAATCAATTTTTGAATGGTAGGACCACGCTGATTATTGCCCACCGCCTAAGTGCCGTTAAACAAGCCGATCATGTGTATGTGTTTGAACAAGGCGTGATTTGTGAACAAGGTAAGCATGAAACCTTGATTCAGCAGAATGGCCTTTATGCAAAACTGTACGGAGATTACCAATAGTGCCAGAAATATATGATTTGCACACGCATTCCACCGCTTCTGATGGGGCTTTAAGCCCACAGCAACTGGTTAGCCGTGCGCATGCTCAAGGTGTCAGTGTGATGGCCTTAACCGATCACGATACCACTGCCGGTTTAGCAGAAGCCAGACAAAGCGCAGCACAATGGGGTATCCGATTAATAAACGGTATCGAATTATCCGCCAGTTATCAAAGTCAGTGTTTGCATATCGTCGGTTTAAATATCGATCCATTACAAGCCGAATTAATTGCCGGTACCCAAAAACAGCAGTTGTTACGTACCGAACGAGCGCAAAAAATTTCTGCCAAGCTGGAAAAAAAACACATACCGGGTGCCTTTGCCGCTGTCTCGCTGGCTGCGGGTAATGGCGAGATTACCCGTTCACATTTTGCCGATTTTTTACTGGCAAACCACTACGTCAGCACCCAGCAAGAAGCCTTTGATCGTTATTTAAGCAAAGGTAAACCCGCCTATGTACCCACCGTTTGGGCCGATCTGGCCGATGTCATTAACTGGATCAAACTAGCCGGAGGCGTTGCCGTATTGGCTCATCCCATGCGCTATAAACTCAGTGCCAAATGGTTGAGAAATGCTTTGCAGGCTTTTAAAGAGATGGGCGGTGAGGGCATTGAAGTGGTGACCGGTCGAGCCAGTGCCGACGAAATCCGCTTTAGCACTGACTATGCCCAAAAATATCAGTTATACGCCTCAGTGGGTTCTGATTTTCACGCGCCGGATAATCCCTGGCTGGAATTAGGCCGGCTGGCAGCGTTGCCGCCGCAATTAAAGCCGGTTTGGGAATTGTTTTAGTTAATTATCAATGTGTTTTCGTCATAAGGCTGCAATGGCGTAGTGTAATACGCTGAGTGCTATCAAACCTAAGGGAGCTTCGAAAAACCACCCTTCGACAAGCTCAGGGCGAACGGTGGTATTTATATATCAATAGCCTACCGTTCGTGCTGAGCCTGTCGAAGCACAAAAGCCAGGTTTTTCGAAGCTCCCCTAATTGTCACCTACTGTTTCTTGCGCTACCTCATTTTCAGCGTTGAATTGGCGATGTAAAAAAATCGTTAGATAAAACGCTTCAAATGCATGTATTAAAATCTATCCGCGCTATACTTGAAATACTAGTCATGTTTGTGATAATGTTGAAATTCACCTATTTCTTGCAATGAAAATAATTTTAAACTTTAAATGGGTGGCGTTTTATCTTTGGCCGATTAGGCTGTTGGTTTTGCCTTAAATGAAAGCGTTTATGTTTCTATTGGGGCAAAAGATGTGAAAGTAGAAGTGCGCTTTATAATCCAAACCCTTTTAATTATTAAAATTATCCAAGAACTGGAAGAACCATGAAAAAATTACTTTCTTTAAGTATATTGTGTTTATTAGCCTCTGGGTGCACACAAACCTATGTCGCTAAATTATCTCCACAATCTCATTTTGATTATCCAAACAGCAATGTTTATCCTCAGGGCCATGTTGAAGGGCAAGCCAGTAAAACTTCATTTTTTGTGCCACCCGACAAACCGTCTAGCCTCGAATACGAAGCGGTTACAAAAGCAATTGAGAAAAGTCCTGGGGCAGATTTATTAGTTAATAGCCTGCATTTTATGGATATTACTCAATTTTTGGTATTACCCATATACACAGTTACCTATCGCGTTGAAGGTACGGCTGCAAAAATGAAGGTCGGCACTCAAGTCCTGAAATAATCCAACTAATTAACTAATGAGAAATACCATGCGCTTATTAACAGTTACAAGTATCGTAGCTCTTTCCCTGTTCCAGATCGGTTGCTCTTCAACACACGGGACTTTTGAGCCTACAACCCATTTTGCTTATCCAAATTCAAATGTTCAACCATTGGGACATATTAGTGCGGAGGTAAAAGAAGGCATGTTCCTAATTCCACCGAAGTTAACTAAAGAAAAAGTATTAAAACTTATGAGTGATGCGTTAGCTGAACAACCCGGTGCTGATACCATTATCAATTACCGCCTAGATACCACTTATACATCCTATCCTTTTTATTACGTGCAAACTGTTAAATTGGAAGGTACCGCTGCAAAAATGCAAGTCGGCGAGAAATCCTTGCTTGAAAAATCAAAATATCAATAATAAAAATAGATCGCTCATTAACCTTTCCGGTTAATGAGCGATTGTTGATTTCGCTACAACGGAGAAATGCATGAAATTTACGGGATCTACGCTCATTGCAGTGAGTGCTATGGTTACAATGTTGAGTATGGGTTGTGGTACCAAGTTTGGACGCGACTTTGAAAAGCAGGTCGATAACACCAAGACGGGTATTTTCGATACTAAAACCAATATTGAAGAGGGTTTATCCAAAAACTGCGCTGATGAGCCTAAAGTATCCGATCAGGCCGATGAAGTTTTACGCTTGGTTTCTAGCGAAGAACAAACGCTATTTACCGTTGATGGTAAAGAAATGGGTCGTGCCAAACAATTAAAGGTTTGTATTGATAGTAGCGCACAACATACCGTGGTGGCAGAACCACCCGGTTGTGAGGCCAAAACGGAAAGATTAAGGCCACCTTATGATTTTCCTGTGTATGAGTTTCGCTTTATGCTTGCCGATTGTAAAGCCGTGGCACCTCAAGCCACTCAAGCGACACCTCAGCTAGAAAAAAAGCTGAATACGCGTAAAAAGCACTAAACCAAAAGGGCATGACTATGACCAGAATGATGACCAAACCTATCGTGCTGGTGATAGCGTGCACATTAATTTTGAGTGCTTGCACCTCAGCCAAATTTTCTGAACAAGACAAACTGAGCTATCCAAAAGCCTCTGCCGATGCCGATCAGGTTGTTACCTTAATTTCCAATAAAGACAATACCCAATTTACTGTCGATGGCAAAAGCATAGGCTCCCCCATTAGTGCCGGGGGGGAACTTAAAATACTGGTCAATCGGCAGAGTCACGACATCGTTGCGGCAGCTGCCGGTTATCAGCAAAAACCGCATCATACGCAACCACCTTACGATGAGCGTTCACCGATTTCATTCAATTTTATCAATAATGATAAAAATGGAAATGCAATGAGTACGGGTAGTAGTGAAAATACAGTGGTATTGACTAATATGCCAATCACTACGCCGGTTACCACTCCCAGTGTCCAGGCAAGCGCTCCGGCACCCACTGTTAGCCATGCAACTTCACCAAGTTCCGTTAAAGCGCCCAATGTCAGTACTATTAATTTGGACAGCAATAATAAATCAGAGCGCAGAGTCGCTTTAGTGATAGGTAATGGTGCCTATCAATATGCGCCACAATTACCTAATCCGACTAATGATGCAGAGGATGTGGCACAAGCGCTTAAAATGGTTAATTTTCAAGTGACCTTAAAAACCAATGCAAGTCTCGAGACCATGGCCGATGCCGTTTACCAGTTTGGGGAAAACCTGAAAGGCGGCGGCATCGGTTTGTTTTATTATTCAGGACACGGTTTACAGGTTAAAGGCGAAAACTATTTATTACCTGTGGATGCCAATTTAACCCGCGAAGATGATGTCAAACGTAAAGCTATCAGTGCGAATGATGTGGTAGAAAAAATGGGGGAAGGTAAAAGCCATCTTAACTTGGTTTTCCTGGATGCTTGTCGAAACAATCCATTTCCCAGTACCACCCGGTCTATGGGTAGAGGTTTGATTGGCATGTCTGCTCCCAATGGTACTTTATTGGTTTTTGCCACCAATCCCGATAATGTGGCGCTGGATGGCAATGGTCGCAACGGCACTTATACCAAGCATCTATTAGAGGAAATAAATCAACCTGGGCTGGAAGTCGGCATGTTGTTACGCAAAGTGCGTACCGCAGTTAAAGAAGAAACCAGTGGTCAGCAAGTGCCTTGGGAAAATGGATCTATTGAGGGCGAGTTTTATTTCAAAGGTGATTGAGTAAGCTAGCCCTCCTATATAGCGTGAAGACCAGAATGGTACTGCCTTGCTCAGATGCATGCTGGTTTTCCTTACCTATACCCCCCTTGGAAACGGCATGCAGCACAAAACCCGC